>JAURNV010000003.1 GCA_030830005.1 Flavobacteriaceae bacterium | reverse complement strand
TTCTAATAATCAAATCATAGGAAGTTCAGAACAAAATAGTGGTGGAAGTATGGTCTCATTAATTGTTGTTGATTTGAATTCAAATAGTGTGACGTATCCAGAATTTCAATACACATCAAGTGGACAAAGAATAACAGATTTAGTTATAGGAAATAATTAAAGTGTTTATAACTTATACAATTTAGGATAGTCCCAAAAGGTTCTTACCCATTTTTGTTAAAAGAAACTTAACCCACCGGTGGGTCAAGTTGACCCATTTAGTGGGTTAACGGGACAAAAACAATTTCTTTAAAACATTGATAACCATTAATTTAACAAAATGGTTCAGGTCCAGGTGGGACCACCAATAGACCCCTTCTTTACGGAGGGGTTTTTTAATTGATGGAAGGAGGGTATATTAAAATTTATTATATTTAAAACAACAATCAAAACAAGTTTAACAATGACACGATTATTAACTATAGTAACCCTATTCCTTTTAGGGGTTTTTGCGCATGCTCAAGAACGTTTTGTATATGAAGTTCAGTTTGAGGTAGCTCAGAACGCTTCTGTCGCAGACGCAGAAAGAATGTTTTTTCATTTTTACGATGGATTTGTAAAAAGTGAAGCATGCACTTCAGTAAGGGCGCTTCAGCATCACACGGGTGCGGGATTCCAGTACAAAATCATGGCGTATTCTGACAGTTGGGACAGTTTAGACGATATGATGGTGCAAGCACAAACGTATTTTGCTTCTATGTATCCAGAAATGATGAGTAGTCCATGGCCTATGGTGCATACGGGAGATGCTATTTATGCCGTTCGAACTTCTTTTGAAGAAGGGTATATTGCACAATAGCAATCAAAAGCCCCTCTTCGGAGGGGTTTATAAAATATTACAAGTTATAATTTAACCAATCGATTCTGTCAGAAAGCCAACTTTTTAGATAGTTAACCTCCTCTTGGTAGGTGTCAAACCAAACAGGGTTGGGCCAAACCCGTATTCCTAAAGTTCCCCAAATAGCATAGTTTATTTTTTGCGACGCATCAATGTAGCTAGCGTGACAATCTATTTTTTCTAAAATTTCTGAACGCTTATTATAATAGTTAGAGGTGAATTTGTCACGAACCCGTTGCTCAAAAGCAGGATCATCAAAAAGACGCTTTATCCATGGGTTTTCTTTTACCCAAAATCCTTCAAAATACTGGGGATCATCATAGTCAACGTTTCCAAAAGAAAGGTCAAAATCCCATACCGGACCCATTTTAATTTTATTTCCTGGGACATAACTAAAATAAATGCTTGAGTAAACCTTTGCATCTACCGTTTTGGAAATTTCATTAACCAAGAACCAATCTATAAAACTGTCAACATCAATATAGGTTTCATACCCTGTATTGGGATTATCAAATTCGGTTGAAAAAAGCACACTCTCAAACGCTTTTATATGATTTTCAATTGCAAGATATTTGTCAGAGCCATACTCCAAACTGGGTTCTTTGATGTTAAACACACTTGAAGGAAAAACTGTTGTAAAAGCTTCAGAGATAAAAAACACGTCCTCAGGATCGATTCGGTCGTAATTATCAATCTCAATGAGATACCCATCATCCCCAATTTTTACTCGGTTATCAGAGGCTTCTGCTTTTTGACCAATCAAATAAATACCTTGTGGCTGTTCATTTAACATGAGCGCTACGTATTCTAATCTGGGGGTATATTCCAAATCGCTCATATGGCTTAAATCTCTAGCGATCTTATTTCGAATCAATGATTTATCACTTAGCTCAGCCAACATTACCCACTTTTTATCTTCTGGCATACCTAGTATAGCGGTTTTATCGTTAAACTTTACCTGATAAGGCTTTTTGCCCCACGTTTCTCCCAGCCACCAAGTGGAGTTCCCCCGACCTTTTATTTTCATGCTCTGCTCTGCTAGACTTTCAAGATTACCAGCGCCCATGATTTCTATAGTGCCTTCGACATAATCTTCTTTACTGTCTATAGGAATATCGTTAGTATCAATATAAACTACGGGCAGCGCGTGAGTGGGGCAGGCTTCTTCATCAATAAGTAACGCCGAGGATTCGGCTTCTTTTTGACATCCGACAATTATAAAGAACAGAACAGAGAATAAATATTTCATTAAAATGGCTATTTGTTTTAAAGGGATCTAAATTTACTTAATTGGCATGTATTTTACTACTTTTGGTATGGTTTGTGAGATTATTAGGTTATGAAAAGTATTGTTTTTGGGTTTTTTCTGCTATTGTTTACCTGTCAGAAATCAGATATTCAAGTAATAGACACATTGGAAGGGCAATGGGTTTTGGAAGATGTAAGCTGCTTTTGCTACTTTAACGAAAACTACAATTTTGAGACAAATCAGCTGTGGATTTTTCCAAACGAAAGCCTGTTACTTAGCAAAGGCATTCAAGGCGAATCTTTTTCAATTTCGGAGTTAAACAAGCCTGAAAAATATAGTGTTAAAGATCAAACCATTAGCCTCTCAAACGGAAAGAACTACACCTATAAAATACAAGACAACAAACTAATGTTATACTATGTAGATGTCCCCGAAATTGCAGACGATGAGATTGCCTATTATTTCAGAAAAGGGGATGCCGAGCCAGACTGTATTGATGTTTTAAATGCGTCAAAGCAAGTAGCCTGCACCAAAGAATACGACCCGGTTTGTGGTTGCGATGGGTATACGTATTCTAATCCTTGTGTAGCCAAAAACTACGGCGGAGTTACCTCTTATGCCAAAGGGGCATGTAAGTAGAAATACTATCTAACCAGACTAAAATGCCCCGTGAAACTTCTACCGTCTGCTAATTTCACGCTAAACCAATAATCGTCCGCAGGCATGGCCTCGCCGTTATATGTACCGTCCCAACCGGCGCTATCAGAAAGAATTTGTGCCATGAGGCGACCATGGCGGTCAAAAATATAAATGAGCGATTCCGATTGAAATACATCACTTACCCCTAAAATTTGCCAGGTATCGTTTTTGCCATCATTGTTTGGTGTAAAGTAAAAAGAATACCCAATAACGGAAATCTCTTGCTGCACAACACCACAACCGTTTTTATCACGTACAAAAACAGTGTGAATGCCTGGCGGGACATCTTCAAAAATAGGGCTATCTTGATAAGGCCCGCCTATACTGTTTAGTGCAAACTCATAATCCCCAATGCCTAAAGCGGCTTCGCTATTATCGATTTCTATACGATTACGGCCATCACCCGTAAGATCAAACACACTAATATCATTTGAACCAAACGCAGCAATTTCTGAAGCATACACATTTATCACTTTGGAGGTAAAGCAACCGGTTGCAGGGTTTGTTGCGGTAACGGTATAGACTCCTCCGTCGCTAATGATAAGGTTTTGCGACACACTTGGCAGCGCAATACCATTAAGAGCCCATTCATATGTGTAGCTACTACCAGGATTAGTAACAAAGATGGTTTCAGGGCTATAATTATGGCAGAATACTTGTTCATTTAGAACGTCAAAAGTAGGATTCGGCCTAACCTTTAAATCAGCTACTTTGAAACGCCCTAGGCACTCAATTGTAGAAACGTTAACATCCTCAATCCCCACCCATATTTCTTGGTCATAGGGGGAGTTGCTATTTGAGTAAGGCAACGATGTGTCTATTTTATTTTTTTGGTAAACAGCATCTTGTTCTGTTTCATAATAATTTAATTCAACTGTGGATGAGCCGTAGCTGGAATTTGACGCTATAACCGCAACCTCTATATCAGTAAAAACAGAAGGGTCAAAAACTCCGATTCCTGGAGTTGTACTTGTAACAGAGTCAAAGCAATACGGAGGAAAGTCTAAAGTTGAAAATGAAGGGGGTACACTATTGACCCCTATATTTAAATCAATTATTATTTCACTTGCGCCCTTATCCAAATCGTCTTTTCGTTCACAAGTAGCATTGCTGATGATGAGATAGATTTTTTTGCTAGTGATAGCGGTAAATTTTGATGGATCTGCCACAGGAATCATGTGCGAGGAGTCTTCGTAATAAAAAAAGGTTTCGGTGGCGTAATTGTCCGAGAATTTAGGCTCTAATGTTGTTAAATCGTATTTGAACTCACCATCACTTTCACATTGCTCTAATGTAATTGACGTGGTTTTAAGTTCAGGCAGCTTATCTACAATTACCTTAAAAGAGTTGTCATAACGGATACAACCTTTTATGTCTTCAATACGGACAAAAATTTCTTTTTCGCTTGCATCTGAAGCCACCGTTGTGTATGTTATGATGGGGGTCGTATCGTTTTTCAACGCATGATAAGTAAACGTATAATCTGCAGGGTCTTTGCCTAATGCTATTAACGCATCCTTTACATCTGTATCTTTTTGCGTCAAGTCAAATCCGTGTAACCCATCTTTATCAGTACCAACACTAGTATCATCACAGTCATGCAAATCTGTTATTGAAAGTATTGGCGGAAGGTCGTTAACGATCAGCGCAAAGGAATCAATATCCGCATCTGCCCCGAAACATCCGGTGGTTTTGTCAACTACCCGGTAATAGATGTCTTTTGGACTTGAGTTATAAAGCGTTGCCGTATCGATACTATCCGACACACTTAAGGCCTTTGGGGTTGTTTCATAAAAAAAGACATCCCTATCTACAGCACTGTTTTTACTTATAATATCTTTTCGTTGCTGTGCCAAATCAAAGCGGGCCTCATTTGTGTTGGGATCGCCGTCTAGGTTGTTGTCGCATAATTCCATAGGATCAGCACTTAGGGGTGCAGGGAGTGGGTTTACGGTTATGGCAATTTGGTCTCCACAAGGAATCCCGTTCACTATAAAACTATAAGAATAGGTAATATTCCCTGTTGCGTCGGGGGTAATGGTTAGCGAATTGGATGTTTCGCCTACAATTTCTTGTTTGAGTTTCCCTGGCTCTTCTTTGTACCATTTTACTTGGGTAACCCCTTGAAATTCTACAATAGCCCTAGAATTACCATTATTTTCACCGATATCATTAAGGTATTTACCCATAGTAGTGCTAAAGTTAAATTGCCCATAGTCTTCATCTCCCCCTTCTGTACAACCCACATCGCATAGGGGAGGAGCGTCATTAGGCTCATCTTTGAATGGAGTTGAGGCGTCATCATACCAAAGGCTCCAAGAAGGGTCTAAAACTCTCCCATCTAACCAGTACCAACCGGCATCAACTTTTTTTGGTGTGCCTTTCAATTCTTCACGCTGCTTTAGGCCTATCCAAAACTTCCCACTTAGATGGTGGTTTTTTGCCACAAGAGCCTTCCAAACTTCTTCGTGCTCTGTGAGTGTATTAATTTGGTACATAGTAGCACCTGGCCCAAGGCCTTTTATAAATGCATCTGCTTGTTTCCAAGTTTGCACTTTAGGATCATAGAAATAAGAAGCGTTTGAATATTCCAAAAACATAGTTAAAGATGGATTGGCAGCCATAAATTCAGTAACTGTTTGAGGAGCATTTTTTACAGTTAAATGAATAGACTCGCCTAAACAAACGCTGGTTTTATCCGCAGTTAAATTTGGAGTTGCAACGACAACAGTTGTAAACGAACGAATGACACTTTCCCCTCCAGCAGCATTTACTGCACTTACATAATAATCTTCGCCGTTAACAAGTGCATCTGTGTCAAGAAGTGCGGTACCGCCCGTTTCCTCATCATAAACGTTAAACGTTTTAGCGGGGTCAATTAAACTTTTCAAGTCTGCAACAGTTTTTCCAGTACCACAAAATGAATATACGGGATCAAGTACCTGGATTGGCGGTAAAGCAAGAACAGACAAGGTTGCTTCGCCGGATTGTGTTTGACACAAATAGGAGTTGGAATTTACCAAAACAGAGAATTTTTTTCCATCGAGTGAAGTATCCGAAGTATTGACCGTAAGTGTATTCGTGTTTGTTCCGCTAAAGGTTGTATCGTCTGTTATGTCAACGTCGTCCATTTGCCATTGATAATTATCAGCAACGGCTCCCACACTAAAAATAGCCTGATCCCCTTCGCTAACCGAAGTAGAATTCGGCTGGTCTGAAGGCAAAATGGTTATTGGAGTGCCAGGCGTTAAGTACAAGTATTTTCCAGCACTGTCTTTTTGTGGTTCAGGATAGCCCGTTATACCTGAAAAAAGAATTCTCCCTCTTGCGTCTACAGTTCCATTTGTAAAGGTAAAGGGAGGTGCGCTAGGGAGAAAATCACTCAGCCCCGATTCTTTTAAATCGTCACACCCGTCTGCGTCACTATCTGGATCTAATGAATTAATTATTAGATCCCCTCCAGAAAAGGAAGCATCTGTATTTTTTTTATAATCCATGATTTCCATAGTAAGCTTCAATTCAGCTTTTGAAACTGCTGATGCAAAAAGTTCGTGTTCAAGTTTTATCCCTTCAATGTTTACACCGACTATTTCAAAAGGGATGCTAGAACTTGTGGGTGTTGGGTTATATTTAAATTTTAGTCTGTTGCCTGTAATTACCCCATCGGGAATCAATCTGAATTCACCCCCAATTTCAGCTAAAAGTTTCCCTCCCAAATCAACTAGCGAAACGTTTTCAGTTGCGGGATACACCTCAATGGTAAACGTTTCAAAATCGTTTAGTACATGACCAGGAACTTCGGATAAACGAATGTTAAGCGGCGCAGCACCATTCAAAACAGGATTAAGCTCATAGGTTGTTTTTTCATCTAATCCACTAAAGTTTATAGTTGAATGAAGCGCCCCATTTGGTGCTCCTAAAAAATTACTCGTCGCGCTTTTTGTTAAGGTTGCTACACGATTAATGGGGGCAGAAGGGTTATCAGGCAATGCGACTATTGGCGTTAAAGGATCACTAAAATCAATCGTTCCATTGCCAAAGGACTCTGTCTCATTTAATATACCATCATTATCTCTGTCCATATCAATCGTATCCGGGATTCCATCATTGTCTGCGTCGTCTGGACACAAGCTTACGCTGATGTAATCTGAAGTGTACTTTTTTCCAGGGAAACAGTTTAAAGTACCAACCAATCTGTACATTCCAGGTACCCCAGGCGTGAAATTTTTAGTATTCGATTCAACGATAGGAAGCCCACTAGACACATCTAACCTTTCCCAACTATAATTATCAAATCCAGAAGTTGTGGTCAGTGTCGTATTGGAAACACCAGACGTATTTACGCAAGTTCCAAGCAGTGAAGCATTAATATCACTTTGTATGAAGGGGGCTGTTAAAAAACCAGAGTAAAAGCTTCCCGACGTCGCTGCACCAGCATAAGTATAATAAGACACATATAATTCGTCATTACTTTTTAAACTGTAAGATCCATTAATATTATTTATAACATAAGTGACATAGTTAGTATTTCCAGAAACGGGCGCCCCAGCAGGTAAGCTCACATCTCCGTTATTTATTTCAACAATAGCGCCTGCTTTTGCAACAATTGCTAAAGCACCATTCCATACATCACTTCCTAAAGTAGCAGACCCAATTTCATCAATAAAGGGGATGTTATTTACATCTCCCCGACTATTACAATTTAGGGGAGGAACATAAAACATCCCTTGGTTGGCAGCATTGGAAGCTTTTCCACCAATGCCCTGATAGGCAACAATAGGCTTGTCACTTTTTATATGCATACTTTGACCAATATAGTTACCTCCCTCAATGATGTAATAGGCGTTGTTAATAGCTATTGGCGTCCCATTATTATTAATCTCAAATGACGTTCCAGGTTGAGTGGGAACAATTAGTACATTTTCATAATCATTGTCACCTGCACCACGGACAAAAATATATTCATTACCAGCAAATTGAGTATCTACAATTTGATCAATGCCAAAATCTCGTCCGTTTCCAGTAGACGCATTAGTACCTGAAGCGCTGCCTGTATTAACCGCAATAGGCTTATCCGAAGTAATTCTGGCACCCAATAATCCGTCACTGTTACCAGGGAAAGTAGAAACATCAAGTAGGCCAACATAGGATTCATTTTTGTCTAAAGTGATGGTTAGCGGGTAACTTCCGGTGTAGTTTTCAAGCACAACTGCTTTAGGAAACTGAACTTGAATAGTGGTTAAGTTTTCGGTTGCTAATATTGAGAAAAAGTTCGCAAGGCCTACATCAGAACCAGTTAAAAAAGTATTCGCAAAAGACCCTAAAAAGAAATCTTGACCTAAGGCGTTTTCGCCTTTACTTACCAATGCCCCTGCCTGTGCTTGACTGGCTATTCGCAAAGAAACATAAATGGGCTGATCGGCTTCTATAATAAAACCCTTATCATTCAAGGGCATCCCCCCTGTTTCTCCAATTACACCACCTAAATTGCTTCTAACGATGACTTGGCTTTCAAGCCCACTGCCACCAGGAACAAGCCCCAAAATGTCATGCTTCATTGGCGCATCTTTTGAAACAACAAAATTCTTAGAGACACCCCCAATAGCAGTAATTGTATAAAAAACACTTGACTGGCTAGGAGTTGAAATGTAAAGCCATTGTTCAAGGGGAGTGTTATTTGGCTGTTCTTGAGAAATAGAAATAGGGGGAATATAATGCACCTTGCTCAACTGCCCGTAGGAAGCACTGCTTAGTAGAAAGGCAAAAACAAAGATTAATTTAATGGCGTTCAGGCGCATTTTGTTAGGTTTGTGTAAGTTATACGAATGTAACAAATTCCAACTATGTGCATTAAGCCATTTTCTTTAATTGTATTTCTGAGTGGGGTTTTAGTATTTCAGTCAGAAGCAAAAGCACAATACCGTATGCCGATTTACACGGATTATCTCACAGATAATTATTACATGATTCACCCTGCTATGGCGGGAGCACATTACGAAGGAATGAAGCTGCGCTCTTCGTTTAGAACACAATGGTTAGGCGTTCCAAATACACCTGCACTGCAAACGCTTAACGCGCATGCCCGTATTGGTGATAAATCTGGAATAGGGATGCTGTTTTTTAACGACAAGAATGGCTTTCAGTCTCAACTTGGAGTTCAAGCAACGTATGCACACCACATCAATTTTTATCGCAGTAATCAGGAAATTAATCAGCTTTCGTTTGGACTAACCGTAGGGAGTTCTTTTCATCGTCATGACCAGTCTTCATTTGACCCTGATGGCGATGCCCTTATAACTGGAACAAAGGTGAATAGCTCTAGCATATTTGCTGACGTTGGATTTACGTACAATTACGTGACTTTCTATGCTCACCTTACCTTACAGAATCTTTTATTCAAAGACAAAAACATTAGCGATCAAGTATTTCTTGATAAGCCAAAGAGGCTCTTAGCTTCGGCAGGCAATTTTTTTGAAATAAGACCTAGATGGGCATTAGAGCCCTCTGTTTTTGTAGATTTTGTTCAATTTGTGAACAAGCCTAATGTTGATATAAACCTTAAATCGCATCACTCCGTTAGAGATACTCAGTTTTGGTTTGGCGCCTCCTACAGAAAAGGATTAACAAACACGCTTACCAACAACGCGAGCACACCATACAACGAGCCTTTTTCACAAATTTCAACAATTTTGGGAGTCAATATCAATAAATGGATGTTCTCATACACCTACACCGTTGGCATTGGAGACATTAAAATTAACAACTCAGGATTTCATCAATTTACATTAGGCATTGACATTCTAAGCAATGCGTATCGCCCAACAATTATTCGTGGAATTTTATAGCGGAATTTTATTTAACAATAACGGATGGTAGAAATAGAGCGTAAATTTTTGGTGACAAATGCTTCGGAGTGCATCAAGAAAGCAAAAACATCTTTTATTATTGTTCAAGGCTATTTATCTAAGGACCCTGCCCGAACAGTACGGGTACGTATTTGTGAACAACAAGCATTTTTAACCATAAAAGGGGCTTCATCGGCTGATGGGACCACGCGTATTGAATGGGAAAAAGAGATTTCTGTAAACGATGCTGAGGTACTTTTGCCTTTGTGCCTTCCTGGAATCATTCGTAAAATCAGACATCATGTATACCACAAGAACCAACGTTTTGAAGTTGATGTTTTTGAGGGTGAATTAAAAGGGCTTATTGTTGCAGAAATTGAGCTAGAAACCCCAACCCAAAAAATTGATTTTCCAAATTGGTTAGGAAAAGAAATAACGGGAGACATTCGTTACTACAACAGTGTTTTAGCAGCGCATGGTATTCCAGATTAAAAGCCAAGCTCACTTAAATCCTCATCTTCAAAAAAAGATTTTTGCTGACGCACCACGGAAAGGGAGTCGCAATCTAGAGGAATAGAAACATATTCGGGAGCCACAAAAGCATCTTTTGAAATCACTAACGTAGAGTCTGCATAGCAATATTTCATGTAATTTGCCCAAATGGGAAGCGCCATAGTTGCCCCTTGCCCATACGCAATGGTTTCAAAATGAATGGAACGATCTTCGCCTCCTACCCAAACACCAGTAGCTAAGTTAGGAACCATACCAATAAACCATCCATCGCTTTGGTTTTGTGTGGTCCCTGTTTTTCCAGCAATGGGGTTTTCAAATTCATACGGATAACCGGTTACAATATCCCTAAAAATGGGATTTGTTTTGTCAGCGCCACGGTGCCGTAACCTTACTCCAGAGCCGGCTTCTGTTACCCCTTCGAGCATTTTTATTGTTACATATGCAGATTCCTCACTAAGCACATCCTTTGTTTCGGGTGAAGCTTGATAAATTAACGTTCCGTTTTTATCTTCAATTCGCGTCACAAGAACGGGTTTTACGTATATGCCTTTGTTGGCAAAGCTAGCGTAGGCACCAACCATTTCATATACGCTCAAATCGGCAGAGCCCAATGCAATGGCGGGAACATTTGGAATGTGTGAGCTGACGCCCAAGTTTCGCACTAGATTAACTACGGGCCTTGTGCCAATTTTATCAATAAGACGTGCACTAATGGTGTTTACAGAATTGGCAAGGGCATTTTTAAGTGTGCGCTTTCCAATGTATCGATCCCCCGAATTTTTAGGGCACCATGCATCGTGAGCACCAAATTTGGCGGGTTCAACACAGTAGAAGCCATCCGGGAGGGAGTCACAAGGCGAAACTTTTAATTGATCTATAGCTGAGGCATAGACGAAGGGTTTAAATGTAGACCCAATTTGACGCTTACCCTGCATTACGTGATCAAACTGAAAGTGGCGGTAATTGATTCCGCCTACCCATGCCTTTACGTGTCCCGTTTGCGGCTCCATAGACATCATGCCGGCACGTAAAAAATGCTTATAATAACGAATAGAATCTGTAGGCGTCATCACGGTATCGACATCCCCTTGCCAAGCAAACACTTCCATTTGGGTAGGAATCTCAAAGCTGGCCAAAATTGCCTCATCATCGTAGCCTTGTGCTTTCATTTTTCGCCAACGTTCAGACCTGCGTTTGGCTTGATTTATAATGCTTTCAACCTCATTTTTATCAACATCTAAAAAAGGTGCCGTTTTATTAAACTCAGGCGCATTCTGTCTAAAAAACTCTTTTTGCAGATTGGGCATGTGCGCGGCTACGGCTTCCTCGGCGTAGGTTTGTAACCTCGAGTCAATAGTAGTATAAATACTTAACCCATCTAAATATAGATTATAAAAAGTGCCGTCTTCTTTTGGGTTGTTGGCAATCCAATCCCGCATAAATCGCTGCAAATATGCCCTAAAGTAGGTGGCTATCCCTTCTCTATGAGATTGTGGATTAAAATCTAGTTTTATGGGTAATGCAGCAAGTGAATCACGTTCTTTTTCAGTAATAATATTATTACGGAGCATTTGTTGATAAACAATATTTCTTCTGCTGCGCACCAACTCAGGCCGCCGAAGAGGATTGTAAAGCGAGGAGTTTTTTAACATCCCAATAAGCATGGCTGACTCACTTAAATCAAGTTCACTTGGTTTTTTTGAAAAATATATAGAACTCGCCGAACGCAGCCCGTCGGCATTGTAATTAAAATCATAAATGTTGAGATACATAGTTATGATTTCATTTTTCGTATAACGACGCTCTAATCGAATAGCGATTACCCACTCCTTAATTTTTTGAGCAATTGCTTCAAAAGTATTTCGAGAACGGACACCTGTAAAAAGCTGCCTAGCGAGTTGTTGCGTAATGGTACTTGCCCCTCCTTTTTTACCTAAATAAAATAGCGCCCGCGCTGTACCGCGAAAGTCAATTCCAGAATGATGATAAAAACGCTCGTCTTCCGTGGCTATAAGTGCTTCAATCATTTCTTTAGGAATTTCAGCGAAGGATATGGGTGTGCGATTATCGTTAAAATAAAACTTTCCCAAAACAGTATCGTCTGCTGAAATAATTTGGGTTGCCAAATTCGTTTTAGGATTTTCTAACTGACGAAAGTCGGGCATGGTTCCTAAAAGCCCCAACGAAGCAGCGCCAAAAATGCCAAATACACCCAAGACAGCTACAAAAAAACTGCGCCACAAGAAGCGGATAAATTTGCCGTATGATTTTGTCTTACTCATTTGATAAGGGGTTTAATTCTAATCCTATTTGATGAATGCCTTTCAAGGTCTTTTCAGCAACAAGGCGATCATTGTCGCGAACCGCTGGGCGAACGTTAAAAACGTAGGTTCCAGGCGCATCTAACAAAAAACGCTCCAAAAAAGGCAGCTTGTGTTCTTTTATGTATAGCCCTGACCCTAACCACTTACCATTTGGTTGTGCAAGTAAGTAGGTCAGTGTGTCCGAAGCTATTTTACCTTTGGGGTTTTTCCATTCCGCAATTAAGTGAATATTCGCAAAGGGATAGCTGTCATCGTGACGCAAAATCCAATTCAGTGAAAAAGATTTTTCAGGAAAACGATGTGTATAGCTAAACGAAACCCAGTCCTCTTGAGTCCAGCCTTCTTTTGGAAGATCTTCAAAGAATAAAACCCTTGATTTTGAACAGCCAAAAAACAACAACACTGAGACAATAAGACAAGTTTTTTTGATCACGATTGGGATACGTTTTTTAGGTGATGTGCACGCCCTTTTTTAAATATCTTGTTGCTATTGTGTTTTCCTTTTCTGAGAGTTTTTTGTTGTTCATAAGGCAAAGCAGCAATTTCAGCACAATCGGTTGAACAGCAACTTTGAAAAGTCTCAGCACAAGAGGGGCATTGTATAAAAAGTAAGTGGCACCCTTCATTGGCACAGTTTACGTGGGTATCGCAAGCAGCTCCACACTGATGACATGTAGCAATCACATCGTCTGAAATAGTTTCACTTCTACGTTCATCAAAAACGAAATTCTTACCTACAAACTTATTTTCTAACGCATTGTTTTTTACTTGACGGGCATATTCGATAATACCCCCTTCTAGTTGAAAAACCTTTTTAAATCCTTTGTGTTTAAAGTAAGCACTTGCCTTTTCACAACGGATACCGCCCGTACAGTACATTACCAGGTTTTTGTCTTCTTTGAACTTAGAAAGGTCTTTCTCAATCATGGGTAATGAGTCCCGAAAGGTATCTACGTCCGGAGTTATAGCCCCCGAAAAATGCCCAATTTCACTTTCATAATGATTACGCATGTCAACCAAAATGGTGTCCTTTTGACTTGTTAAGGCATTGAACTCTGCGGCGTTTAGGTGAACCCCTTTGTTTGTTACATCAAAAGTATCATCATTAAGCCCGTCAGCAACAATTTTATTTCGCACTTTTATTTTGAGCTTCAAAAAAGACTTGTTGTCTTGTTCAATAGCAATATTGAGTCGAATTCCCTTTAAAAAAGCGACACTGTCTAAATGGGTTTTAAACGCATTGAACTTAGGCGCAGGGACCGAAAGCTGTGCGTTAATGCCTTCGCGGGCAACATAAATTCTCCCTAAGACATCTAGTGCATTCCACGAAATAAAAAGGTGATCCCGTAATAGCGTAGGATTGCCAATGTTCGCATAGGCATAAAAGGATAATGTCAGGCGTTCTTCTCCTGCCATATCGATTAGGGCAGCGCGTTCTTTCGCGCTTAATGTATTGTACAGTTGCATGCTATACAGTATTAAGATTATTGGGCAAAGGTATCAAATTAAAAATGTGTACAAAAAAGGCAGACACATAGAAAAATTGTACCTTAGCACTTAGCTAAAAAAACAAGAATGAGTAACGAAAAAGACGCAAAATTAAAGGCATTGCAGCTAACACTAGACAAACTCGACAAAGCCTATGGCAAAGGCACAGTCATGAAAATGGGAGACAATGTTACCGAACAGGTAGAGGTTATTTCTTCTGGCTCTTTGGGACTTGATGTTGCCCTCGGTGTAGGGGGTTATCCGCGTGGAAGGGTAGTTGAAATTTACGGACCTGAATCCTCGGGAAAAACCACCTTAACACTACATGCCATTGCCGAATGCCAAAAAGCAGGCGGAATAGCAGCCTTTATTGATGCGGAGCATGCGTTTGATCGTTATTATGCCAAAAGCTTAGGCGTTCAATTAGACGACCTCATTATCTCCCAGCCTGACCATGGTGAGCAAGCGTTGGAAATTGCCGATAACCTCATCCGTTCTGGTGCGGTGGATATTGTTGTAGTGGATTCTGTAGCGGCACTAACTCCAAAAAGTGAAATTGAGGGGGAAATGGGCGACTCTAAAATGGGACTACATGCACGTCTGATGTCGCAAGCATTAAGGAAACTTACCTCATCGATTAGCAAAACGAATTGTACGGTGATTTTCATCAATCAGTTGCGTGAAAAAATTGGTGTGATGTTCGGGAACCCCGAAACTACCACAGGAGGAAATGCATTAAAATTTTACGCCTCCGTTCGATTAGACATTCGAAGATCTACGCAAATCAAGGATACTAACGGCGCTGTTTTGGGCAACAAGACACGTGTTAAAGTGGTCAAAAACAAGGTAGCCCCTCCGTTTAAAACGGTCGAATTTGACATCATGTACGGGAAAGGAATTTCTCGTATTGGCGAATTGTTGGATATAGGCGTTGAAGCGGAAATCATTAAAAAAAGTGGCTCTTGGTTCAGTTATGGCGACACAAAGTTGGGTCAAGGACGGGATGCCGTAAAAACCTTGTTGGACGATAACCCCGAACTTGCTGAGGAAATCGAAAGTAAGATTAAAGAGGCTATCGCTGCAGAATAGCACCGTATTATTTATAGCCCTCTTTTAGGAGTGTTTCACTCATAAACTGATGCACTTTTTCTTTTAGCGCAGGCAAATCATCTTGGGTTAATCCTTTTGTGCTAAAAGGCGCATGAACATTGGCACGAACAACCCCTGGATTTCCGACCCAATATTTTTGTGAAAACTGAAAAGGAAAACGTTTTTTGCAATCGGGAAGAGTGATGGGGACTATCGGGATTTGATGTTCAATGGCTATGCTAAACGCACCGTTTTTAAAAGGCGCCAAAAACACATTAGGCTCTGGAACCAATCCCTCTGGATAAATGATCATATTAAACCCTATAGCCAATTTGCGTTTTGCTTGTTTATAGACACTTTTTCTGCTTGTTGCGCTATCACGGTTTACTAATATCGCCCCTCTCTTGTAAATTGATGCAAAAATGGGAATCCGATCTAATTCCATTTTTCCTACAAAAACACCAGGCTTCCGAACAGTCATAAAGACCATCATAATATCAATCATGCTTAGGTGATTGGCTACAAACATGTATTGTTTACTGTAATCTATTTTAGCCTTATGTTTAATTACAGGAATAAACCCCATTCCTAATAAAATAAAAGGAGACCAAAAAAAACGTCCGACATAATAGATGCCCGAATACCATTTTTCACGGGTCAAGCAGACCAATAGGAAGGGGAAAAAAAGAAAAAACCCCACTCCTGCGAGAATGTAAAACCAAATGTTCCAAAGCCCCAATATTAGCTTGCGAATAAAAAGCATATCGCCAAAAATAGCGATTGATGTTTGAAATCCTTTATTTTTGTGCAGATACTATTTCTATGGCACGCATTCTTACGGGCATTCAAAGTACGGGCACACCGCATTTAGGCAATTTAATGGGAGCAATTCTACCTGCGGTTCAAATGGCTAAACAAACAAAGGAGGAAGCTTTTTTATTTATTGCCGATTTACATTCGCTCACACAAATAAAGGACGCTGATCAACTTAAAGCCAATACACACGCCACAGCTGCTGCATGGCTTGCATGTGGATTAGACCCCAAGACAACGTGTTTTTACCGTCAGTCTGATATTCCAGAAGTAACCGAATTGGCGTGGTACCTAAACTGTTGTTTCCCATTCAGCCGCTTATCTTTAGCCCATTCGTTTAAAGACAAAGCCGAACGTCTTGAAGACGTAAACGCAGGATTGTTTACCTATCCAATGCTTATGGCAGCAGACATTTTGCTATACGACGCTAACTGGGTTCCTGTAGGAAAAGATCAATTGCAACACCTTGAGATGGCACGTGATGTAGCGAATAGATTTCATGCCATTTATGGCGAAACCTTTGTGTTGCCCGAAGCAAAATTACAAACAGAGACACAGTATGTGCTGGGAACGGATGGCAGTAAAATGAGCAAGTCTAAAGACAACACCATTAATATTTTCTTGCCGGAAAAAAAACTGCGAAAGCAAATCATGTCTATTGCTACAGACAGCACGCCTCTAGAAGCGCCAAAAAACCCAGATAGCTGCACGGTATTTGCCCTTTATTCGCTTATTGCTAGCAACACCGAGGTTGCTACTATGCGGGGGCAGTATGAAGCGGGCGGTTATGGGTATGGTCATGCCAAACAGGCGTTATTTGAGGCTATTCTAAAAGAGTTTTCTGAAGCGAGAAAACAGTTTGACGTCTACATTCAACAGCCCGAAGCTTTGGAGAGCATACTTCAAAAAGGAGCCGATAAGGCACGAAAAGTTGCTCATGAAGTGTTGCAACGGGTCCGTAAAAACATGGGCTTTTCAGCTAAATCGTTTTAAACTGTTTCCCTGCTTGCGCCATCACAATGCCTTTCATTTCCAGTTGAAATAAAATACTTGCAACCTCACTCACTTTAAGTGCAGCCTCTAAGGCAATCAAATCGATGTGTTTTGGCGTAGCGCTCATATGCCGAACAACTTTTTTTTCTTTTTCATTGAGCTCCACAAACAATTTAGGTTGAGAGGGGGGACTCTTGTATTGCTGCCATCCCAACATGCGAGCGACATCCGCTCCACATGTAATGCATTCACCTTGCCTATTTTTGATAAGTGTAAGGCATCCTTGCGAGGCAACATCTTGGGGTTTTCCTGGCACGGCAAACACATCGCGTTGATAGCCAAGGGCGTATTGCGCCGTAGTTAGCGCACCCCCTTTAGCTTTGGACTCTACCACAATCGTTGCTTGGGCTAATCCGGCAATAATTCGGTTGCGTTGCAGAAAATGGGTTCGTTGAAAGGGTTCGTTTGCCCAAAATTCGGTTAGAAAGCCACCTGTTTTTTCAATCTCACTTCGGTGTTTTATGTGTTTTGAAGGGTAACATTTTAAAATGCCATGCCCCAAACAGCCATAGGTGATAAGACCGTTTTGCTGTGCGGCAAGTTGCGCTTCGATATCGATACCATAGGCAAAGCCCGAAACAATTATAGGCTGGTAAGGCGTAAGCTCTTTAACGAGCTGTCGTACAAACGCTCTTCCCTCGGCACTTGGTTGGCGTGTTCCCACAATGCTAACGATACGCGTGGTATTCGGAAAGGGCTGCCCCGAATAGAAAAGAACAAGGGGGGCATCTGGACAGAGGTTTAGTGAGGCGGGAAAATTGGAATCTGAATGGGCAATCCAGTTTACGTGGTTTTTTTCTATAAACGCCACTTCATTTTCTGCTTCAGACAGCATCGCTTTTGCTTGCGGAAATACCCGGGCGATGCTTTTCCATTTTTTGTTATTAGTACGAGGCACCTGAGCAAAAACCTCCTCTGCGCTACCAAAATGGTGGATGAGTTTTCTTGCGGTGGCACACCCGATGTTGGGCAATTTGGGGAGTGCAAGTGTGGCAATAAGTTCGGCGTGTTTCATAAGAATTAGGGGGTATAAAAATACAAAAAACATGAGTTTTTGTTTTCCCTCAAAAAATGTACATTTGTGATATGGAGCTTGCAGCACATATTCATTATTTATTGTACCGCCACGATTGCGTTACCATCCCTGGGTTTGGAGCGTTTTTGGTTTCCTACAAAGAAGCTTATTTTGATGAGGCAAGACAGTTGTATTTCCCTCCTTCAAAAAAACTTTCTTTTAACGAACAAATCCAATCTAACGATGGGATTTTAGCATCTCATTTAGCGCGGACACTTGGCATAAGCTATGAGCGCGCAGTACTTGAGGGGCATCAGCAAATTATTGCATGGAAAGGAAAAGTACAAAAGGCAAAACTTACGCTTCCTTCTTTAGGAACCTTTGAATTAAATCGTGAAGGGAAGTTGGTCTTTTCACCAGATAAGGGCTTAAACTTTTTAGCGGCAAGTTACGCTCTTCCAATGGTGGCTGCACAAGTTGTTTCAAGAGGAATTACCAAAAAAACCGCACAACCGCCTGTTTATTTCACTTTAGAAAAAACAAAATCAAAACGCATTATTGGCTATGCGGCTGTAGCTGCAAGTGTGCTAGCTTTGTTTGCTGTAAGCTCAAACAGCTACAACAATCAACAAGCAGACAACCAATGGCTTGCTGAGCAGGCCTTACGACAAGAGGCGCGTGAGCTAGCTGGAGTTTCGGTGTATGATTTGGGCGAATTACCCACCTTAAAAATTGAACTCCCAACCGAGCAATCCAGTCAACAACCCTATCATATTATTGCGGGATCGTTTAGAAGTCAAGTCAACGCAAAGCGTTTAGCCAATAGCTTACAGCAACAAGGATATTCTAGCGCTCAATACCTAAGTCAAACCCCTAGTGGTTTTTATCAAGTTTCGTTTGCGTCCTATGCCTCCATGCGCGAAGCCTATAATGCCATGGGGCGAATTAAGCGCAACAATTACCCAGACGCTTGGGTATTGAAAAAATAATTCTCATGAAACCAAAACACCCAGAAGCCTCCAAGACGGTAATGACCGACTTGGTACTGCCCTCGGATACTAACCCCATCAACAATCTCTTTGGTGGCGAATTGTTAGCCCGAATGGACCGTGCTGCATGTATTGCGGCCGAGCGACACTCTGGAGAGGTTGTAGTAACGGCATCTGTCAATCATGTGCATTTTAGGAAGCCTGTACCTTTGGGGAGTGTCCTTACTTTAGAAGCAAAAGTTTCTCGGTCTTTTGGCACCTCTATGGAGGTTTTTATTGATGTTTGGAAAGAAGAACACACCAGCCAAACCCGAGAAAAAGTAAACGAAGCCATTTATACGTTTGTGGCAGTAAACAAAGAAGGTAGACCCGTACCCGTACCGCCTGTTGCCCCCGAAACCGACTTGGAACAGCAGCGCTATGACGGCGCCTTACGCCGAAGACAACTCAGCCTGATTTTGGCAGGGAAATTAAAGCCCGAAGAGGCAACGGAATTAAAAGCCCTTTTTCGTTAGAATCGCGCTTCATAAGGAGTATTACGGATTGCCATTGTTAGGCGCTTTGTATTTTGTTATTAATGGTTTGTTATAATCAGAATTGTCAATTACGATATTAGCATTTTCTTTTGGATCCGCTTGCTTAAAATATAATTTTTGACCAGGCATATATCTCGTTTTATACCTTAATTTAATTTCTTCTTTTAGTCCTATTCTACTTTTATCGATTTGTCTGTTTATATTTCTATTGAGTGTGGTTTCAAAATCAACGTCTAAAAATATTCGCAAATCCCAAAAGTGAGATAATTCTGGTCTTTGGAGAAAAACACCTTCGAGAATCAATATAGAATCCATAGATACCTCTTTCGCTCTTGAAATATTTGTGGTATTGTTATCAACGTCAAAAATTGAATCAATATAAACTCCCGTTCCCATTTTAAAAGGCATTAACAAATTGGAAATTAATTTTGAGTAGTTATAGGAATCTTCATAAAAGCCAATGTCAGAATCCTTCCCTTTTTGGTAGCGGATATCTCGGTTATTATGAAAATTATCAACTGAACAAAGAATTACATTGTTAAATACAGATTTAAGCTCATTAGTCAACCTTCTAGCAAAATATGTTTTACCGGCACCATCAACTCCGTCTATGCATACCAAAACAGGTGTCTCCCTTTTTATTTCCAATATACTTTTAATAATTCTTGAAGTCATTTTCTTTATTGCACCTAACGTTTGGTATAAGATTAGTTGCGTGCTTTAAGCACTAAAGTTAGTAAATAAATCACCGATAGAAAGTCCGCGAAGGCTTTCGTAAGTGGGCAAGAACTAGCAATTAATTTTATACGTTGTTGTGTGCAGGCTTTTCTTTTCAGACACTATGTTGCAATTCAATTTCTGGCATTTCGTCATAGGTTTGACCATTTAATTCTCTGCCGTTTTTCTTTTTGTTTTTTCCTCCCCATTGTTTGAAGAAAAATGCAACTTCATCCCTTTCGCATTGTTCTTGAATACCAATTACCCAATCCGCATCCATTGGTCTTGGCGTATGTCCGCTTTCTCCACCAACAATAACCCAATCAATCTTGTCTAAATTCAGATTTGGTAAAGGTCCAATTAAAGGCTCAAGAGATAAAAATTTCACTCTCGCATTTGTTTTTCTTAAATAGTCAATTCTATTTTCAACTTTCTGTTCCTCAACTGAAACTCCCATCCAAATATTATGTGACCATTTTAATTCTTTATGAACTTCAAGAAGTCTTTCTGCACGTTTTGTTAAAACTTGAAATACGTGTCTTGGATTATCGTTCATTACCTTAAATACCTTTTTAATAAATTCTAACGGAATATCCTCGTGGAACAAATCGCTCATTGAATTCACAAAAACTATTTTCGCTTTTTTCCAAGTATAAGGGACTTTCAATTCTTTTTCGTGAGTTCGAACTTTGAAGTTGTCTTTATATTTTTGAACTCCCATTGCTTTTAGTCTTCTTGACATAATTTCTGCATAACAGAATTTACATCCTTGCGAAACTTTAGAACATCCTGTTGTTGGATTCCAAGTCATTTCTGTCCACTCTATACTTGATTGAGCCATTTTTAAAGGTCTAATTTTAGTTGAGGCTTTACATAACCTTGAATTTTTTTAAAGAAATCGATTCCTCTTGGATTTTTTGAGAAAAATGCCAAATAATAAAGTGGAAGATTTTTTTGATTTGAACGTATGTGGTGCATATACTTGGTTTTTTGATAACCAATCTGATACATTTGCTCTTGATATTGGTCAGCAAGAAATTTAACAAAATTTTTCTTGTAACTACTATCTTCTTCGAGTAATTCTCTCCAATTTGATTTTCCTAAATAATCTGCAATTTTAGTGTTTTTATCTTTTAAATAGGTTTCTATATTTCTATTTGCATCCATATGCAATGCTTTTAAAATAAGAAAATCCATTAATGTACTTCCCAATGCTCGAATAGTAGAAAAATTTAGATTCAACGAATAAGGGTCAACAAAACAAAATGGTAATAATGTATTTCCTCTCTTAAATGGTGGAATTGCGTTAATTACTTTCTGTACATTTTTATTACTATCTCCTTTAATTAGTTCAACATTCAAATGACTGAAGTCTCTTTTTACTCTATCCGATAATGCGTCAAATCTTTTTTCGTTTTTTTCACAAAGAATATATTTTGTAAATGGGACTGGAATTGACATCGCTGTAAATGCTGAATTGAGATATGTCTTGTTACTTTCCTTAATAGTTGCGTGACCAGCTCCAGCAAATAAATCAATGTAAACAAGTTGGTCCCATTTGAATTTCATTCCATTTGTAAAAATGTCGCAGTAACTCCCAACCAATTGGTATTTTTCCAATGACCATTCTCTAACTATTGGTGTATAAAGTCCATCGTTTTTGACTTCTATTTGGGAATTAAATTTTTCCATTATTCTAAAATTATTTTTGGTTTGCAGTTTTTCCGCATTACTACCAACGATAAGTGTAAAATCCGTTTCAATGGATTTTTACACATTGTTACCACGCGTTTTATTTATTTTCAATTTCGTACCATATACATTTTTCAAAATCTGGAAACTCCGTCAATTCTGGATGATTAAATTCTCCCTTCTTTATCATTCCTATTTTTTTCATCACATTTTCTGATCTTTTGTTACCAATTGTGCAGGTAGAAATAATTTTTTCAATTCCCAATTCATTAAATCCAAGTGTCAAACATCTTCTTGCACCTTCAGTAGCATATCCTCTTCCCCAAGTATCCTTTTTTAAACGCCAACCTATATCAATTGCTGGTGTGAATTCCGTTTTATATTCCTGGTAGGCTAACCCTATAAATCCGATTAATTCACCCGTATCTAATCGTTCGGTCGCAAAGTATGTGTATCCATTTTTTCCATAATGTATTTGCATTCGCTTCATTAGTTTTTCGGATTCAGTTTTGCTTAATGGCTTCGGAAAATGTTCCATCACTTCGATGTCCTTATTCATCTCGGCAAATTCTTCTAGGTCTTCACTTCTCCAATTACGAAAGCCAAGTCTGTTTGATTTGAAAATGTATTTTCCTTTCAATCTTGTTTTTTTTATGTGTGGTAACTTTATAAATACACGCATTGCGTATATCCGCTCTATATGGATATCGTATATCCAAAAACTGTACCCTGTAAAAATAAAATAATGCGAAATCGGTTAAATTCTTTCTACAATTTAGGGCATTGTGCTTTGCTAAAGTAAAAAAAAATTAGTCTGCCTCACGTATCAAGTAGGCATACACGGGAAAGTGGTCGCTATAGCCCCCCAAAAACCGCCCTCCGGCAAAACTCCGAAACGGATAGCCTTTGTAAGGGCCTTCTTTGTTTATCAAATAGGGTTTGCTAAAAATTCCAGCTTTCCAAAACTGCCACTCGTGTGGGCTTGCTTTGAGGAGTCCTCCAGAAACATGAATTTGATCTAGCACATTCCAAGTATCACGATGACAGGCGGTTCCCACGCCTTGTTTGTAAAACGCCATCATGGGGTTGTAGAGCAGCTTGTTTTTATACACCCGTCTTTTTTTGTGGGTTGTTTTCAGCACTTCTGCAAGACTTTTGTTTATCGGGTCATCGTTAAAATCGCCCATATTTATGATGTTGGCATTGGGATTTATACCCAAAACAGAGTCCACCACCTTTTTGTTTAATGCTGCGGCTTTTATCCTGTTGGGTTCGCTGCGTTTTTGTCCGCCACTGCGCGAGGGCCAATGATGAACCAAAAAATAAACAGGCTCTTCTTTTAGCAACCCATACACCAACAACTGATCTCGGGTGTATTTTCGCGCACCTTTTTTATTGTATAGCCTTAAGGCATGATTTTTAAAACGAAGTGGCAAAAAGTGTTTTTTCTGATAGATAAGCGCCACGTCAATACCTCGTTCATCGGGGGAGTCAAAATGGACAATGCCATAGTTGTACGGTTTTAGCAAGGGGTCTTTTAGGAGGGCTTCAATAACGCCTCGGTTTTCTACTTCGCAAAGCCCAATAACTGCCGGGGGTTGTTGGGTCATTTCTTGCCCAATTTCCGACAACACCTTTGCCATATTTTTCACCTTTTGTTGGTAAATAGCTTCCGTCCAGCGGTCGCGCCCTTCGGGGGTGCGGTCATCGTCACGCGTAAGGGGGTCATTGAGAGTGTCAAAGAGGTTTTCCACGTTGTAAAAGGCAACGCTTATCACTTCGTAGTTTTTTCCGCTTTGACCCCAAACAAAAGCGGTAAAAAAGAAATATACCCCCAAGCAAATACCACGCCGATTCATAACAGCCAAAATACGAGAATAAAAAATTTATGCTAATTTTAAAATCCCAAACCCCAAATGATGAATAGCTACTTCCTACTTATTGTTTGCGCCCTAAGTTTTTTTGGGTTTTCGCAACGTTTTATTCAAGGATCAGTACACGATGAGCAAGGAATGCCCCTTGCGGAGGTGCTTGTTACTGCCTCGCCTGCCGAAAGCATAACGCATACAGACGCCAAGGGCTATTTTAGGTTTCACGTTTTATCGGCACAAACGCTTACATTTTCTTTAGAGGGCTATGCCCCTTTTGTTTTGGTTGCCGCTGTTGGCGATAAGGTTTCCATTTCGCTTCAACCGTATGGCTTTGAGGATGATCCCTATCAAAATGCACAACTAAATATTATAAACCTAAGTGACGATGAACTCAATGATGAAAACGATGCGCTAGATAATATCTCGGGGCTTTTGCAATCAACCGAAGATGTGTTTTTGCGTACAGCTGCCTTTGAGTTTAGCACCTCTTTTTTTCGTGTTCGGGGGCTGGATTCAGACCACGGCACCGTCATGATTAACGGGTTGCCAATGAACAAACTCTACAATGGACGTCCGCAATGGAGCAACTGGGGCGGATTAAATGATGTATTGCGCAACCGAGAGCTTAGCTCGGGGATTAGGCCCTCGGACTATCTTGTTGGGGGGATTTTGGGCACAACGAACATAAACACCCGTGCCTCAGATTACGGCAAAGGAGGCCGTTTAACATTGTCGTTTTCGGATAGAAGCTACAACTACCGTGCGTTAGCAAGTTACGCTAGTGGGCAATTAAAAAAAGGATGGTCTGCGGCGATAGCACTAGGAAATCGCTGGGGAGGCTCGGGCTATCAAAACGGCACGTTTTACGACGCGCAATCACTCTTGCTTTCTATAGAAAAACAATGGCTATCACATAACCTAAACGCAACCCTTATCGCTACACCCAACCGTCGTGGAAAATCATCACCGAATACGCAAGAAGTGTATGATGTAAAGGGAATTAAGTACAATGAATATTGGGGTGTGCAATCAGGAAAAGCGCGAAATTCTAGAGTAAAGCGTATTGTAGAGCCAATGCTAATGTTTAACCACAAATGGGTGGTTTCTCCCAAAACAACCTTACGCACCAATATTGGATTTCAGTTTGGAGCGGTAGGCAACAGTCGATTGGACTTTCCCGGCGGAGCAAATCCAAGCCCGGCGTATTACCAAAAGCTGCCCAGTTATTTTTTGACGCAAAGCAATGGCGCAGATTATGAAGGCGCTTACCGCCACGAGCAGGAATTTCGTACTAATGGACAATTGGATTGGAACCGCTTGTACGACGCAAACCTCAACACAAAAAACGCCGCTTATGTGCTTTATGAAGACCGCAACGATGATATGCAGTTGAGCGCAAATACCATTGTTAGAACAGCATTAAATGATAACATTGTACTTATTGCTTCGGTGCTGCACCGTTCTTTAAACTCTGAAAACTTTGCCGAAATTTTAGATTTGTTGGGTGCAAAAGGGTATGTAAATGTAGACCCCTACAATGGATTTCAGTTTGATGTAAATAATCCGGACCGAATGGCAGGTGTTGGAGACAAAATTCGATACCATTACTCCCTTGATGTTTCAACAAATGAAGCTTCTTCAATAGTGCATTTTACCTACCCCAAAATTAGTGGTTTTTTGGCGGGGAGTTACTCAACAACCCAGTATCAGCGTGAAGGAAAAAATAAACACGAAGCCTATCCTGACACTTCTTTTGGGAAAAGTAAAAAGCTGACGTTTGGCGGCGGAACGTTAAAAGGCGGACTTACCTATAACATTAAAGATCGTCATTGGCTTCAAGCAAATACTGCTCTTCTTAGTCGCGCACCCAGCTTGCGAAACAGTTTTTCAAACCCTCGCGAAACGAATGCTGTTGTGGGAGAACAAGCCCAAAGACCGCTGAATATGGAACGTATTTTTGCTGCTGACGTGAACTATATTTTCCGTTCCCCTCATTTAAATGCTCGCCTCACTGGATTTTATACCCACATTCAAGACGCTATCGAAATCTCATTCTTTTTTGCTGAAGGGATTGGGGGCGACACTTCATCTTTTGTACAAGAGATAGTACAAGGCATTGTAAAACGGCATCAAGGGGTGGAATTTGGCATTGAAGGGCAGATTACCCCCTCACTAAAACTCAAAGGGGCAGTTGCTTTGGGAAATTATAGCTATGCGAACAACCCCAAAATTTATCTTACTTCTGACGATTTTGGATATCGAGATTTTGGCACTGCCAAAATGAAAAACATACGCCTTGCCTCAGGCCCACAAGAAGCCTACTCTGTTGGAGTTGAGTTTAGGGAAAACTATTGGTGGTTCGGGCTAACGGCAAACTACTTTGATCACACTTATTTAGATGTAAGCCCAATTAACCGAACGCAAAACTTTTTGTTAGATCGAGATGGGTTGCCTTTTCCAAATTATGATTCTGAACAAGCCCGCGTCTTGTTACAACAAGAAAAATTTGACTCTTATTTGGTTGCAAATTTAGTGGTGGGCAAATCATGGCGCATAGAAAAGCGTTTTGTGGGAGCGTTTTTAAGCGTAAATAATCTACTCAATCAAAACTACAGAACAGGCGGATATGAACAATCTAGAAACGCCAATTACAACGAACTATATGAAGAAGTAACCGCCGAAAAACGTCGCTTTGGGCCAAAATATTGGTATGGTCGCGGCACGACCTTTTTCTTAAACACCTATATCCGATTTTAAGCTGAAAACCCCTTTATTATGAATACCATACACCACCTAAAAACACTTTTATTACCGCTTAGCCTAATCGTTTTTATAGGCTGCCAACAAGACGATAATTTTGACATTCCAACCGAATTAGGGAACGAAGAAAACGAGCAACTCCAATTACTATTTGAGGACATTGATAACGGAAATAAATCGATGATAACTATAGCACAACTAAAAGACTATTATGTGTACCGCCGGGTACATACATTTACATCAGGTTTGGTGGTAAAAGGCTATGTGGTTTCGTCGGACAGAACGGGAAATTTTTATAAAGAAATTTACCTGCAAGACGCACCTGAAAACCCTACGGCAGCCATTCACCTTATCCTAGACCAAACCAAATCGTTTAACAGGTTTAATTTAGGGCGTGAATTGTATATCAGTTTAAAGGGGTTATCCCTTGGCGAAGCGAGAAGGGGGAACGGAATTATTTCGTTAGGGGGTGTGGTAAACAACGAGGATAATGTGGTGGAGGCGTTACGCCCCTTGGATATTGCGGCGCATGTATTTCGTTCTAAGACCACGACTGACATTACCCCCCTAACGGTGCAGTTTTCGGAGATAAATAAACGCCATATTGGGCTATTTGTAGCGGTTGATAATGTTCGTTTTGCCGCTGAGGAGCAAGGCAAACCCTTTGTTGACCCGCGTGATTATTACGACACCCAACGCACCATGGAAGCCTGTGAGGGCACTACAGTAACGCAGTTTTTGTTAGAAACCAGCGCCTTTGCTTTGTACAAAGACCTACCCTTACCTAGTGGTACAGGAACCATTCGAGGGATTGTAAGTAAAACATTTAACGGCAGCGATTTTGTACTTACCCTAAACAATGCCACGGATGCAATGCTTACAGGCACTTCCTGTGGGGGGTAACGAATTTTGTACCTTTGCGTATTAAATTTGTAGGATGATATTTTCAATGACAGGGTATGGTAAGGCAGAACATAATGTTCAAGGCAAAAAGCTTCGTATTGAGATTAAGTCTTTAAACAGCAAATCGTTAGACCTAAATTTTCGAGTGCCTTCGCGCTACCGCGGATTGGAACTCATCGCTCGTAAAGAATTGGCAAGCCTACTGCATCGCGGAAAAATAGAAGTAAACGTATTTGAGGAATGGGGAGACGCCCAACAAGCCGCAAAACTTAATGCTGCCGTGGTGGAACATTATTTAGATCAGCTAAAGGCAATACAACCCCTTTCCGACGAAACGCTTTTGCCGTTGGCCATGCGCCTCCCTAATGTACTTGCCCCTACAAGCGATGATCTTTTGGACGAAGAGCAAGAAGCGTTTATAAATACACTTAAAGATGCGGCAGCAACACTGATTTCCTACCGCGAGCAAGAAGGAGCCTCTATAGGCAACGACCTTACAGCGCAATTAGCACAAATTACTACGCAACATAAAAGCATTGCTGAAGAGGCAACATCACGAATTAACGAAAGACGCCAAAAACTAGAGGATAACCTGCAGCAAATAGCCGTAGAATATGACCAAGAACGTCTGGAGCAAGAGTTGGTATATTACCTCGAAAAATGGGACATCAATGAAGAATTGGTACGCCTATCACATCATGTAGATTATTTCACCTCTACTCTTGCTGAGGACACCCCAACCAAAGGCAAAAAACTGGGGTTTATTGCTCAAGAGATGGGCAGGGAGATTAATACGATTGGCTCAAAAGCCAATGACGCAGGATTACAAAAACGTGTAGTGATGATGAAAGATGCCTTAGAGCGCATTAAAGAACAAGTCTTAAACGCCCTTTGATGAAACAAGGAAAGTGTATTGTTTTTTCAGCCCCTTCGGGAAGTGGCAAAACCACTTTGGCCAAACATTTACTCGAACAAGAAAAACTGAAGCTGTCTTTTTCTATCTCTGCTACGACCCGCCCCCCCCGCGGGAAAGAGCAACACGGTAAAGATTATTATTTTTTGAATGAGGAAGTGTTCAAAGCTAAAATAAATGAAAATGCTTTTATCGAATATGAGGAGGTATATGCGGGGATGTTTTACGGCACCTTAACGTCCGAAGTGGAACGCATTTGGGCAGCAGGCAAAAATGTGTTGTTTGATATTGATGTAGTGGGTGGACTAAACATTAAAAAACGATACCCAAAAGACACCTTGGCGATTTTTATTAAGACGACAAACTTGGAAACTTTAGCGGAACGCCTTCGTCAAAGGGGAACAGATTCTGAAGAGAAAATTGCTATGCGCCTTACCAAAGCCGAAACCGAATTGGTACGCGCTGCAGATTTTGATTACATCATTCTTAACGATGACCTAGAAACCGCCAAAAACGAAGTTGAAAAAGCAGTGATGAACTTTCTAAACACATGAAACGAATCGCCCTTTTTTTCGGTAGTTTTAATCCAATTCATAACGGACACATTCATATTGCAAATGAAGTCCTTAGGCAACATAAAGCCGATGAAGTCCACTTTGTATTAAGCCCACAAAACCCTCACAAATCGGCCTCAGATTTACTCCCCGAAATCCATCGTTGGAACATGTTACAGTTGGCTTTAAGGGGGTATAAAAAACTTATTCCTAGCGCTATTGAATTGCAACTTCCAAAGCCCAGCTATACTGCGACAACATTAAAAAAACTTACCCAAGAAAATCCCAAGAGTGATTTTTCGTTACTGTTAGGGGCAGATAGCGCCGCAACACTTCCGAGCTGGAAAAATGCCGATTATTTGATGCAATTTCCATGTATAGTTCATCCCCGAAAAGGAACTGTTTTAGAAGATAATCCAACACAAACGATTCTTCAAAATGTCTCTTTGCAAGATATTTCCGCGACAGAAATTAGAGAAAATAAAGACCTGAAAGCCCTTCATGGATGGCTGCCAGAATTGGTACTTGCATACCTAAAAGAGCACGACCTTCTTATTGGTACTTGATTTTACGCATAATGCGTTGGGCATCTTTTAAACTCTGATACGCTTCTTCTCCTTGTTTTTTCATTAAGCCCGAAAGTTTTTGGAGTTTATCTTTTGCCTCTTCAAAGCCGTTAAGGGAGCAGAGCATATAGGTTGGTGCCAAATTCAAAATATCCTTTTGTTCTTTGCTGCTTATGGGTGTGCCGCGGGTCAATTTTTCGCAAAGGGCGTTGTTGGCATTATAAATGTGGTGTAACAATTTTTTTTCGAAAACAGGCGGCGAAAATAACAACTCCGAATCAATTTGGTACGAGCCTTTGTTATCGAACAAAAAAGAAACCCGCTCCATGGGATAGTATTTATATTGATTGTTAAGCCCAAGCCGCACATATTCAATTAGACTAAACGAATGCTCATCGAGTTCTATTTCCACTTCATCATGAACGGAATAAAATAACTTAACATTTTCGTTTATAAGCTCAACATCGACTCGGGAATAGTAGCTTTTCCCCTTTACCTGTTTTTCTAAACCGGCCCAACACACTACAAATGACTCTTTAAAAACCTTGTATTTTGGTTGGATTCCGCTGTTGTAATGATGCATAAAAGCGATAACTCCGTCTAGGGTAAGCTGAATATTGTTCTGTGCATGTTTTTCTATTTCGGCAACGACATCTGAATTAACATCCTTTATTTGTATGTCGTAGACTTTGGAAGTAGAAATACTGCCATCACGTAAGAAGACCGATCCCCCAAAATATTTCCATATGTTTTTGCGTAAGGCGGTTATTTTCTTAGTTGGGCGAATTGTCACTAGCCCTACAACTTTTCCTTGGTGTAAATGCGGGAAATGAATGTTTTCGTAGAGTACAACGGGGGGATTTTCAAGGTAGGCATTGATAAGATTTTGCAGTTTGGCATCGTCAAAAAAGTCAACACCTACAATTTCGTTGTCATCGTCTTGAACGCCTACTACAATGTAAGAGTTGTTATTGGGATTAGAATTTGATAAGGCACAAATGTGTTTTAGAAACTTGGCTTTTCCTTCTTTGTTTCCCAAGTTTAACTGCCTTTTTTTATCATAAAAACTATTCTCATCATTGTGTGCCAACAAGTTTTTGATGAGCAGTCTTTTGTTAATCATTGCGTAGGTTTTTCACAAAGGTAACAAGCTTTATAAACTATTTTTGTTATGAGTAGCGGATAGCGTATTTTTAACCTATTATTAACAGATGCGCTGCACATTTTTATTCATTTTGCGGCAAAAATTGTAAACAAACATAAACATGAGCAACACCGCTGTAGATATTAAAGCACTCAACGAACACATTGAGAAAGAAAGTGCTTTTGTAGACATCCTTACCCTAGAGATGAATAAGGTCATTGTAGGCCAACAACACATGGTAGAACGCTTATTGATTGGGCTTCTTGGACAAGGGCATATCCTTTTGGAGGGGGTTCCCGGACTTGCGAAAACCTTAGCTATAAATACCCTTAGCAGAGCGGTTAAAGGGAGTTTTAGTCGTATTCAGTTTACTCCCGATTTACTGCCTGCCGATGTGATTGGAACCATGATTTACAACACCAAGGAAAATGATTTTAGCATTAAAAAGGGGCCTGTTTTTGCAAACTTTGTGTTGGCAGATGAGATAAACCGCGCCCCTGCTAAGGTTCAATCTGCCCTATTGGAAGCTATGCAAGAAAAGCAAGTAACCATTGGAGACGAAACCTTTAAGCTCAAGTTACCTTTTTTGGTAATGGCAACTCAAAATCCCGTAGAACAGGAGGGAACGTATCCGCTACCCGAAGCACAGGTAGATCGTTTTATGCTGAAAGTTATCATTGATTATCCTAAGTTTTCGGACGAACAACAGATTGTGCGGGCAAACCTTAACAATTCCTTTGGCACAGTAAAACCGGTTATTTCTACCGCACAGATTTCTAAAGCACAAAATGCAGTGCGCGAAGTGTATATGGATGAAAAAATAGAAAAGTATATTTTGGATTTGATTTTTGCCACGCGAAATCCGGAGCAGTATAAGCTACAATCGTTAAAACCACTAATAGGATTTGGTGCTTCGCCTAGAGGAAGTATTAATTTAGCAACGGCAGCCAAATGTTATGCGTTTATAAAGCGCAGAGGCTATGTCATTCCAGAAGATGTGCGTGCAGTCGTCTACGACGTACTGCGTCACCGTATTGGTATTACCTATGAAGCTGAAGCAGAAAACATCAGTTCAGAAGACATCATACAGCGCATCGTTAATGCGGTGGAAGTACCTTAGACAAAACCCAACTTTTTGCGATGGATACAAAAGAACTTTTAAAGAAAGTTCGGAAAATTGAGATTAAAACTCGCCGACTAAGCAATAATATTTTTGGAGGAGAATACCACAGCACTTTTAAGGGGCGGGGAATGACCTTCAGTGAGGTTCGTCAATATCAATATGGCGATGATGTACGCTCAATAGATTGGAATGTAACGGCTCGTTACCAAGAACCTTATGTAAAAGTTTTTGAAGAAGAACGTGAACTTACCCTCATGCTTTTGGTAGACGTAAGCGGCTCTGCCAATTTCGGGACACAAGAACAATTAAAACGCGATACCCTAACGGAAATAGCAGCTACCCTTGCTTTCTCTGCATTGCAAAATAATGACAAAGTAGGATTATTGCTTTTTTCAGATGAAGTCGAACTATTTATTGCACCTAAAAAAGGTAAATCGCATGCGCTGCGGATTATTCGTGAATTACTGGAGCAACAACCAAAAAGCCCCAAAACAGATATTTCTACTGCTCTTGAGTACATGAGTCGCATTCTTAAAAAGCGTGCCATTGTATTCGTGTTATCCGATTTTTTAGACTCTGATTATGCGCAAGCTGTTCAGATAGCTTCACGCAAACACGATCTTACGGGCGTGCGCCTTTTTGACCCCATGGAATCCAAACTCCCAGCAGCAGGATTGCTTTATATGCGTGATGCCGAAACCGGAAACTACAAGTGGGTAAACAGTTCTTCTAAAGGAGTGCGATCAGCCTATGCGCTTGCACACCGTAAAACCGCTGACTATTTCAGTACTCAGTTTACACGCCATGGGGCAGGAGCTCTTTCTTGTGCAACAAACGAGAGTTATGTCAAAAAATTACTAACCTATTTTAAAAACCGTGGATAAATTGTTACGCATAACGCTATTGTTATTCTCGGTATGTGGAATGGCACAAACGCAGGTTAGCCTTCGAGCAGACACGTTAGAAGTAAAACTTGCCGAGCAAATTAATGTGGAGGTACTGGTTAGTACTGACAATGCGGCGCAAATTCAATTTCCACCACTGCAAGCCTTTATGCCTTTTGAAGTAATTGACACCACTGCTGTGGATACATTGATGGAAAATAAAAAGTATTTGTACACAAAGACCTACGCTGTGATTCAATTTGATACGGGACAATTTACGCTGCCACAACAGCGCCTCGTAATAGACGGAAAGTTATTCAGTACAGATTCGCTGCGCATTCGAGTTAAGGATGTAGCGGTTGACACTCTTGAACAACCACTTTTTCCTATAAAAACTATTTTACCCATGGCAAAAAATACCACTGGATGGTGGAGGCCGTATGCCTATGGATTTATGATAGTCATTCTTTTAGGATTGTTATACGTTCTTTTTGTACGCACTCAAAACCGCATTCGTGAATTACGCCAGAAATTGCCCCCTTTCGAACGTGCTATTCAGGCCCTACATGCACTCGAAACAAAACAGTTAAACGAACAAGAAGAATACAAAGCATATTATTCAGAAATGACAGCTATTGTCCGAAACTACCTTGAAGATGAGGCGCATATTGACGCTTTGGAAAGCACTTCGGATGAGTTGTTAGCAAAGTTAGAATTGCTCCGTGATACTGGAAACCTGGAACTTACAAGTGACACAATGGATCATCTTAAAGAAGTGTTGCAAACCGCAGATTTGGTAAAATTTGCGCGCGCCCTTCCTGAGGAGCGTTTGGCGCGCATCGACAGAGAAAAAATTGAATCGGTAGTAAAGGAAACCCAAGCAGCACTTCCTGAGCCTACTGAAGAAGAACGACTTCAAAATGAGGCCTATGCAAGGATGCGTCAAAAGCAACGCCGCAGCAAACGATTGCAAATTGCTGGATTGTCGTTGTTGGGAGCAGTTACTATAGCGGCAATTATTATGGTTGTAAAGTTTGGAGTAGTAGAGTCAAAAGACCGGGTGTTTGGCCACCCAACCTTAAGCTGGCTAGACAAAGAATGGATTAGTAGCACTTATGGGATTTCAGAAATGCAATTAGACACCCCTGATGTGTTGGGACGTAAAACCCTTCAAAATCGACTCCATCAGCAATTTGTTTTAGGGTCCTTAGATGATGCTTTTTTGATTGTTCTGCAAATGGAACATTCAAAGGCCAAAGAAGAACAGGCCATAGATTTACAACAAAAGGTTGATAAGGTAATTGGATATTTTGACAGTATGGGCGCCGCAAATATCTTTCAAAAGCAAAATGATTACACCACTACATCTGGGATTGAAGGAATTTTAGCTTCGGGGTCATTTGACTGGACCAAAGCTAATGGTAAGGAGCAACGCAAAACCTATGAGGTTTATCACTTTACACAAAACAAAGGGTTTCAGCAATTGCAGCTGGTTTATGACCGCAATGACCGCTATGCCAAAGAACTTATTCAACGTATTTTGGAAAGTATACAGTTTAAAGAGCAAAAGTCATGATGGATTACACTTTTGCATATCCTGATTTTTTCTGGGGATTGTTACTTATCCCCTTGCTTATGTTATGGCATTTTTTATCTCGAAAAAAACAGGTTGCACATGTCCTAAGCCCAAGTATAAAAGCTTTTACTAAGGCTGGTAGGCTGCCCAAGTGGCAAATCATTCTGCTGATGCTTCGCATGTTTGCCATTGGGATGATTGTTGTGGCGTTAGCACGTCCTCAAACCCAAGATGTGAGTACACAAACCAAAACCAACAAAGGGATTGACATTGTGATGGCTATTGACGTTTCGTCGAGTATGTTGGCGCGGGATTTGAAACCCAATCGTCTTTCTGCGTTAAAAAAAGTAGCGGCTAGCTTTATTACTAACCGCACTTCAGACCGCATCGGCCTTGTAGTGTATGCTGGCGAAAGTTATACCAAAACTCCGATTACTTCGGATAAAGCTCTTGTTGTAGATGTCCTAAATAAAATTAATTATGATGGTGTAATTAACGATGGAACAGCAATCGGAATGGGTCTTGCCACTGCAGTAAATCGTCTTCGCGATAGCAAAGCCAAAAGCAAAGTTATTATTTTGCTTACTGACGGGGTAAACAACTCCGGATTTGTAGACCCCAAAACGGCAGCCGGTTTGGCGAGTTCATTTGGAATTAAAGCGTATACTATTGGTATAGGAAGTAATGGCAGCGCCCCTGCGCCAGTAGCCCTACGCCCTGACGGGTCTTTTGTTTATCAGCTAAGCAAAGTGGAAATAGATGAGGAATTGCTTAAAGACATTGCAAAGCAAACTGGGGGCAGTTATTATCGCGCTACTGACAATAAAAAGCTAGAAGACATTTATAAAGAAATTGACAAATTGGAACGTACCGAGGTAGAAGAAATCCGTTATACCAAATATCATGAAAAATTTAGGGCTTTTGTGTTTTTGGCTATTGCGGCACTACTATTGGAATGGATATTACGGCATACACTTTTTAAATCAGCATTCGCATGATACAGTATGAACAAACCCAATATTTCTTTCTGTTATTGCTCATTCCAGCATTAGCCTTAGGCTATGTATTGTTTACTTTTTGGAAAAAGCGCGTTCAACAGTCTCTAGCCTCCTCAGCAATGTTGGCGCATATTGTTCCTGACCGATCTATTTTTAAAGGCTGGGCAAAACAAGTATTGCTTTGGGTAGGATTGGCTTTTATTTGTTTAGCCCTGGTCAATCCTCAAATCGGAACCGAGCTAGAAACCGTAAAGCGCGAAGGGGTTGATTTGGTTTTTGCTATTGATGTGTCTAAAAGTATGTTAGCTGAGGACATTGCGCCAAACCGATTGGAAAAAGCAAAACGTTTGGCAAGCGAACTCATCAACCAGTTGGTTAGCGATAGAGTGGGGATTATTGCCTATGCTTCTTCAGCGATTCCGCATTTACCTATAACAACGGATTACGCTGCCGCGCGAATGTTCTTAAATTCATTAGACACCAATATGATTTCCTCTCAAGGGACAGCTATTTCTGCCGCTATGCGATTGGCAGAAACTTTTTTTGATGACGCAAACCAATCGAATAGGGTGTTGTGTGTTATTTCTGATGGGGAAGATCATGGTGAAGACGCCCTGACCGCTGCCAGACAAGCTGCTAGTATGGGCATTACCATATTTACCGTTGTAGTGGGTTCCGAAAAAGGGTCAGTAATTCCTATCAAACAGGGCACTAACGTTACATATAAAAAAGACGCCGAAGGCGAAGTGGTAATTACCAAAACCGATGTTGAGCAAATGAGGGCCATAGCCGATGAAACGGAAGGGTTGTTTTTGGAGGGGAGTAACACTAGCGAAGTGATAACAGCAATTATTGACCGCCTTAAAGCTATGGACAAACAAGAATTTGAAGCGAAACAATTTGTTAAATTTAAAGACCAATTCCAGTGGTTTTTGGGCATTGGCTTATTTTTAATTGTCTTGGAGTTGTTTTTATTTTACAGAAAAACCCAATGGCTTAAAAAATTAAATCTATTTCATGATGCATAAGTTTTTATGTCTTGTTTTTTGGTTGCCACTTGTATTGTCTGCGCAAGAACAAGCCCGTACGCAACAAGCGGATAATTTCATCTATGATGGGAACGAAGCCTTTGATGCGTCAAATAGCACAGAAGCAGAAAAAAACTACCGCCGAGCTCTTGCAACAGGTGAGAAAAAAGAAATTGCTCAATACAATATGGGCACTACGCTGCAGCAAGACCTTTATGTTGAGGAAGCCTTGCGCGCCTATACCGATGCAGCAAAAACCATAACCGAACGTCCAAACAAACACCGTACTTTCCACAATATTGGAAACGCTCTGATGCAAATTAAAGACTATAAAGGGGCAGTGGAGGCATATAAAAATGCCCTTAGAAATAATCCGAATGATGATGAGACGCGCTATAATTATGCCTTAGCCAAGAAAATGCTGGAAGACGATAATCAAAATCAGGAAGATAACGAAGACCAACAAGATAACCAGGATCAAAAGGAGAATCAAGACAATCAGGATCAAAAAGATCAAGACAAAGAGGGCGATCAAGATCAAGATAAAAACGGTGAAAACGGCGAAAACGGCGAAAACGACAAAGAAAACGACAAAGAAAAAGACAGCGATTCTGAGGATAACGAAAACGAAAACGACCAAAAGGAATCTGATAAAGAAAATAAAGAACAGCAGGGCGATAACAAAAACGAACAGCAACAACCTCAAGGGCAGCCTTCGCAGCTTTCGCCTCAGCAAGTGCAAAATTTGCTAGAAGCCATGAACAACGAAGAGAAAAAAGTGCAAGACAAGGTAAACGCTAAAAAAGTTAAACCAGCAGGGACAAAAAGCAAAAAAGATTGGTGATGAATAATGCTTGGACTTGGTGTTTGCTTCTAGCGACGGTGATTTCACCGAGCTTAATGGCTCAGGTTACATTTGAAACCACCGTGAGCAAAAACGAATTGGGCATTAATGAGCGACTTCGTGTGGAGTTCACCATGAATAAAGATGGAGATAATTTTAAGCCGCCTTCATTTGAAGGATTCCGGATAGTTGCAGGGCCGAGTCAATCTGTGAGCAACCTTTTTGTTAATGGGCAGCGCTCTTATACAAAAAGCTATACCTATTTACTTACTCCGCTAAAAAAAGGGGTTGTCCCTATTGGTCAGGCCACTATAGAAATTGGCGGAGAGGTGTTCAAAACCACAGCGGTAACTATTCAGGTAAATGACGCCGTGGAACTTCCTAAAAACCCAAATGACCCTAACTATATTGCCTCTCAAAACCTTCATTTGGTAGCAGAACTATCAAAAAGCAAGGTTTACATTAACGAGCCAGTTACGGTAGTGTATAAACTTTATTTTGGAGGAAATGTTCGGCCATCAGATGTCAATCCAATAGATATGCCTGAATACAAAGATTTTTGGTCTCAAGATATTCCCTCCCGACGGGCTATTGACCGCGAAATGTATAAAGGAAAACAATACAATTATGTGGCATGGCAGCAAACAATTTTATATCCACAACGTGCTGGCAAACTACCTATTGCACCACTCACATTAGATGTACAACTAGAAGTTCCTACTAATCGTCGCGACTTTTTTGGAAACCAAATTTACACTCAAGTTTCACGGACTATTACTGCAGGAAAGCGCACCCTTACAGTGATGCCTTTTCCAGAAGAAGGTAAGCCATATAACTTTAATGGTGCTGTAGGTTCTTTTGAGTTGGAAATAGAAACCTCTAAAACTACCCTAAACGCATCTGAGTCATTGCAAGCCACACTTACGGTAAAAGGAAATGGAAATTTAAAGTTGTTTTCATTACCCGAAGTTGTAACACCTAGCGCTTTGGAACGTTATGACCCCGAATATTCGGAGCAAGTTAACGCGACACTTTCAGGGCTGAGAGGGTCTATGAAAAACACCTATACCCTTGTGCCTCAATTTCAAGGGAAGTATCCCATTCCTTCAGTTTCATTTTCGTATTTCGACCCACAAGAAAACACCTATAAAACATTAAATTCTAAAGAAATTATTGTTGATGTTATAGAAGGGCCTAAGGCTTTCGATGTAGCGTCAAGTGCTCCAAACCCTGCTGCTGAAGTGTCAAGCCTTTCTAATTCCTTCCAATTTATTTCGCAGCGCACAACCTTTATATCTAAAGCTAAAAAACCTTTTTTGGGGAGCAAGAGGTTTTATTTTCTAATGTTTTTACCAATATTTTTGATTGTGTTGTTCATGTCATTACGAAAACGGAAACCTAATGCGGCTCTTGCGGCTCAACGCCATAACGCCCGATTGGTCAAAAAATACTTGGGTAAGGCAAAACGCAGTATGGCAGATTCTGTAGATTTTTATGTTTCATTAGAAGCTGCACTTCACAACTACGTAAAAGCCCGTCTTCATATTCAGACTTCTGAATTTAGCAAAGAAAAGATGGAAGCCCTACTGACAGAAAAAGGAGTTGATCCACAAACAGTCAATTTGTTTATTCGTGTACTGACAAATTGTGAATTTGCCCGTTATACGCCAAGTTCACGAAGCAGTATCGAACAAGATTATGCCACTGCGGTAGATGCCATCACCCAAATGGATAAACAACTATAACTATGAAAAAGACTTCACTTATTGCACTTTTTATGGTATTCGTGGGCTATGGGCAATCTCCTGAAGATCTATTTCGTGAAGGAAACGCCGCCTATAATCAAGGCGATTATAGTCGCGCCATTTCATATTATGATTCCATAAGCTCACAAGGGGTACATTCGGCAGAACTGTATTTTAATTTGGCAAATGCGCATTACAAACGAAATGAAGTTGGACCGAGTATCTTGAATTATGAAAAAGCATTGCTGCTGGACCCTAACAACGCTCAAGTGCTGAACAATTTGACGTTTGCTCAAAATATGACCTTAGACCGTTTTTCGCCACTCCCTGAAAGTGATATTAAAAAGGCAACTGAAAAGCTGTTGTTTTTAACAACGGTTCGAGGCTGGAGTATTGTTGTTGTGGCAAGCGTTTGGATGGCGGGACTTTTATTTTTCCTTTATTTAAAGGCCTTAAATAGCGGCAACAAACGTCTTTTTTTCAGCGGTTTTTTTCTTTTAATTATATGCGCAGTATTGTCACTTTTCTTTGCTATTCAGCAAAAAAACATCCGCGTAAACACTCGTCCTGCAATTGTTTTTACTGCAGAAGAATCGTTTAGGGCAGAGCCTAATTTGCGCTCCGAAGTGCTATTAACACTTCATGAGGGGACAAAGGTTTTTATTCAAGAAGACGTAGAGGATTGGGTTAAAATTCGATTGCCGAATGGCGCGGTGGGCTGGATTCCAAGAAGTAGTATTAAGCACATTAGCTTTGTATTAGAACAGGAGGAAGCTCTTCAATGATATTTTTTTCGGAATTGATTTGTTCAAAGAGATAAGCCCCCAAGTTTTGTAAGGGCTCAAAAAACAAAGACGTTTTAGTAAGCTCCTCAGGCAAAAAAGGCACAAAAGTGTTTATTTGACCCAAGATCCATATTATAACACCACAAATAACCAACCATTTGCACATGCCAAATAGTGCGCCTAAAAACCGATTTAAAAAACCAAGTAAAATTACTTTTGCCAATTTAGTAAGGAGTTTTCCTATCCACGCCACTCCAATAATAATTGCCACAAAAGTCAAGGCAAAGGCCAAAAGCGAAAGGTACTCCCAAGTGATATAACGAGATAGAATACTTGCTGTGAAACTGGAAAAATGTAAGGCTCCAAAGACACCCAGTACTAATGCTAAGAGCGAGGCTATTTCGACAAAAAACCCACGAAATGTTCCACGAATGAGCCCGTAGAAAAGCAAGCAGACCACGGCAAGATCAATATAGTTCAACGGCATAGCACAAATGTACGCATAGATTTAATTCATGTGGGGTTACTATTGTGGGAATGTGTATTTTTGCCTCGATGATTGACTCCATAAAAGGACATATTAATGATGTTGCGGCATTTGCAAGCACCTCAATCGATGAAATTGAGCAATTCCGCATTACCTATTTAGGTAAGAAAGGGCATATCACCAAACTTTTTGCTGATTTTAGGAACGTTCCCAATGATCAAAAAAAGGAATACGGGCAGCTCCTTAATCAGCTTAAAACAGCCGCCCAAAACAAAGTAAATGACCTTCAGATAGCACTTAATGATAGTGGAAATTTTAAAAGTGTTTTAGGAGATATTACTCGCCCAGGGCAACCTATGCCATTGGGGGCTCATCACCCCATAAGTATTGTTCGAGATAAGGTTATAGAAGTATTTAATAAGATTGGATATGGGTTGTCTTCTGGCCCTGAGGTAGAAGATGACTGGCATAATTTCACTGCGCTTAATTTGCCTGAACATCACCCCGCACGGGACATGCAAGACACTTTTTTTGTACAGACAAACCCTGATGTAATGTTACGCACGCACACCTCCTCTGTTCAGGTTCGCCACATGGAAGCTAATCAACCGCCAATACGGATTTTATCACCAGGACGCGTATTTAGAAATGAAGCTATTTCTGCACGATCTCACTGTGTGTTTCATCAAATAGAAGGACTTTACATCGATAAAAACGTATCATTTGCTGACCTAAAGCAAACCTTATTGTATTTTACTAAAGCTATTTTCGGAACGGCTGAAATTCGCTTGCGACCATCCTATTTTCCATTTACAGAGCCTAGTGCAGAAGTAGACATTTATTGGGGACTAAATACCGAAGCAGATTATCGAATCACCAAAGGGACAGGGTGGCTCGAAATTATGGGTTGTGGCATGGTAGACCCAAATGTGTTATCGAATTGCGGAATTGATTCAGAAGAATTTTCTGGATTTGCTTTTGGTATGGGATTAGAGCGCATGGCAATGTTGCTGTATCAAATCGAGGACATACGCTTGTTTTATGAAAATGATGTTCGCTTCTTAAAACAGTTTACTTCTGCTAGCTAAGTACTTGGCTCAGCGCTTTCATTTTTCTTTTTACCGAGGCTTGTTTGTAAAGCACTTCATATACACAGTGCAAAATAGGATACTTTTCTTCCTTCGCCTGTACCAATTCATATACTGCCTTTGTGCCGTGATAACCTTCGGCAACCATTGTCATTTCCATAAGAGCGGCCTTTACCGTGTAGCCCTTTCCAATCATATTACCAAGCATTCTGTTGCGGCTAAATACAGAATAAGCCGTTACGAGCATATCTCCAAGATAAGCAGATTTGTTGATATTCCTTTTTTTCTTGTTTACATGTTTGGTAAAACGTTTCATTTCACGCATTGCGCTGCTAATGAGCACACTAATAAAGTTGTCTCCGTAACCCAACCCATGCGCCATGCCTACCGCAATAGCATAAATGTTTTTCAGCGTAGCAGCATATTCAGTGCCAACGACATCATCAGAAACCGTAGTGTTGATATAGCCACAATCTAACTTAGATTTCATTTGATTTGCCAATGCTATATTGGTGCTAGCTACTGTTAGATAGGACAGACGTTCTAGTGCAACTTCTTCTGCATGACAAGGCCCCGTTATTACTCCTATTTGTGCTTCCGGAACCTCATATTTGGCAGAAAAATAATGACCAACAAGTATTTTTTCCTCAGGGACAATTCCCTTAACTGCAGAAAAAATAACCTTGTTCTCAAGCCTTTGCGTTAAGGCCTTTAACGATGCATCTATGTATGACGAAGGAATAGCAACAATTAAGACATCATATTGTGAAACAATATCATTTAAGTCTGTATAAATGTCTAATTGTTGAGTATTAAACTCCACGCTGCTGAGGTAATCAGGATTATGTCCTTCTTTAATCAAATGATGTTGTATGGCTTCGTTGCGCATGTACCAACCGACGATAGCATTATTTTCGCATAAAATTTTCACTAATGCCGTTGCCCAGCTACCGCTCCCAAGAACGGCAATTTTTGAAAAATCAGCCATTTTAAGCATTATTTTTTTTAAAATACTTTAACATATGTTTCACAAATTGAAATACATACTCGTGTTAACTTGCAAGTGTAAACGTGAAGCAAAATATTGCTTATTAGTTTTTCATAGTTTAATATGGTTGGTTATAGGAAAGCGCCTTTTAAGGTGCTTTCTTTTTTTATGGCCACTGCTGCCAAGGGATCCTGCTAAGCAACAACAGCAGGCCAAGTCCGTAAAAAACAGCAATTCTAAAGAATTTTTTTCTACTGTTTGTAGCTTTCTTATGTAACGACCAACCCATGGTAATTAGTACAATAGCTAGAACATTAGTAGTTGGATGTTCTACCAAAAATAAGCGTAGCGTGGCGTCTTTCATTACAGCCCCCATGCCATTTTCCCATGCCGAAAAATAGGGAGAAACAAAATACACGACAACACCCAAAAGCAGTTGAATATGGGAAAATATAAGACCAAAAAGCGAAAGCCGAAAGTCTCTGCTGCCAAAACCACGACTGACCAAAACCCCCGTTAAGGCATTAACAAAGGATAAGACTAAAAAAGCTAGTACTACATATGCTACGGTAGAATGCAATGAAATCAATGTGTCCATAATTAAGTTATTCCTACAAAAATACAGAATTCAAAGCGGTTAATTACTTTTAAGCTACATATACAATCTCACTTTCTTTAAGTTCAGGTTGAACGGTGAGTTTTAAAAACACTTTAGCTAAGGTAACTACATCTTTTTCGCAGTAACGTACAATTCGTTCAAGATCGTCTTCTTCATAATAGACACGCGCTACATCAGATCCATTCATGTCGTCTTTGGGCGAGGGAATATCAAAAAAATGCGCCAAAAGCTTGAGGGAGGTATAATGCTTAAAGTCACCAAATTTCCAAAGCTCCAAAGTATCCAAATGAGGAACTTCCCAAGGTTTTTTACCCATAAGTTGTAGTAAATAAGGCAATTCCATTTGATGCTTTAGCATACGTCGTGCTATATAGGGAAAGTCAAACTCTTTCCCGTTGTGTGCACAAAGGCGGTGGTTAGATTGTGAAAAATGAACGTCGAGAAGCTCACGAAACCCCGTAAGAAGTATAGCCTCTTCACCCGAAAAACTGCGTACCCTAAATTGACGCCCATCTGTTGTATTGGTTACAAAACCAACCGAAATACACACAATTTTTCCAAACTCTGCCCAAATACCCGCACGACGATAATACTCCTCGGCATTAAGGTCATCTTCTTTCCGCTTATAAGCGGTTTTGGCAGCATACAGTTCTTGGGTTTCAGAAGCAAGCAAGTTGAAATCAGGCGCTTCGGGAACCGTCTCAATGTCTAAAAACAGGATATGTTCAAGGGTTGGGGCTGTTGTTTTCATAAGCAAGCATGGCAAAGGCTTCTTCCATATAGCCTAAATAATCTGCCGAGTGCCTCTCATTAGGCAAATCGGGGAGTTGTTGGTGTCCCAGACGAACCACAATAACATCGTCTTCGGGGAATACAATAGCATACTGCCCATTGTGTCCGCGCATGCTAAAAAAACGTTTGCCCATATGAGTGCCCAACCACCAGCCGTAGCCGTAGTCTTTACCATTTTCAAATTGAGGAGTAACCGATTTTTGAACATATTCAGAATTAATGATTTGTTCGCCATTCCACTTCCCTCCATTTTTAAACAAAGCAGCAAAGCGAGCAAAGTCCCGAGCATTAGAATTAAAACAGCAATACGACTTCTCTACCCCTTTATTTGCAGAGTCTAACCGCCAATTCGCATCAGCGTGTGCCCCTAGCGGATTCCAAAAATACCGTTGCACCAAATCTGAAATGGACTCTCCTGTAGCGGCCGTTAGAACCAATGATAATAGTTGCGTACTCCCGCTTTGATAAACAAACCGTTTTCCAGGAACATCGTTGATAGGAATGCTTTTCATCACACGTGTAATATCACGAGTAATGTAGGTTCGTGGGGTGATGGTTAATAAATTGTCGTAATTTTCTTCCCACTCTAATCCAGAAGACATTGTGGCTAAATTTCCAACGGTCACTTCATTAGCATAGGGCCCTTTCAGCCAAGGCAAAAAGTCTTTGGCCTTTTGATCAAAACTCTTAACATCGCCTTCTTCAATAGCTTTAGCTAATGAAGCTGCTACAATGGTTTTGACCATCGAAAATGAATTGGTTTTGCTGCTATCATTAAACCCTTCAAAGTATTGTTCGTGCCAAATAGCGTCGTTTTTAAAGATAAGAAAAGCAACAGTTTTGTGGTCTTTATGCAGTTTATTTAGCGCATCTGTTGCAGGGACAGTATTATAGTTTTTGTGTAATTCCCATGGTTGTGGAAGATTGCTTTTTGAAATTTCACGGACATCAAAATGAATATAATCTTCAAGTCCAGCAGTAGCTCTGCCCAATTCAACAACTTTTACTCCTAGTTCAATTAAATACCCATAGCCCGTAGCAAACAACCCAGCAACAAATAAAACGAGAATAAAAAAAGTGACTTTGAGGGTAGAAGTTAACTTTTTCATGGCGTAATTTCTTAGCAAATTACGAATTTTATTGATGTTGTATTATTTTTTTGTTAACTTGACCCTGAACAAAACCCCGATAAACCTACTTTTTGTGCATTTCTAGGCGGCTTTTCTATAGATAAAGTTGGTTTTTGGGGTTGCTAAACCCTGAATCATGAGAAATCTTATAGATATTAAATTACTACTTATTGCTTTTGTTTCTTTCATTTTTGTGACATGTAACAGTGAAGATGTTATTGATGATATTGCTAATGAAACAGCAAATGATGACATTGTCGGAGCATCTTTAGGGAAGTATCAACAATTAAATTTTGAAGAAGCCTTATTTTTTGTAAATGAGATAAAGCCCGAGAAGCCTTCACATGAAGGCGATGGATTGGGTACGTTGAATGCAAGCTCCGATTTTTTAGTGGGTGTTGATGCTAATTCCCTTGTTTTTGAGGATGTTGAAAACACTAAGCATAAAATACCAACGCTTAAAGCGCAGTTAAAAAACCCACAAGTAGAGAGTACAGCATTCTTAGTAAAAGTTCAGGATAGTGTGCTTGGATTTTTGATAAATGCTGCAGAAGATAAATCCATTGGGGATGAAAAATTTTCGGGTATTGTAGGTATTACAGATTTATCAGGGAACTTTGTTAATGGCTACCGACTTAAAAACGGAGAATTTGTTTCTCAGTTTGTGGTATCAAAAGACCAAAAATCAAAAGATAGTGTTGGTGCAACAAAAAGGTCTCTTTCGTTTACTGCTAAAACAGTAGCTGAAGAAATGCCAAGGTGGGACTGTTGGATTTATTCTGATAGCCAATTAGATGAAGTTAGCGTTTATGGAAAACTTGGTAATATTAGTAACATAGGCAGGCGAGTTAGTAATAGAGGTGTTAGTGTTCGAGGTGGTTCTTTTTCAGGGCCTACAACTGGTCGTTTTGGCGCCGGTGGCGGGGGTACTGGTAGTTCTAGCGGAAGTGACCCGTCTGGCAGCAGTGGAAGTGAGGCTGAAATTTTTCCATGTGATGACCCTTTACATGGATGTGATACTAATTTTGCTGAAGAGGAAGACGACAAAATCTTTAACAAGCTTACAGGCAAGGCACTTTGTGTGTATGAGAAATTACGAGAAAGTGGTACTGATTTTACTGATAAAATTTTAAACCAGTTTAAAGGTGATGGCTCAGAGTTTGATGTTCTGATAATATCGGAAGAAAAGGTTTTTTCTCAAACGCATAATAAATTTGTTAATGGAATTACATCCTATAAAAAGGGGGGAAATCAAATAAAAATATTTATTAGTACCGATAAAGCAAAAGGGAGAAGTGTTTTGTCTGTAGCTAGAACTTTAATACACGAATATGTTCATGCAGATATGTTTAGAAAATTAAATACAACATCTGAATTAACACAAGAGGAATTGGATTTTAAAACGACATATGAGAAATTTAAAGAGGGTAATTTTAATGCAACTCCTCAACACGAAACCATGGCAGAGTTGTATGTAAGTTCGATTGCAGAGGCATTAAAGGAATTTCATAAAACTGTTTTAACTAAAGATTATGATTATCTCTCGAATGATGGAGCAAAACCTCTTTCTGATAATTTTTATCAAGCCCTTGCATGGCAGGGCTTAAAAGAGCACGATGTTCAAGCCTATTTGGATTTGACTGAAGAAGAAAAGGCAGCCCTAAAAAATGCTTTACAAACATACTATCACGATACCACAAAAAACTGTCAAAAAGAATGAAAACAACAATATCACTTTTAGTAATCGCATTTAGTTTTTGTGCTTTTGGACAAGAAAAATGTGATACCTTGTTTATCAAATATGACGATAAGCTATTACAAAAAAGAAAACATCCCTTAAAAGATTATTTTTATTATACCATAAAAGACTATGATAATAAAGAGGATATTACATTTTTTATTGTTGAAGACACCATCAAAAAAAATACTTTAAAAAAGCATAAATCAACAAGACTAAAAAAGATTTTAAAAAATAGTAAAGCATATTATAAAAAAGATAAGTTTGATGATTGGGAGCTCTTTGATTACTTTAATAAAATAAAACAGAACACGATTATTTTTGTTGATGGCAACAAATATTACAAAGTTGGGGTTGTCTATGCCATAGAATAATTTCTTGCATGGGAAGGCCTTGAAAGAACATACTCTTTTAAAAGTCAATTGACAGAAAAAGAAAAAAAGCAATTTCAACAAAAAAAAGCACATTACAGAAGTTCGATCGTACAAATTTTAAAAGCTTTCTCCCGCTGGCGCGAGGCTGTGTCTCGTGCCAAGAAAACTATTAAAATAGCACAAGACAAAGCCTTGCGCTAGCAGGGGCAGGGTTTGTTACTAGCCCTGAACATTGGAAATACAGTAGTGTAAAAAACCATAACGGATTGGCAGATAGCCAAATTGTTATTGATATTTAGATAGTATGAGTGATGGGAATTAATGAAAAACGTAGTAATGGAAGTATTATTGGCACGAGACACAGCCTCGCGCCAGCGGAAAAAAAACAGCTTTATGATTCATTTATGGATGCTGTCAATAAAGGGAAAATTAAAATCATCCAAGAATGTTTGTAGTCAAATTATTTAAAAGAAAACGTGTTATTCTTTGCCTTTATTTTTTTTGCTCTTGTACATCGAATAATCTACCAGATTTGGAAAGTCATATAAACAAAGAGATTTACAGGCAAAAGTCTCAAGAGAAATTTACCTTAAAGCTAGACACCATTTCATCGTTTGAGTGGGATGAATTATTAATTGCGACACCCTATTCGGATATATTCACAATTGATGGATATAGTTTTAAAAAGTTTCCATCAATTGCAACTGATTACGACCAATATATTTTTTTAGGTTTCATATCTAATAAAAAGGGGGTAAAGTGGGCTGCGCCCTATATTAATGATGAAATGGAAAGTCTGACAATAGGTGGTAAAGGATATAAAATTTTTAAGAGAGAAAAAACAGACTTTGAAATTAAACTATAACCCCTCCGGTGCGCCTGCGTACCTATTTTAAATAAGGTTAGTCACGCGTTGCAAACCTGCCTGGCGGCAAGACAGGCGCGCGCCATTAAGATAATTTAATTACTGCAATAGTTGAATGGTACGCTCTGCATGATAGGTAACAATGAGGGATGCCCCGGCACGCTTAAATGCCATAAGCTGCTCCATCATAACATTATCGTGGTCAAGCCAACCCTTTTCGGCGGCGGCTTTGAGCATTGCATATTCACCGCTAACTTGATAAACCGCAATAGGCACATGTGTATTATTTGCCAAATCGCGGACTATGTCCAAGTAGGGCATTCCCGGTTTTACCATCACAATATCGGCACCTTCTTCAATATCCCTGAGGGTTTCAATTATCGCTTCTTTGCGATTGGCCACATCCATTTGATAGGTTTTTTTGTCTCCAAATCCTGGCGCTGAATCCAATGCATCTCGGAACGGGCCGTAAAATGCAGAGGCATATTTGGCACTATAGCTTATGATTCCCGTGTTCACAAAACCGGCATTTTCAAGGGCTTTTCTAATAGCCAAAACGCGACCGTCCATCATGTCGCTAGGGGCAACAATATCCGCTCCACTTTCAGCATGGCTCACCGCCATTTTAGCCAAGATTTCTACAGTTACATCATTAACAATTTGTTTATTTTCTACAATGCCGTCATGCCCGTAGTTAGAATAAGGATCTAGAGCTACATCGGTACAAACAACCAATTCTGGAACGGCAGCTTTTATTGCACGTATACTGCGTTGCATCAAGCCCTCTGGATTTAGGGCAGCAGCACCCGTGTTGTCTTTTTCGGCATCGGTAACTTTTACAAAAAGGAGCACCCCTCGAATACCTAATCCGTATAGGCGTTTGGCTTCCTTGACGGCAAGGTCTATACTAAACCTAAAATAGTTTGGCATAGAGGGAATTTCGGTTTTGGACTGAGTACCCTCTACTATAAAAAGAGGAACAATAAAATCATTTGCCGAAAGGCTGTTTTCGCGAACCAAATCTCGTAAGGCTGCGCTCGAACGTAATCGTCGATTTCTATTTAATGGAAACATCATTCAGACCCAATTTCTAGGCGTTTTTAATACAGTTATCAATTTCTCTTCATTAGTACCTTGTTTAGGATAGGTATCGTATGCCCAACGAACGGTTGGAGGTAAACTCATCAAAATACTTTCTATACGCCCCTTGGTTTTAAGACCAAATAGCGTGCCTTTATCGTGAACCAAATTAAATTCCACGTACCGCCCTCGTCTAAGCTCCTGCCATTGGCGTTGTTCTGGCGTGTAAGATAAGTCTTTCCGCTTTTGTACAATGGGGATATAAGCATCTAAAAACTCGTTACCCATTTGGGCTACAAAGGCATACCACGAAGTCAAGTCGTGTGTATCGTTTGGGCGACAGTAATCAAAAAACAACCCGCCAATACCGCGCGCTTCGTCACGATGATGATTTCTAAAGTAGTCGTCACACTTCTTTTTATATTCTGAATAAAAGCCGGCATCATGGGCGTCACAAACGGTTTTACAAACACTATGAAAATGTACCGCGTCTTCTTCAAACAAATAATAAGGGGTTAGATCTAGCCCTCCACCAAACCATTGATCTACAACACTTTTATTATCATCATACAATTCAAAGTAGCGAAAATTAGCATGTACCGTGGGTACCATCGGGTTTTTTGGATGAATGACTAAACTAATTCCACAAGCAAAAAAATCAGCATGGTGAACACCCAATTGCTTTTGCATGGATTTAGGTAATTTGCCAAAAACCTCTGAAGTATTAACACCGCCTTTTTCAAATGCATTTCCATTTTCAATTATGCGTGTTCTTCCACCACCACCACCTGGGCGTTGCCAATTGTCTTCTCGAAAATGTGCCATACCATCTTCATGTTCAAGGGCCTCTGTAATGTTGTCTTGCAACGACTTGATGTAAGAAATAAATTGATCTTTCATGATTTAGGTGTTGTAAGACTTTATGGCATTTACAAAGGCTTTAGCGTGGTCAACTGGAATATTGGGCAGAATCCCATGCCCCAAATTAGCAATGTAATGCTGTGTGCCAAAGGCATCGACCATTTCTTTTGCCATTTTTTCAATTTCTGGAACAGGCGACAACAAGCGTGATGGGTCAAAATTCCCTTGTAAGGTAAGTTGTCCTCCAGTTAGGTAACGTGCGTTTCTTGCCGAACAAGTCCAATCAATTCCTATTGCATGAGCACCAGAACGCGCCATGGTGGGCAGCGCATACCAACAGCCCTTTGCAAAAGCGATGACCTTTGTTTCATCTTTAAGAGCATCAATAATTTGCTGCATATACTGCCAAGAAAATGTTTGGTAATCGTCTTCGCCGAGCATACCTCCCCATGAATCGAAGAGTTGTACAGCATCTACACCCACACGCACTTTTGCTTTGAGATAAGCAATGGTAGTCTCTGTAATTTTTTGCAACAGTTGATGCGCAGCCTCGGGCTGCGAAAAGCAAAATCCTTTAGCTAAATCAAAACTTTTAGATCCTTGTCCTTGAACGGCGTAGCACAAAATGGTCCATGGCGAGCCAGCAAACCCAATCAACGGCACCCGATTATCGAGCATGATCTTGGTTTGTTTAATAGCTTCCATCACGTACTGCAAACGATCTTCCACATCGGGGACGACAACTTTGGCAACATCAGCGGATGTACGAATAGGACTTGGTAACCAAGGCCCAACGCCATTTTTCATTTCTACGGCAATATCCATAGCTTGAGGCACCACCAGAATATCAGAAAATAATATGGCTGCATCGGTTCCAATTTGGTCTATGGGCATTACGGTGATTTCAGCAGCTAATTCAGGAGTTTGGCAGCGAGTGAAGAAATCATATTTCTCTTTGAGTTTCATAAAATCTGGCAAATACCTTCCTGCTTGACGCATCATCCACACAGGAGGTCTAGACAAGGCTTCGCCGTTTAACGCACGAATAAATAAATCGTTTTTAAGCATGCTTATTTGTTTTGAGATAATGTATCGTTTTAGCCACCAATAGTTCAGCGTTAGGAACTTCGGCTACATGTATTTCCTTGGGCTGTTTATTAAAGGCATTTGCTGTGGAGGGCCCAATACAAAAGCAAACGCTATTGTTTGTGGCGTTCATTTTTTCATGGCTTTCAACAGCACTTGGGCTGAAGAAAAGCAACGCATCGGGCGTTGTGTTAATGAATTTATGATTTAATTCGGTATGATACACTACTACTTCAGAGAAATCGCGTTGCCAAGCATTCATTTTGGTCGCTAAAAGTGGCATTTTTCTATTTCCGCAAAAGTGCAAAAAAGAAGCACTTTTGTCCAATTTTTCAACAAAATCAACCAATTCAGAGACATTTTTAGTTGTTTTCATTGATTTTATGCCATTTTTAAAAAGTAGCTTTTCTGACTGGTTGCCTACACAAAGCACATTGCTTTGCTTTAAGTTATGAAAATTTTCAAGGACTATTTTTGTTGCATTTTGGCTGCTAAAAATGACATAATCAGCGGGTTCAGGCATTTGAAACTTTACAGGGGTTATGCGAATAGCGTTGTACTCTATATATCCTATTTCGTTTTGAACAATACGGTCTCGTAGTTTTACAGGCAGAATTTTTGTCGATAAGATTGTTGGATTATCCATGTAACAACTCTTTTGCCCCCTGCTCGAGTAAGTATTCAGCAGCAACTTTGCCTATATTGGTAGTATCGATGTGAAATTGCTTTTCAAAAAGCAAGTGCTTTTTACCATCTTTTTGGGTAACACTTCCTTTAAAATGTAGGGTTTGGTCTGTTATCTGTGCTAATGCGCCAATCGGAGCTGTACACCCACCCTCAAGAGTTCGTAAAAAGACGCGCTCTTCTTCAACACAACGAGCCGTTTCTTCGTGAGTTAATTTTTTAAGAGAAGCAATCAGCGAATGATTTTTCTCTAACCCAGTAACCAAAAGCGCACCTTGGGCAGGCGCTGGAATCATCCAGTCTAAAACCACACTCTTTTTAGGCAGCATTTCTAACCTAGTAAGCCCAGCTAGCGCCATGATAGTTCCATGATAGGTAGATTCTCTCAGTTTTTTTAGTCGTGTGGGGACATTACCTCTTATATCTGCTATGGTGTGGGTCGAAAATTTATGTCGCCATTGAGCTGCACGGCGAAGGCTACTGGTTGCAATTGTACCGTTATTTTCTTTCCAATCTGCATGATTTGGAACTAAAACGTCTTGCCAAGGCCCCCGCTTGGGGATACATGCAGCCACAATACCGTTGGGGAGTTGGGTGGGAACATCTTTCATGCTATGTACCGCGACATCAACGGTCTCTGCTAGTAATGCAGAGTCTAATTCTTTTGTAAAAATTCCTTGCACACCCATTTCGTACAATGGCTTATGTAAATCTAAATCGCCATTAGACTCAATAGGGACAAGTTCACTTTTTAGGCCAATAGTGTCCAATAAATTTTGAACCCATCTAGCTTGCCAAAGCGCAAGGGCACTGCCTCTTGTACCGATACGCACCACCTTATTCATCTGTACTCACATTAAAAAGTGTTTCTAGCGCCTTTACGCTTTCACCTTTATTATTGCTTTCGCGCAAGTGGTTTGCCATTCGGTTGGTAAGCTTTTGAATCAGACGTTCCGAAATAACGGTGGCTTGCTTGGTATCAAGAGCAGGATTTTTTTTGCGTTGAGCAGCCAACTCTTGCCGTTGTATATCTTCCATCAACTTTTTTACTGCAACCAGGGCTGGCGTAAACTTTCGGGTTTCTATCCATTCCTTAAATTCAGTGCGTATTTCGGTAATAATTTGCTCGGCATGCGGCACGTGTTTTTTTCGAGACTGTAAGGTCTCATCGCTCATTTTGGAAAGTTCATCCAGATGCAAAAGTGTTACATTAGGCAATTCCTGAACGTTGGGATGTACATTTTTGGGCATTGACAAATCCAAAATTAACAAGGGCTTGTCGGAGTGTATAAGTGATTTGGCAATGGTTGGTTTTTCCGCACCAGTGGCTACTACGAGCACATCTGCTTTGCGAATCTCAACCGGCAAATCCGCATAATCTTTAACCTCAATATGAAATTTACCACCCAGTTTTTCTGCCCGTTCACGCGTTCGATTAATGAGTGTGATGTGACTTTTCTTGGTGTGTTTTACCAGATTTTCACAAGTATTTCGCCCAATTTTTCCAACTCCGAACAGAAGGATATTTTTATTGTCTAAATCAGAAAGAGTATCCATCATATATCGCACCGAAACATATGACACCGACGTGGCTCCAGAAGACAATTTAGTTTCGGTTTTTATGCGTTTGCTTGCTTGTAATACTGCATTAAACATACGCTCCATATAAGGGCTTAGCATTTCGTTTCGTTTAGAAAGCTTGAAACTGTATTTTAGTTGGGCAATGATCTCAAAGTCGCCAAGAATCTGACTGTCTAAACCTGTTCCGACTCGGAAAAGGTGCTCAACAGCATCATCGCCTTGGAACACCATCCCAGCAGATTGAAACTCTTCAGCAGTTCCTTTAGAATGTTTACACAACAGCTCGATGAGCGATTTAGCATCTAAAGCCTCAGCAAATAATTCAGTACGGTTACAGGTAGAGCTAATAACCAAGGAGCTAATCCCTTTAGCGCGGGCATCATCAAGTAGGAATGGAATCGTTTTTGCTGGTAAGCTAAACTTGCCACGGACAGAGGCATCAGCTTTTTTGTAACTTACACCGACACTATAAAACATATCCGTTGCCGGCATATTTGATTTTTTGTTGCAAAGCAAAAATAACGCACCCTTTGCACAAAAAATAACGCTAAAAGTACTTTTTCTAACGCTATTGGGTTTTTGGAAATTACGCTGGAGCTTGCTAAAATTCTTTGTATTTTTGTGTTGTTAATCTAGTTTTATTTTTGTTATGTTAAAAGAAAATAACGCTTTACGTCCCCAAATTGATCAACAGATTGAGGACGGGTTTTCTGTATTAACCTACGACAACAAAACGAACTCAGCCCAGGCAATTACGCGTTTTGTTGATGCCAGTTTGATCCAGTTTCACTTTTGTTTTCGTGGGAGCGCTTTGTTTTATTTCAATCAACGCACCTACAGCCTTCCATTAATAGACGAGCATGTCTTGTTACTCTATAATCCACAGCGCGCCTTGCCTATGGAGCTTGACGTTACGCCCAATTCACAATTAGTGACCGTGTTAATTTCGATTAAAAAATTCCACAGCTTGTTTTCTCAAGAAGCTGATCAGATTAGCTTTTTGTCTGATGAAAACGTCAATAAAAAATACTACAAAGACCACATTATTACACCAGCCATGGCAGTAGTTTTAAGTCAAATTTTGCAACATCAGCCCAATGCGCTTATGAGTAGATTGTATTTAAAAGGTAAAGTGTACGAATTGTTGAGTTTGTATTTTAACCCCACAGAGGCAACCGACATAACCGAATGCCCATTTTTGGTTGATGAGCAAAATGTATTGAAAATTCGTAATGCCAAAAAAATCATTTTAGAGCGGATGATCCAACCACCAAGTCTGCAAGAACTTGCAGACGAGATTGGACTTAGTTTAAAAAAATTGAAAGAGGGGTTTAAGCAGCTTTACGGCAGTACGGTTTATCAGTTTCTTTTGGAATATAAAATGGACTATGCGCGACAACTTTTGGGCAGTGGTTCACATAATGTTAACGAAGTTGCGGTACAGCTTGGCTACAGCAATTCAAGTCATTTTATTGAGGCGTTTAAAAAGAAGTTTGGCACGACTCCCAAAAAATACCTTTTGTCTGTATCTTCGTAACGAAAAAAATTGATGCTATGAAAGGAGTTTTAATGGTGAATTTGGGCTCGCCACAAAGTCCTACACCTAAGGACGTTAAGCCCTATTTGGAAGAGTTTTTAATGGATGAGCGCGTCATAGATGTTCCCAAGTGGTTTCGTTCGTTTTTAGTCAAGGGGATTATTTTAAAAACACGACCTAAGCGCTCTGCAAAAGCTTATCAGAAAATATGGTGGGAAGAAGGCTCTCCGCTTATTGTATTGTCAGAACGGTTAAAAGAGAAGGTAGCAGCCAAAACTTCGGTGCCTATTGCATTAGCTATGCGATATGGGCAACCCTCTATAGCTTCGGGATTAAAAGCATTGCATGAACAAGGCATTGATGAGGTATTACTGATTCCATTGTATCCTCAGCATGCTATGGCAACCACCGAAACCATATTGGTATTGGCAGAGGAAATTCGGGCAGCGCAGTATCCAAACATGAAATTCACACACTTGCCGGCATTTTATCACCACGCCGATTATATTCGTGTGTTGTCCCATTCCATTCAAGAATATTTGCAAGACAAACCTTGGGAGCATCTATTGTTTTCGTACCACGGCGTACCAGAGCGGCATATTCGAAAATCGGATATTACTAAAACGCATTGTAAAATCGACGGGCAATGTTGTCAAACCAAATCCGACGCACACAAGTATTGTTATCGGCACCAATGTTATGAAACCACACGTCAAGTTGCCGAGTATTTGGAATTGCGCCCAGGAACGTTTTCTACCTCGTTTCAGTCTAGGCTGGCAGGCGACAAATGGTTACGCCCATACACAGATAAAACTGTTGAGGAATTTGCAAAAAAAGGGACTAAGAATATGGCGGTAGTTACTCCCGCGTTTATTTCGGATTGCTTGGAAACCCTAGAGGAAATTGGGATGGAAGCCAAAGAAGATTTTGAAGAAAAAGGGGGCGATGAAATGCACGTGGTGCCTTGCATTAATGACCGCGACGATTGGGTAAACGTGATGAGTCGCTGGATAGACGAATGGGCAAGCGTGCCTTAGTCTAAAAAAACGTACCTTTAGAACAACAGATTATTCGTGGAAGCCTATAACTACATAAAAGCCTTACACCTCATTTTTGTAATAACCTATTTTGCCGGGCTATTCTACATTCCTAGGCTTATGGTGTATCAGGTAGAAGCTGCTGCAAGACCTAAGCATGAAGCAGACATTCTATTACCGCAATTACAACTAATGATGCGTCGTTTGTGGGTTATTATTACGGTGCCTTCAGGCATTCTAGCAACGCTTTTTGCGATTTGGTTGTTGGTGCTAATGCCTGTTTGGCTGGCACAACCTTGGATGTGGGTGAAGCTTGTTTTTGTTGGATTATTGCTGCTCTATCATCTTAAGACCTATAATCACTATAAAGATTTTTTAGGCGGAAAAAATAGGTATAGCGCTACTTTTTTTAGATTTTGGAACGAAGGAGCTACGTTGATTTTATTTGCCGTAGTGTTTTTGGCTATTCTTAAAAACAGCGTACATTGGATTTTTGGCCTTATCGGCCTGGTTGGATTAGCATTATTACTGCTGCTTGGCATTCGAATGTATAAAAAGTTTAGAACCCCAAAGCGATAGTCTATGAGGGTGCTTTCATTAAGAGCTCGAATTTTCATTGCCCTTATTTTTTTGGTAATGATGGCATCGTTACTCATTGCTGGAGTTACCATTTTTCAGTATAGCGAACAATCTAACACCTACCACGAGCAACGTTTAGCACGCAAAGAAAATCAATTAAAAAAACGGATAGATTATATATTCGCGGCAACAACATTAGCCGTTGAGCCCCAGCACATTCAAGCAATTTTTGAAGGGCATATGCAGCAGACTGCAGACGTGTTAAACATTAATTTTAGGGTCTATAGTTTGAATGGCACCCTTTTATTGTCAAGTAAATTGATGGAAACACCTCCAGAGCAAACACTTTCGAATTCTATTTTGCAACAGCTTAAGACGAACTCCAAGGATAGATTTATCGATGTAAATAATGTTGATGGCACTCGCGCCCGCTCTTCGTATTCCTACATTTTTGATGCCAACGGGAATCCACTGACAATTATCAATGTACCCTATTATGACGATGACTCCCTCAGTTCTATGGAGCTAAATGCATTTTTAATTCGGTTAGCACAAGTTTATGTAATTATGCTAATAATTGCCGTTGTTTTAGCTTTTTTCGTTTCGTCATATATTACAAGATCTTTAGAGGCAATAAGTATTAAACTTAATGAAACCAAACTTGCTAAAGTCAATGCCAAAATTGAATTGACTAGTGCTAGTAAAGAAATATCAGCTTTGGTTGATGCTTACAACCGTATGGTGGATGAATTAGAGGAAAGTGTTGTAAAACTTGCCAAATCACAGCGTGAAGTAGCGTGGCGTGAAATGGCAAAACAAGTGGCGCATGAAATCAAGAACCCCCTCACGCCTATGCGTCTTAGTATTCAGCATTTTGAGAAACAAGTTTCTAAAGGGGATTCGCAATGGAGAGAAGAAGTCCATGAGTTTAGTCAATCACTACTTCAGCAGATTGACACCATGAGCACCATTGCCACAGCGTTTTCGCAGTTTGCTGCTATGCCTTCAGGGCAATCTGAACGACTGAACATAACAACCGCTATACAGCGATCGTTGGAGTTATATAAAGATGCTCCTATTTCTTTTGAAGCAACAGAAATGTACTACGTCGAACTAGATGGAACGCAGTTGGTTCGTATTGTAAATAACCTTGTATCTAACGCTATTCAAGCATGTGATGAGGTTTCGAATCCAACAATTAAGGTTCAGCTACATAGCGATGAAAAATGGGTGTATTTTTCTGTAGAAGACAATGGAGAGGGTATTCCACAAGAGCTGCAAGAACGCATATTTGAGCCGACTTTTACTACCAAAACAAGCGGCATGGGGTTGGGCTTGAGCATGGTTAAATCTATCGCAGAGACTTATGGAGGGAGTGTAGTATTCAAATCTAATCTTGGAAAAGGAACACAATTTCAAGTGCGTTTTCCTCGAGCAGACTAGTTTTGTATATGCTGCGTAATGGTTGCCTCTAAGTTTTTTAGAACAGCTTCTTTGTTAGTTTCAGGAATTGCAACAGGGGGATGCACAGAAAAGATCATTTTGACACCTATTCCCAAAGGGAAGGATCCGTTTCGGGTAATTTTCCAGGAATTACTAATCGAAACCCCAACTAGTTTAGCGTCAGGCATGACTTCCATAAGTTGTAATAATCCAGCGTAACGAAATGGGCGTGGCATGTGGGTTTTACCTCGTGTCCCTTCCGGAAAAATAATAGCACTGCGTTTGGTTTCGGCTAATTGCTCACCAAATTTTTTTACTGCAACAAGGGCCTGTTGGGGATTTTTCCTGTCTATGAGCACTGCCCCACCTTTTTTTAGGTTAAACGAGATGCTGGGAATTCCTTTTCCTAATTCTTTTTTGGCAATGAACTTCGGATGGACCTTTCTAAAAAACCAAATAAGCGGTGGGATATCGTAGGTGCTTTGATGATTTGCAACAATAATGTAGGATTGATTTTTCTCTAACACAAAAGGCATATCTAACACTATCCGTGTACCAAGAAGGTTCATTCCGCGAAGTAAAAAAAAATTAAGTACATCTACACAAACCTTATGTGCATGATAACCAAATAAATGTGTTATTCGTTGTAGGCCGTCAAAGAGCACAAGAATACCACCAAAAACAAGGTAATACAATACGCTAAGCGGGTAAGACAATAGCTTAGCCATGATATAATTTAGCAGTGTGCGTTATACGCTTCTTTTAGATTTTCGGCGATTAGCTCAGCTGGGCGGCCTTCAATGTGATGACGCTCTAACATATGCACCAATTCACCGTCTTTAAAAAGTGCAATACTAGGCGAAGAAGGAGGAAATGGTATCATTTGGCTGCGTGCTTCAGCCGTAGCTTCTTGGTCTACTCCCGCAAAAACGGTAATAAGTTGCTCAGGGGTTTTGTCGTTAGCAAGCGACATGCGTGCGCCAGGGCGCGCATTGGCTGCGGCACAACCACACACCGAATTCACTATAACAAGCGTAGTTCCTTCTTTTTCTAGTGCAGATTTCACACTATCAGCAGTCATACATTGGTTAAAGCCAACGGCGGTAAGCTCGTCGCGCATAGGTTGAACAATTTCAGCAGGATACATAGCAACAAATTTTAAGCCACAAAGATACGGAAGCTATTGGAATTTAGGCGCGTTCGCAATACACCATATAATACCGCGGCGTAATGTAGCGCAACAAAGGGCGAATGCCAATTTTCCTGTAATCCGGAGAAGCCCACATCAAAGAATCTTTGATTTTCCAACCACTTCTTTCGAGAAGGTAGTCAAACTGTTTAGGTTCAAATTCGTGGTAGTGTTTGTCCCAATCGTCTTTAGTGTTCCAGTAGGCAGGCGCAAACCACAATTTTAGAGGTACAGAGGCGATGAGTCTTGGCGTTTGGAGCTGATGTAAGATATTAAAGGGCGCCAGCATATGCTCAAAAATCTCAAAAGCGGTAACACAGTCTGCATCTGTGTTGATATAACCGTGGTAGTTGGTGTCCAAATTCTCACCTTTTGTGTTTTGCACCCTATATCCAGCAGCGTTAATAAAATCAGCCATTGCATTGGGAGAGCCTAAATCTAAAATTTTGGACGATTCAGATAGGTGTTTCTTAACAAAAGCTAGGGTTTTGACAAATCGTCTTGCTTCGGGTGTTTGCATGGAGTAAAAGTAACATAATATATAGAGGCATAAAATAGCAGAAGGACAAATTCCTTTGTATTTTTGCGCCATGCGTTGGCTATTTGCCTTTATCGGCTATATGATTTTTCGTTTTCCAGGGGCCTTGTTGGGGTTTTTCTTGGGGAGTATTTTAGAGGCAGGAAGCCGTGGGCAAATACGATCCACGATCCAAACCAATAATGTTTCGGCACAAGAATTTGAACTTCGCTTGTTGGCGTTGGCAAGTATGGTTATAAAAGCCGATGGCAAAACCACACAATCCGAATTGGACTATGTGCGCATACAGTTCGTACAATTTTTTGGGAAAGCTCGCGCCAATGAAATCTTTCGTGTTTATAACACAGAGGTAAAGAATTCTGGGATTTCAGCACAGGAGATTGGACAGTTTTTGGTGGGGCGTACTCGTTACGAAGTTCGGCTGCAAATGCTTGATTTTTTGTTTCGAATAGCCAAAGCCGACGGTAATGTTTCCGTTACAGAGCTTCATAAGCTCCAAGAAATTGCGGGATATATGCGTATAAGTGCTCCAGATTACGCTAGTATAAAAGCTATGTTTGTGGCTCAAACAGATGGTGCATATACTATTCTTGAGGTGTCAAAATCTGCATCGGACGCCGAAATCAAAAAAGCGTATCGGGCATTAGTTAAAAAACACCATCCCGATAAAGTTCGTAACTTAGGGCAGGCTGCGGAACAAGCAGCAAAAATGAAGTTTCAGCGCATTCAAGAAGCGTACGAATCTATAAAAAACGAACGTGGATTTAGTTAAGTATGGACGATTTTCTGTTTTACCTCCGGTTAGGGGCTAACCATATTTTAGACCCAAAGGCATACGACCATTTGCTTTTTTTGGTGGCGATTTGTCTACCTTTTGTTTACAGACAAATGCGTCTGTTGCTGCTACTGGTTACGGCATTTACATTGGGGCATACCCTATCATTATGGGCCGCCTCAGCAGGCGTTATTCGCTTTTCCTCCTCTTGGGTAGAGGTTCTTATTCCGCTTACCATTTTGCTTACAGCACTACACACCCTTTATTGGAATAAGCGATTGGCACAAAAAACCTCAGCACCTTATATTGTGCTGACCACTTTTTTCGGCATCATTCACGGACTGGGCTTTTCAGGGTACTTTTCAATGGTTTTCCCTCAAGAATCAGTTGGCCTTCCGCTATTGTATTTCACTCTAGGTATTGAATTAGCACAGTTAGTTGTAGTTGTGGGGGTTGTTTTAATAAACAGTTTGTTAAGCAGTCTTTTTGGAATATCAAAACGAGACAGGCTCTTGGTAGGCAGTAGCATAATTATAGGTATTTTAGTGCCCGTTCTTATAGCATCGATTTCTGCACTATGACAAAAGCTGAAAAAAAACAATTCCGTTACGACACTGCCTATATGCGCATGGCTATTGAATGGGCAGAGCTGTCCCATTGTGAGCGCAAAAAAGTAGGGGCTCTAATTGTAAAAAATCGCATGATTATTTCTGATGGATATAATGGAACTCCAACGGGTTTTGAAAACGAATGTGAAAATGAAGACCATTTTACCAAATGGTATGTCCTTCATGCCGAAGCTAACGCGATGATGAAAGTAGCGTCTTCTACGCAATCATGTGCTGGCGCGACATTGTATATTACACTTTCTCCTTGCAAAGAATGTAGTAAACTTATTCATCAAGCCGGAATCACAAGGGTTGTTTTTGCCAAAGCTTACAAAGACCCTTCTGGATTAGACTTTTTGGAACGAGCAGGAGTCGAAATCGTTGCCTTGCCTCAGGATTGATTTTTTATTTTCTTCTGAATTTTTAGCGCTAATTGTAAAATTACCAACAGTATTATTGCACACATACTAGCGCCTATACCAACCACAGCTGCAAAACTATCTCCTTCTAAAGGAGCCTCAAAATCAATATGGAATAAATTAAAAACAAGCAATCCTGTAGCGAGAATTAGAAAAATATAAATTAGTGTTTTCATGATTTTTTAAAAGGGTTTTGTAATTGCGTGGCGATGATAATTGCAAAGATAGCCATGTAGTCCTTAATCTTCAATAAGATAAAACTGCAAAAAAGTACAGCAATAAATAAAATTATAATATATTTTTTAAATAATTTGTTGTACTCTTGCTGAAATTATTATTTATGCAAGGAACAGTAAAATTTTTTAACGCCTCTAAAGGATTTGGTTTTATCACATCAGAGTCAGGTGAGGACGTTTTCGTACACATTAGTGCCTTAGACGGCTTGAATATCAATGAAGGTGACAATGTTACTTTTGATGTTGTTGATGGAAACAGAGGAAAAGCCGCCAGCAACGTTAAAATTGTATAGATAGTTTTTTTCGATTAACGGTTTGCAACTGCTTAAGCAAACAACTGTTGTACATTGCCGGCAAAAAGCTTTACTGCAATTGCCATAAGCACTACACCAAATATTTTTCGAATGATATTGATCCCTGAGCGGCCCAATACTCTCTCGATACGTTTAGACGATTTTAGCACGACATATACAATAGCGATATTGATGATGATGGCAACAATTATGTTTGCTACATCATATTCTGCGCGCAACGAAAGTAAAGATGTTAGCGTACCAGCCCCAGCAATTAGCGGAAAAGCAATGGGTACTATAGACGCCGTTTCTGGCGATTCGTCTTTGTAGAGTTGAACACCTAGTATCATTTCTAACGCGATAAAGAAAATGATAAACGACCCTGCTACGGCAAAGGAGTTTACATCTATTCCTATAAGCTTAAGAATGCTTTCGCCTAAAAACAGAAAGCCAATCATAATGATTCCGGCAACTATTGAGGCTTTCTCAGACTGAATATGCCCTACTTTTTGGCGTAATCCAATAATAATTGGGGTACTGCCAATAATATCAATTACGGCAAACAAGACCATTGTGCACGTAACAACTTCCTTTAGACTAAACATGTGTCAAAGATACTTTTTTTGTGCGTTCAAAATTGTAGTTTAGCTTCATGTTTCAAATAGGCAAAACATTGGTTTCAGAGGCATTGTTTGAACAAGCGTTTACATGTGATTTGTTGGCTTGTAAAGGGGCATGTTGCGTAAAGGGCGAAGCGGGCGCACCATTAGAGCAAGACGAAATAGAACAGCTTAAAACACATTGGCAAGAGGTTAGGCCCTATTTGACGAAAGAGGGTATAGCGGCTTTAGAACATCAAGGAACAGCCATACAAAATGCTTTTGAGGAATGGGAAACCCCGTTAATAGACGGTAAAGCCTGTGTGTACATAAATTATGACCATAAGGGGATAGCTCAATGTGGTATTGAACAAGCACACCGCGCGGGAGCAACAAAACTTCAAAAGCCTATTTCGTGTCATTTGTATCCCGTGCGAGTAAAAAATTACAGTGCCTTTGTTGCGGTCAATTACCATGAATGGACTATATGTGCATCGGGGTGTGACTTGGGTACAGCACTCAAACGTCCGCTGTATGAATTTGTTAAAGATGCACTTGTAAGAAAATTTGGCCAGCAGTGGTATAATGCATTACAAAAGACAGCACAAGATTTTTCTAATCAGCAGAAATAATAGGAAACACACCTCCTCATAAGATTTATTATAACTGCCTTATAACGAGTGAGTTATAAAACATGATTTTGGTTGTTTTTTGTAGGAAAATTCTTAAAAGTTGTTAAAAACTAAAAGGCATTGTGGAAAAGTATGCCTTTTATTTCTGCTTTATTTTTGGAACATTTGTAGAGCAATAAGCATCCCACTTAATATTTAAAAAAAATTATGTCAAATTCTATAGAGCCTATATTGTCTGAAAATAAAAACAGATTTGTAATTTTTCCTATTCAACACCATGATATTTGGGAATGGTATAAAAAACAAGAAGCATGTTTTTGGACGGCAGAAGAAATTGATTTGCACCAAGACCTTACAGATTGGAATGCCAAATTGAACGATGATGAGCGTTATTTCATCAAACACATTTTAGCGTTTTTTGCTGCTTCGGATGGTATTGTGAATGAAAATTTGGCAGAAAATTTTGTAAACGAAGTACAATACAGCGAGGCAAAGTTTTTCTATGGTTTTCAGATTATGATGGAAAATATTCATTCGGAAACCTATTCCTTGCTCATAGATACTTACGTTAAAGATGAAGCTGAGAAGAATAAGCTCTTTCAGGCTATTGAGGTATTTCCTGCCATAAAGCGAAAGGCAGATTGGGCATTACGTTGGATAGAATCTGAATCATTTGCTGAGCGCCTTATTGCCTTTGCTGCCGTTGAAGGAATTTTCTTTTCCGGGGCGTTTTGTTCGATTTTCTGGCTCAAAAAGCGTGGACTAATGCCTGGGTTAACATTTTCAAACGAGTTAATTTCTCGAGACGAAGGAATGCATTGCGACTTTGCGGTTCATTTGCACAATACCCATTTGGTAAATAAAGTTTCTCCATCTAGAATCCGCGAAATTATTATAGATGCCCTAAACATCGAACGTGAATTTGTTACTGAATCACTTCCAGTAAGTTTGATTGGGATGAACGCCAAACTGATGACACAGTATTTAGAGTTTGTCACTGATCGTTTACTCGTAGAGCTTGGCTTAGAAAAGGAGTTTAACGTATCTAATCCTTTTGATTTTATGGATATGATTTCGCTTCAAGGAAAAACCAATTTCTTTGAGAAGCGCGTATCCGAATATCAAAAGGCGGGTGTGTTGAACCAAGAAAAAGAAGAAAAAGAAAAGTACTCGTTCGGCGACGACTTTTAGTTTGCTAAGCAACAGAGTGCAGAAGTCGTTTTCCTTCGGGAACTTTGACATTTAACCAATAAAACCAATATAAACTATGTATGTAGTTAAAAGAGATGGGCGCAAAGAGCCCATTATGTTCGACAAAATTACTGCCCGTGTGCGTAAGTTGTGCTATGGCCTAAATGAGCTTGTTGACCCGGTTAAGGTAGCCATGCGTGTTATTGAGGGACTCTATGATGGAGTAACCACTTCGGAACTTGATAGTCTTGCTGCCGAGATTGCAGCCACCATGACAACCACACACCCTGACTATGCAAAGCTGGCTGCACGGATTTCGGTTTCTAATCTTCACAAAAACACTAAAAAGTCTTTTTCAGAAACCATGACAGATTTGTACGAGTATGTGAACCCCCGTACTGAAAAAAAATCCCCTTTGCTTTCTGATGAGGTCTATAACGTAATTCATGAGAATGCCGACTTGTTGGATTCCACGATTATATACAATCGAGACTTTGGCTATGATTATTTTGGTTTTAAAACTCTTGAGCGCTCGTACCTTTTAAAAATTAACGGGAATATAGCCGAACGGCCACAACACATGCTTATGCGCGTTTCTGTTGGAATTCACCCCACAGACTTAGAAGCTGCGATTGAAACGTATCACCTAATGTCGAAACGTTATTTTACGCACGCTACACCAACACTTTTCAACGCAGGTACACCCAAACCCCAAATGTCTTCCTGCTTTTTATTAAGTATGCGAGACGACAGTATTGACGGGATTTATGACACCTTAAAACAAACAGCAAAAATTTCGCAATCTGCTGGGGGTATTGGACTATCTATTCATAATGTTCGCGCAACAGGATCCTATATTGCAGGAACAAACGGGACTTCAAATGGGATTGTTCCCATGCTTCGGGTGTATAACGATACAGCACGTTATGTAGATCAGGGTGGAGGTAAACGCAAGGGTTCATTTGCCATTTATGTAGAGCCTTGGCATGCGGATATTTTCGATTTTTTAGAGTTAAAGAAGAATCACGGAAAGGAAGAAATGCGCGCGCGAGATTTATTCTATGCCATGTGGATACCAGACTTGTTCATGAAGCGTGTTGAAGAAAATGCCGAATGGACACTAATGTGTCCTAATGAGTGCCCCGGACTATACGACTCCCACAGTGAGGAATTCGAAAAGCGCTACTTAAAGTATGAAGCTGAAAACCGCGGACGCAAAACCATCAAGGCACGTGAACTTTGGGAGAAAATTTTAGAATCTCAAATTGAGACAGGAACCCCTTATATGCTCTATAAAGATGCTGCAAATCGCAAATCGAATCAGAAAAACTTGGGAACTATCCGCTCGTCAAATTTGTGTACCGAAATCATGGAGTACACTTCTAAAGATGAGATAGCGGTTTGTAATTTGGCATCTATTGCACTCCCCATGTTTGTAAAAGACGAGGAATTTGATCATAAAGAACTGTTCAAAGTAACCAAACGCGTCACCAAAAACCTTAATAAGGTTATTGATCGGAATTATTATCCTGTAATTGAAGCCGAAAATTCTAATATGCGGCATAGACCTGTTGGTTTAGGCGTTCAGGGACTCGCAGACACGTTTATAAAACTACGGATGCCCTTCACCAGTGAGGAGGCAAAAACCTTAAACCAAGAGATTTTCGAAACCATTTATTATGCTGCCCTAACCGCTTCAAAAGAGTTGGCAGAAATAGAGGGGCCTTACAAATCGTATAAAGGGTCGCCTATTTCTCAAGGCGAATTTCAACACAACATGTGGGGAATCAAAGACGAAGAACTTAGTGGCCGTTGGGACTGGGAGGGACTTCGTAAGCAAATCAAAAAGCACGGGGTACGAAACTCGTTGTTAATGGCACCCATGCCAACGGCATCGACGTCTCAGATTTTGGGTAATAACGAGTGTTTTGAGCCCTACACCTCTAATATTTACACCCGACGTGTATTGTCTGGAGAGTTTATTGTAGTGAACAAACACCTCTTAGAAGACTTGGTTAATCTTGGCCTTTGGGACGAGGAAATGAAACAAGAATTGATGCGTGCCAACGGATCTATTCAGCATATTGAAACCATCCCAGCAGAGATTAGAGAGTTGTACAAAACCGTATGGGAAATGAGCATGAAAGACATTATTGATATGTCACGTCATCGTGGGTATTTTATTGATCAATCACAGTCTTTAAACTTGTTTATGGAGGGTGCAACCATGTCAAAACTCACATCGATGCATTTCTACGCGTGGAAATCTGGTTTAAAAACAGGAATGTATTACTTACGAACTAAATCTGCTGTTGACGCGATTAAGTTTACCGTAAATAAGAAGACTGAGGCTGTCCCGGCAACTGAGGTAGCAACGACACCAAAAGCAAAAGCATCTGTTGCAGTAGAACCACTAACACCTGCTGAGCTTAAGGAAATGTTGGCAAAGTCTAAGGAAAGCGAAGACGACGATTGCCTTATGTGCGGGTCGTGATCTTTAAGGGGATAATAATAAAAAAAGCGCTACAGATGTAGCGCTTTTTTTGCTTTAATCTATTTTGTTCTAAATAGAGTTTTCGTGTGCACTTTGGTATTCAGTTAAAAGATTTGTTGTAGCATTTAACATATCTTTTGTTTCAACAAGAATGTTAAAGTAAAGCGTAGTGTTTTTAGGGCTAGACTCCTCGCCACGAGTCCTTTCAACTTGTATATGTATTTTTTCTGACACCAAATCGATAATTTCTTGCTTAGTAGCTATGATCTCACCAAGTTTGTTAAAAGACTTTGTATCAAATACAGCTTTTGAGTCTTCAAAAAATATCTCAATCCTTAGATAGATTTCTTTTAACTCTTTGTATTGACTAAACTTCAGTTTTTTATGATTGTTATTTACGTGCCTGTAACAAACCTTAGTAATATATTCTAAAGATTGAGACATATCGTGTAAGTAACCTAAAATATTGATATAAAAATTACTCGCATGTAAACTGGATTCATCAAGATTTTTTATGAAATAGAAAATATTATCACGCAATTCATCTACCTCACTTGAAAGTTTAACAATTTGCTTTTTATTTTTCTTTAGAATAGTAATTTCCTCTAAAGCGAGTCCTTCAATTGCACTCGAGTAAATATTTTTACTCCTTTTGATGACATTAGATATGTTTTTTGCACTTTCATTAACAACTCCCTGAACGGAGCTGCTTTCTGAACTTTTCAGGCTATCTAAACTTGATTTATTGGAATCACTATTTTTATGTGCCATATAATTTCGATACAGTAAAATGACTGTCATTAAAATTAAAACGGGAGTTATTACAGCGGGATTCCAATTGATT
>JAURNV010000020.1 GCA_030830005.1 Flavobacteriaceae bacterium | reverse complement strand
TAAAAATTGAGCGAAAGACGGGATTTGAACCCGCGACCCTCACCTTGGCAAGGTGATGCTCTACCCCTGAGCTACTTTCGCAATAGGAACGCAAATGTAGTAAAATATCAGTTTTTCACACAACACTATTTGCTTAGTTTTCGTTTTAGCTCATTAAGCTGCATGAGTGCCTCTACGGGGGTTAGTTCATTGATGTCTAGCGCTAAAATCTGTTTACGTAAATCCTCCAACAATGGGTCATCTAACTGAAACATACTTAATTGCACTGGTGCTTCACCGTTTTCAGTAGCATGCCGCATGGCTTCTAATTGCTGCAACATTTGTTTAGACCGGCTTAAAATCCACTTGGGCATGCCCGCCATCTTTGCGACATGGATACCAAAACTATGCGCACTACCGCCAGGAACAAGTTTTCGCAAAAACAACACATCGTCTGAAGCTTCCTGCACTGAAACATTGTAGTTTTTAATGCGTTCAAACTGCTCCGACATTTCATTGAGCTCGTGATAATGTGTAGCAAAAAGTGTTTTAGGTCTTGTGGAGTGTTCGTGCACATATTCAGCCAATGCCCATGCTATTGAAATACCATCATAAGTGCTTGTTCCACGTCCAATTTCGTCCAATAAAATCAGGCTTCGTTCTGAAAGATTGTTCATTATTGCAGCGGTTTCGTGCATTTCTACCATGAAGGTAGACTCCCCTCTCGAAATATTATCACTTGCCCCAACACGTGTGAAGAGCTTATCTACCACGCCCAAACGCACCTCTGCAGCGGGAACATAACTACCCATTTGAGCGAGCAAAACAATAAGAGCCGTTTGGCGTAAAATAGCAGATTTACCCGACATATTTGGTCCGGTAATCATTATGATTTGTTGCTCATCATTATCCAAATAAACATCATTTGGAATGTACGGACTCTCGAGTGGAAGCTGTTGCTCGATAACGGGGTGTCTGCCCGCTACAATCTCCAACGAAGCATTCGATACAAATTCTGGACGGCAATAGTTTTGTTTGGATGCAAGGGTTGCAAAACCATTCAACACGTCGAGCTGTGCTATACTGTACGCGGTTATTTGTAAGGGTTGAATATGGGGCATCAAATACTGCACCAACTCTTGAAACAGCTGAAGTTCAAGTGTAGCAATGCGTTCTTCGGCACCCAAAATCTTTGTTTCATAGGTCTTTAGTTCCTCTGTAATATAACGTTCGGCATTCACAAGGGTTTGCTTGCGCACCCATTCCTCAGGAACCTTGTCTTTATGCAGGTTTCGCACCTCTATATAATAACCAAATACATTATTAAAGGCAATTTTTAAAGAAGGTATACCTGTGAGCTCTGTTTCACGCGCTAACATAGCATCTAGCGTATTTCGACCACCTTGAGCTAAGGCGCGTAATTCGTCCAAATCTTTAGAAACACCGGTTGCAATGGTAACTCCTTTGCCCAATTGTGTTGGCGCATCAACATCTAACCATTGTGATATATGTGTTTGCAAACTACTACTGTCGTGAATATTCTCCAGCAAAGGTGCGATGGGCATAGCTCCGTCTAACAATTTTGTTACCTTAGCAATTTGTACCAAGGTGTCTTTAAGCGCATTTACCTCTCTTGGATTGATACGCCCTGTAGCAATTTTAGCAACCAGTCGCTCAATATCACTTATCTGTTTTAGACAGGACTGTACTTCGGCATGAACATTGGGGTTCTCAATAAAATAATTTACGCCATCTAAACGGTTATTGATATTTTTTGTGTTGGTTAGTGGTGCAGTAATCCATCGACGCAACAAACGGCCACCCATAGCCGTAGCGCTATTATCAATTACTTCTAAAAGTGTAATGGCGTCAGGTGCATTTGGGGCAATAAGCTCCAAATTTCGGATGGTAAACTGATCCATCCAAACCTGTTGTAGGGGATTATGTCGTTTGATTTGAACCAAATGCCCCAATTGGGCATGTTCGGTTTCAAGCAAATAATGTAACACTGCACCAGATGAAATCATTCCCAAATCAGCTCCCTCAAAGCCAAAACCTTTCAAGGTTTTTACGCCAAAGTGCTGCATGAGTTTTTCCGAAGCATATTCAGTTTGAAACACCCAATCTTCCAAAACAAAAAATGGTAACCCTTCGCCTAACAAAGAAGTAATGGCTTTGCGTTGAGGCTTAGAAACCAACAACTCTTTAACTTCCAGCTGCTGTAACAACGTACTTATTTGTGCTGTAGTACCTTCAGCCCATTGAAATTCACCCGTAGAAATATCCAAATAGGCAAAGCCCAAGGTATTGTTGTGCATGAATAGTGCCCCCAAAAAATTATTGCTTTTTTCGTCCAAAACGCCATCTGTTAACGTAACGCCGGGTGTTACGATTTCGGTAACTCCTCGTTTGACAATTTTCTTGGTGAGCTTGGGATCTTCCAATTGATCGCAAATAGCAACACGCTGTCCGGCACGCACTAGTTTAGGTAAATACGTATGTAACGAATGATGTGGAAATCCCGCCAATTCCGTTTCGCTAGTGCTGCCCGCACCGCGCTTGGTTAGCAAAATGCCTAAAATTTTTGCAGCTCTTACTGCATCTTGACCAAAAGTCTCGTAAAAATCTCCTACGCGAAAAAGCAGTATGGCGTCGGGATACTTCGCCTTGATTTGATTGTACTGCTTCATCAAGGGCGTTTCTTTGGTTGTTTTTTTTGCGGACAAAGCGTGGGTTTAGTTCGTGCTAATTTACCATTTTTAGCAAAACACAATCCTTACCTTTGTGCCATGCGAAAACGAACGATGGATGAATTAAATCGTTTGGGTGTAGACGACTTTAAAGCTGCACCTAAATCGAATATTGTTTTGGTTCTCGATAACATTCGAAGCCGAAATAATGTAGGTGCTATTTTTCGCACCGCCGACGCTTTTCGAATTGAAGAAATTGTGCTTTGTGGAATCACGCCGACACCGCCACACAAAGACATACACAGAACAGCACTTGGCGCAACTGAAAGCGTGTCGTGGCGTTACGTTAACGCTACGTCAGAGGTCATTAAAGAATTCCGTAAAACAGGAGCACATTGCTATGCTATTGAGCAAGTACAAGGGGCAACTTTTTTAGATGCATTGAAAATCATCCCAAATCAAAAAGCAGTACTCGTGATGGGTAACGAAGTTCAAGGGGTTTCGCAAGAGGTCATTGACATTTGCAATACTGCTGTTGAAATTCCCCAATTGGGAACCAAGCATTCGCTTAATGTAGCCACTTCTGCAGGAGTAGTATTGTGGCACTTTTTTATGCAACTGCGCCCTTAGAAAAGTTAATTCCTGTTTTTATAATGAAGCTGTTGCTCATAAATAGTTAATACGGAGCAATCTGTGCAGTTTTTCAATAATACTGATACGGATTTTCCCAATACAGGGTGCTTTTTTTTTGGTGCAATTTCTGCGAGAGGTTGCACTACAAAACGGCGGTTTTCTAATTCAGGGTGTGGCAACCTAAGCATTGGGGTTTGCAGAATAATGTCGTCATAAAAAAGCAGGTCTAAGTCAAGAGTCCTATTTTTATACCCTTCTACGTTGGAGCGTTTTCTTCCGTTAGCTTCTTCAATATGCAAAAGCAGCTGCATCACTTCCTCGGGAGGCAATTGCGTATTTACGCAAAAGCATATATTTAAAAATGGATGACCCGAAAAACCCATTGCCTCTGTTTCCACTACTGAAGAAACTTTTAACACCCTTCCAACATTTTGAGCAATAGCATCTATTCCTGATTTTAAGAACCCAATCCGGTTACCCAAGTTACTTCCCGCCGAAATATAAATTTGTGCCATACGGCAAAAATCGGGAAAAGAATCGGGAAACCTGTATCTTTGGAGCATCACACCGAATGTTATGAGTTTTTTTAAAAATTTAATTAGTTCAGCCCTAGGAACTTTTATTGCATTAGGGCTTCTGTTTGTATTTATGTTAGTGTTTATTGCGGGCTCCATTGCTGTTCTTGAAGAAGAAGGCGAAGCTGTAAACGTTACTAATAACACTGTTTTGGTTTTTGATATGAAAGCCCCTATTCAAGACCGTGCCCCACAAACTTTTGCGTTTGCAGAGGCGTTAGCGTTAAAGCCCGAGGCTTATGGCCTAAACAGTATTCTTCCTGCCATTGAGTACGCGGCTAAAGATGATCGCATTTCTGGAATTAGTATCCAAAATATGTATGCTTTAGGAGGTGTATCTAACATGATGGCACTACGGGGTGCGCTCAAAAAATTTAAAGAAAGTGGAAAATTTATCTATGCTTATGGTGACTTTTTTGGTCAAAGCGATTACTACCTTGCCTCAGTTGCCGATTCTCTTTTTGTTCACCCCGAAGGACTTGTCAATTTTCGCGGATTGAGTGGTGAAATATTATACCTTAAAACGGCACAAGAAAAATCAGGAATTTCGATGGAGGTAATCCGTAATGGTAAATACAAAAGTGCTGTGGAACCTTTTTTGGATGATACTATGAGTGCTGAAAATCGCCAGCAAATTCAATCCTATATGAACAGTATTTGGAAGAATCTCCTCGTAGATATTTCGGAAAGTCGTGGGCTAACTATACAAGAATTAAATGCCCGTGCAGATAACCTATCAGGATTAACGGCACAGCGCGCCCTAACTGCTGCGCTAATTGACGGCATCACGACTCGAAGAGCCTACGAAGAAAAGATTGAAGTAGCCGTTCAGGACGATGATATAGCGTTTACCGATTTCACAGATTATATACGTGTAGCAGGAGGTAGAAAAGGCAAGGGACCCAACCGCATTGCGGTGGTTTATGCTCAGGGTGAAATTCTGTACGGCGAAGGTAGTACTGAAATCATTGGTCAAGAAAAAATCATTGAAGCCCTTCGTAAAATTGGCAAAAAGAAAAACATTAAAGCTGTAGTCTTAAGAATAAACTCACCTGGAGGCAGTGCTTTGGCTTCTGAACTTATTTGGGAAGAGATAGAGCACCTAAAAAAAACAAAAAAAGTTGTGGTTTCTATGGGTAATGTTGCTGCTTCTGGTGGCTATTATATTGCTGCAAATGCACACGAAATTATCGCAGAACCCACTACCATTACAGGATCTATAGGCGTATGGGGATTGCTGCCAAACGTAAACCGCCTCGCAAGTCGTTGGGGCATCAATGCCGAACATGTTACAACCAACAAACAAGCCTTACAGTACTCCCCCTTTGAGCCGTTAAGTAATGCTACACGCCAAGAACTAAAAGTAGGTATAAATCAGGTATATCAAACGTTTTTAACCCGTGTTGCCATCGGCAGAAACATGACCAAAAACCAAGTGCATGAAATTGCACAAGGTCGCGTGTGGTCTGGGGAAGAAGCAAAAGAAATTGGGTTGGTGGATCATTTGGGCGGGCTCGAAACTGCACTTACTCGAGCTGCTGCACTAGCTGAAATAGAAGATTATAAAACGACTAGCTATCCCAAATATGAAGAAGACTTTGAAAGCATTATGGGAGAGTTGTTTAAGGGACCCTTTGGAAAATTAAAAATACCATTACCCCCAGAGGTTTCTCTTTTGCTTAGCCAAAAAGATGTCTTTCAAAATCCTGCAAATCAAATTCAAGCACGACTACCCTATACGCTAAACATCAATTAGATGCAAGCAAACACAGCAGCACGAAGGCTATACTTGTATTTGGCGGCGTTATTTATCACTTCGCTGGTAGTTTCAAATCTTATTTTTCAGAAGTTTTTCTTTTGGTATCCCTTTGATTGGGAAATTATGGGCTTTCGCCTTTTTGAATTGTCTGTAGGTATATTGCCCTACCCCATTACGTTTTTGATTACTGATATCATTTCTGAAATTTTTGGTAAGAAAAGTGCTAATCAAGTGGTGGTGGCAGGAATTTTTGCTTCTTTTTTTTCGATGGGTATTTTATGGCTTGCTGGCGAAGTACCTGCCCTAATAACCTCGCCAATTGATGATGCAACCTTTCAAAAAGTATTTGCGCTTTCGCCCATAGCTGTGTTGGCATCTATGATTGCTTATTTGTCAGCGCAATTTGTAGATATCCGTATTTACCATTTCTGGAAAGACCTTACCAAAGGAAAACACCTTTGGCTAAGAAATAACTTCTCTACGTTCGCGTCTCAAATTATTGATTCTACCACCGTAATTTTATTGCTATGTCTGTTTGAGGTATTCTCTTGGGAACTTTTTTGGGGGTTGGTGGTGTCGAGTGTAATTTTTAAAATCTTAGTTGCTGCACTCGATACACCCTTTTTATACCTGTTTGTGGGAATGATACGACGAAAATTCAATCTCAAACTAAACGAAGAAATCCAATTGTAACATGGAGGAAAACACAGCTGTACGCATCAATAAATACCTAAGCGAATTGGGATATTGCTCTAGGCGAGCTGCTGACAAACTCATCGATGAAGGGCGGATTACAGTAAACGGAGAACCCGTAGTGATGGGATTGAAAGTTACTGCTAAGGATGACATTGCAGTAGATGGTGTTTTGGTTAACAACAAAGCTGAAAAACCTGTTTATATTGCCTTCAATAAGCCTGTTGGCATTGTATGCACAACAGACACCAGAGTTGAGAAAAATAACATTATTGATTATATCAATTATCCAACTCGTATTTTTCCAATAGGTAGGTTAGATAAGCCCTCTGAAGGGCTGATTTTCCTTACCAACGATGGCGATATTGTCAATAAAATTTTACGTGCCCGAAATCATCACGAAAAAGAATATTTGGTCACTGTAAACAAGCCTATAACAAAAGAATTTATCAATAAAATGAGCAAAGGCGTTCCCATTTTGGATACCGTAACACGTCCTTGCAAGGTTACACAAACCCACAAAACCGAATTTAGAATTACGCTTACGCAAGGGCTCAACCGTCAAATTAGGCGCATGTGTGAGTATTTGGACTATAGTGTAGTTACGCTAAAGCGAGTGCGAATAATGAATGTAAATCTAGATGTAGGTAAAGGAAAATGGCGCCATTTAACCAAAAAAGAACTAGCAGAGATCTATCGCTTGGTGGCACACTCCAAAAAAACATATGAAGATTAGACTATAGAAATGCGAACCACATTTCCTTCGTGTCCGCGAACATTCCAAACGGTGTCATCTTCAAAAATCCAATACTGCCCTTTTATTCCTTTTAAAACCCCTTGAAATTCGGGAGATTTAGTCAAGTTTAGACTGCTTACTTTTTCAGGAAAGCGCTGTACTGGAAATACAAGCTCAATGGGCGTGTCGCTTACTAAATAGGGCTGTACTTCTATCGGGAGTTTTGATAAACACGCTTGGCGCTCAGCAACCAAATCCAAAAGCTCACCCTTTTGTTGTAACATGATGCGCCAGTTGGTTTTGTCGTTATAATATTCTTTTAAAGCTACTTCCGTAATCCCTGCCAAATAACGATTGGGCACCTCCACAACAGGCAATGCTTGGTGTGCGCCTTGATCTATCCATCGCGTAGGAACTTGAGTCTTTCGGGTAACCCCTACTTTTAAACCACTCGAAACAGCAAAATACACCACGTGGGGTTGTAATTGTACCTGTTGCTCAAACGCCAAATCTCGGTCTTCAATACCTAAATGTGCCTTGCTTAACTCAGGCTTCATGATCCATTCTCCAGCGCTAGGTGTCTCAAAAAAGCACGATTTACAAAACCCCTGACGGAATATTTCATTAGCCTTGTGGCAACTCAAACACTCATAACCCGTAAGCGTAATTTGTATTTTCTTTTCAAGTAACGTGTTCACATGTAAAAAAGAATCTTGAAAAAGCAAGTAGTAATTTATGGGTGAATTCCACTCGGTTCGCATTTTGGTCAATACCCCTTGAAACATAATTTGTATTTTCGTTCAGCAATATACCCAAAATGGCAATACCGCTACTGCATACCGTTGTTTCTTGGCTGCTTAAAAAGCGTGTTCACGATATTGAATTATTTATTAAATACCCCAACGAAGTGCAACGCGAAGAGCTGAACAATTTGCTGCAAACCGCCAAAAACACGGAAGTTGGCAAACAATACAACTTTGGTGATATGCGGCATTATGAAGATTTTGCCAATCGGGTTCCTGTACGTACTTACGAAGAAATTGCTCCAATGATTGAGCGTTCTCGCAAGGGCGAACAAAATATCTTTTGGCCTACCCCTATAAAATGGTTTGCCAAGTCGAGTGGCACCACAAACGCAAAAAGCAAGTTTATTCCAATATCAAACGAATCGTTGGAAGATTGCCATTTTAAAGGTGGAAAAGACATGCTCAGCTTGTATTTTGCCAACAACGAAAAATCGACTTTGTTTCAGGGAAAGGCATTGCGCCTTGGCGGAAGTAGGGCGCTATACGAAGAAAACAATACCTACTTTGGCGACTTATCTGCTATTATGATAGACAACCTACCGCTTTGGGCAGAGCTTGTCAGCGCACCTAGCCAAAAGGTGTCTTTGATGGCAGAATGGGAATCCAAAATGGAAGCTATTGTAAAAGAAACCATTCGCGAAGATATTCGAAGTATGGCAGGTGTGCCCTCATGGATGTTGGTGCTGCTGCAAAACGTTCTCACCGAAACAGGACGGAAAAGTATTTTGGATGTATGGCCCAATATGGAAGTCTATTTTCATGGCGGGATAAATTTTTTGCCCTACAAAGAACAGTACAACACCTTGTTTCCTTCCGATAGCATGCATTATGTGGAACTGTACAACGCCTCGGAAGGCTTTTTTGGTGTACAAGACCAGCTACACTCTAACGAGCTGCTGTTAATGCTCGATTACGGGATTTTTTATGAGTTTATCCCCATGAAAACCTACGGCACCAACAGCGAAAAGGTGATTCCCCTTTCGGAAGTGGAAGTTGGGGAACAATATGCTGTAATTATTTCGACCAACGCCGGACTGTGGCGCTACCACATTGGCGATACCATTCGCTTTACTTCTATTGCGCCCTACCGCTTTAGAATTACGGGCAGAACCAAACATTTTATCAATGTGTTTGGAGAAGAATTGGTCATTGAAAATGCCGATACTGCCCTAGAAAACGTATGCCAAAAACACCATGTGCAAGTAGTGGATTATACCGCTGCGCCCATTTTTATGGCGGGTGCCGAAAAAGGCGGACACGAATGGCTCATTGAGTTTAAAAAACCGCCCCAAAACCCCGAAGCCTTTGCTCAAGATTTAGACCTTACCCTGCAAGCCATAAACTCCGATTACGAAGCCAAACGCTATAAAAATATTACGCTGATGCCACTAAAACTCCATGTGGCAGCTCCCAAAACCTTTTACAACTGGCTAAAGCAAAAAGGCAAAATTGGTGGGCAACATAAAGTCCCACGTCTTGCGAATACTCGAGAATATTTGGAGGAGTTGTTGGAAGTGTAACAAAAAACTAAGACGCTGCTTTTAGCTGGTCTAACACTCTTGTCTGGTGCGCGTCTGTGACGCGTACCGATTTTTTGTAAGCTTAGTCACGCGTCACAGACGCGCGCCAGATGGCTTTTTAACTTTTTCAGTTTGAAATACAAATAATAGCAACTTGCGACACACTCGTATTTCCGCTTCCAGAAAATTTGTAGAATTTTTCGATACATTCTTTTAACGATTCCGAAGCAATCTTAAATTCATTTGAAAAAACAGAGGGTGTCTTACCATTTCTTTTGGCAATTATCATTGTAAAATCTGCACAAGTAGCTAATTTGTTATGTTCTGTTGCTTTTATCCATTCATTTTTATTTGCTTTATGAAGGTTTCCGCCTTTGTACCAACTTTGGTTTTTCATTTCAGTATGGATAACAGATGTTTCTATTTGTGATTTTCTTTTTAGTATTTTCGCTTTTTCTTCCAAGTTTTTTAATTGATTTACAGCAATATCCCTGAACTTAATGTTCTCCTCTGATGCAGAATTAATAAACTCATTGTAATAGTATCTTGCCTTTGTAAAGTCATTTAATGAATAATAGTAGATATGAGCTATATCGTATATAGATAAAGGAGTGCTGTTTGAGTTAGGATAGTTTATTCTGACTTTTTTATATTCATTTATGGCTTGGTCATAATTTTCTAAATTACCATAAGCAGTACCCAACATTCTTTGCGCATCATCAGCCAAAGAACTTTTCGGATATAATTTTATAAAATCATTGAATTTTTTAATTGCATCTAGTGTTCTATCATTATACCATAAATTATAGGCATTATCGAAAAATTTCTTTTCTTTTTCACTTGGTGCTTTTTCAATCATTTTAGGTTTAACTAATTTAGTTGAATCACTCTCAATAGTAGTGGGCTGAACAACCTTTTCTATATTTTTATTTTCCCTTGTTCCTATATTACATGAAGCAATAATAAATATTACAAGAAATATTCTTTTCATTTTTCTAAGTTTAGCAGTCCCAAAAAAGTAAAAATGAAACGCGCAGGCAGTCAATCAAACAAGATTGGGGGTTTGTTCACCACTAAAATAACAAAAAAATTAAGACGCTGCTTTAAGGCGGTTGAGTTCTACCCCACTGAGTTTGTTTTCTGCGTAGCGTCTAGTCACTTTTAGTGCGGTGGTGTCGGTGCCCGGTAGTTCAAACATAGCATCGGTGAGTATGGCCTCACAAAGCGAGCGCAACCCTCGTGCGCCAAGGGTGTACTGCATCGCCTGTTCGACAATATAGTCCAAGGCGGCTGGCGCAAATGTCAGTTTGATGTTGTCCAAAGAAAATAAGTGTTCGTATTGTTTGACCAACGCATTTTTGGGTTCCACCAAAATGGCACGTAGCGCTGTTTTGCTAAGCGCATTCATGTGAGTAAGCACAGGTAAGCGTCCAATTATTTCAGGTATAAGTCCAAAATCTTTAAGATCTGTTGGCGTAATATGGTTCAGCAAATCTTCTTCAGAAACCGAGGTTCGTTTTGCCGATGTACTGTAGCCCACCGCTTGCATGTTCATACGCTTAGCAATATGACGCTCAATACCGTCAAAAGCACCGCCCGCAATAAACAAGATATTTTCGGTGTTGATTTCCACAAACTTCTGGTCGGGGTGCTTGCGCCCCCCTTTGGGCGGTACGTTTACCACTGTACCTTCCAAAAGTTTTAGCAATGCTTGTTGCACACCCTCCCCTGAAACGTCTCGCGTAATGGAAGGATTATCACTCTTGCGGGCAATTTTATCTATCTCGTCAATAAACACAATACCCTTTTCTGCTTTTTGTTGGTCGTAATCGGCAGCTTGGAGTAAGCGTGTTAAAATGCTTTCTACATCCTCGCCCACATAGCCTGCTTCAGTAAGAACCGTGGCGTCTACAATGGCAAGGGGCACTTGCAACATTTTAGCAATAGTTTTTGCCAGTAATGTTTTACCAGTCCCTGTTTGTCCGGCAATAATAATGTTACTTTTTTGAAGTTCTACATCATTGTCGTCTTTAGGCTGATGCAATCGTTTGTAGTGATTGTACACCGCAACGGAAAGCACCTTTTTGGCTTGCTCCTGCCCAATGACGTATTGATCTAAAAAGCCTTTGATTTGCTTGGGCTTTTTGAGAAGAAAATCGGCTGTGGAAGCTCCGGTTTGAATATGGGCGGTTTCCTCTTGGATAATACCTACGGCTTGGTCTACACACTTGTCGCAAATGTGTGCATTCAGTCCAGCCACCAATAATTTGGTCTCTGCCTTTTTACGTCCACAAAACGAGCAAGTTAAGTCATCCATGATTTAGGCTTTTGTCAACACTTCATCAATCATACCATAGTCCTTGGCTTCGAGTGCTTTCATCCAATAGTCACGGTCTGAATCCTCGTAAACTTTATCGTATGATTGATTGCTATGCTTTGCAATGATTTCGTACAACTCTTTTTTGAGTTTTAGGATTTCCCTAGCGGTAATTTCAATGTCTGAAGCTTGACCTTGTGCTCCACCCAACGGTTGGTGAATCATCACACGAGAGTGTGGTAATCCAGAGCGTTTCCCCTCTTGACCTGCACACAACAACACGGCCCCCATAGAAGCAGCAATCCCGGTACAAATAGTAGCTACATCGGGGTTGATAAACTGCATGGTGTCGTAAATACCTAACCCCGCATAAACGCTACCCCCCGGTGAGTTGATGTAAATTTGAATGTCTTTACTCTTATCGGTGCTTTCCAAAAACAACAATTGCGCTTGAATAATATTCGCAACGCTATCGTTAATGGTAGTTCCTAAAAATATGATGCGATCCATCATTAGCCGTGAAAACACATCCATTTGCGCCACATTTAGTTGACGTTCTTCAATAATATAAGGGGTAAGACTGCTTACAATTTCATTGTAATACAGTGAATTTATTCCGTGGTGCTTGGTAGCGTATTTTTTAAATTCTTTGCCGTAATCCATACTTAAAAGTTGTCTGCTAAATATAGCTAATTATTTTTTGTAAGCCTCCTTAATAAAGGTGTCGTAATTTACTTTTTTAACCTTGATGTTTCCTTTTTCCAAAAAAAGTTGGCGCATTTTTTCACTCAACACTTGGTCAGAAATCCGTTTAACCTCGTCTTGGTTGCCCAAAATTCGTTCAGCAATATCATTGAGTTCTTCTTCTTTAACGTCTGTACGTCCAAATTGTAACATTTGTTTTTTAAGCAACTCTTTGGCAAACGACTCAACTTCCTCTCTAGTAATTTGTAAATTATTTTCTTGAATAAGATTCGATTCAATAAGTTGATACCGTAACCCACGCTCTGATTTGGTGTATTCCGCTTCGGCTTCCTCTGCCGAAATAGGATTTTCACCAGCAGTCTGCATCCACTTTTTCAAAAACGTATCGGGTAACGAAAACTTAGTATTGTCAATCAGGTACTCCGTCATATCATTAACAAACTTTTGATTCGCTTGAGTTTCAAAATGCCCCATTGCATCTTGTTTAAGTTTTTCGTTGCATTCCGTTGCTGTTTTCACAACGTCCTTCCCGAATACCTTGTCAAAAAAATCTTGATCTAAATCTGCTAAAATGCGATTATTACACTCTTGTAAGGTAAATGAAATTTCAATTGCCTTTTGGGGTAAAGACCCCAAAACACGACGCAACACATGATCTTCTTTGAATAATCCTTTCGTAGAGTGATTTATTACATCTCCAATGGTTGCTGCTTTAAAATAATTAAGCGCCTTTTTACTCTTCAATTCTTTAACTGAAAATGTTGCGCTTTTGTTCTCTTCAGAACCCTCAAATACAACGCCTACGGTTAGTTCTGTGTCGGGCAACAATTCTACTGTTGGTACAAGAGCGCCATACTGCTTTTGTAAGCGTTCCAATTGTTCTTTCACAAAGGCATCATCCGCTTGGATTTCATAGCGTACTACGGATTTCTTGTTTGGCAGTTTCACTTCTACTTTTGGCGTAAGCCCCAATTCAAAGTCAAAAGAAAAGGTTTCGGAAGTCCAATCAATTTCATCTACAGGAACAGGAAGCGGGTTGCCTAAAATGTCAATCTTTTCCTTATTCAAATATTCATTAAGTGAAGCTTGCAAAGCTTTATTCACCTCATCTACCAGCACCGCCTGTCCATATTGCTTTTTTACAACACCCATAGGAATATTTCCTTTTCTAAACCCGGGAATATTGGCGCGTTTTCGATAGTCTTTTAATACTTTTTCTACTTGAGGGGCAACTTGCTCTTGCTTGATTTCAACCGTTAAAACGGCATTAAGCGTATCTACGTCTTTTCGCGTTACGTTCATCTTAATATTTTAATAGCTGGCAAAAATAGGCTATTTTCAAGGAAGGACAAAGCGAAGATTTTAAGGTTTTTAATCTAAAAATTCGTGTAATGCAGCGGTAAATCCTTCAGGGTTTTCAGCATGCAACCAATGTCCAGCATGTTCCACCCAGCGAAGCTTAGCTTTAGGAAAAAACAATTTAATTTTTTCGTGGTCTTCATCAAGGATATAGTCCGAATTCCTGCCTGCCAAAAAAAGTGTATCCCCGTCATATGTGCCGGAAAACGGAGCAGCTCCTATTTCATTTAATTTGGTCACTAACACTTGAATATTACACTTCAATTGTAATGATCCTACCGAAGTTCGTGTTAAGTTTTTAAGCAAAAACTGACGAACACCTAATTCGCTAACAAATTGAGAAAAGGCATTATCTGCAGCTGATCTTGAATTTAACTTTTGGGCCTCTAAATACAACAGGCCTTTAAGAATATTGGAGAATTTACCGCCAACATCATAATGCTTTGGGGCGATATCAGCCACAATTAGTGCGGATACACGCTCGGGATAGTTCAAGGCTAAGGTCATTGCTGTTTTTCCACCCATGGAGTGCCCCAAAACGATTGTTTTTTCAATTTTATTGGCATCCATATAGCGGACAATGTCTTCTGCCAAAAGGGTGTAATCAAAGGCATCTGCATGAAAACTTTTTCCATGGTTTCGTTGATCAATACCATGAACTTGGTATCTAGAAGACCAGTACTTGGCGTGAGTTCGCCAATTATCAGACATTCCTAAAAATCCGTGCAAAATCAGCAATGGCTCTCCCTGCCCCACAACGCTGCTATGGACTATTGTCTCGATAGTTTAGCAATATATTGATTAATCACATTTTCAAGTCCCAAATAAAGGGATTCACAAACAAGCGCATGACC
>JAURNV010000019.1 GCA_030830005.1 Flavobacteriaceae bacterium | reverse complement strand
GTTTAAGAATGGTAGTTTGTTTACTCATGGTCAAGCTTCTTTTTTAGGATTTGAAGATCAGAGATATGCGTATGCAAATTACGAAAATGTACGTATGCCTTGTTAAAAGCGGTATAATCAAAAGCGGGATAGCCCATTATTTTTGAGTCATCCTTAATGTTTTTTAAAATTCCTGATTTGGCCTGGATACCCACCCGATTGCCAATGGTCAAATGTCCACTGATACCAACCTGTCCGCCAATTTGACAATGGGTTCCAATTTTGGTAGATCCTGCAATACCGGTTTGAGCAGCAATAACCGTATGTTCCCCAATTTCGACATTATGTCCAATTTGAATAAGGTTATCTAGCTTTACCCCTTTACCAATCTTTGTAGAACCAAGTGTAGCACGATCAATAGTCGTATTTGCGCCAACATCCACATAATTTTCAAGGACAACATTACCAGTTTGTGGTACTTTTTCATAGGCCCCTTGTTCGTTTGGTGCCCAACCAAATCCATCTGCGCCAATTACCGCATTACTGTTAATTACACAATGTTCCCCGATAATTGTGTCATCCAGAATTCTTGCTCCTGTGTGAATAACACTATGAGCACCTATAGTCACATTTTCACCTATAAAAACATTCGGGTGGATACTTACATGATTTTCAAGTGTAGTATGCGCTCCAATATGGGAAAAATCCCCGACAAAAACATCTTTTGAAATTCTAGCATCTTCTGAAATAATTGCAGTTTTAGCAATTCCATATTCAGGGTTTGACTTCATTTTGTTGTAATGATGCAAAAGCTTAGTAAAAGCCTCGTATGGATCTGTAACTCGAATTAAAGTAGTAGCGAATGGTTTTTCAGCAACAAAGGCATCACTTACTAAAGTAATTGTTGCATTTGTTGTATATAAAAAAGGGGTATACTTTGGGTTAGCAAGAAAAGACAAGCTACCAACAGACCCTTCCTCAATTTTGGAAAGCCTGAAAACTTCTGCATCGATGTTTCCCTCAACAGTTCCAGAAACAAGTTCTGCTATTTGAGAGGCAGTAAATTTCATAGGCGCAAAATTAAGAAAAATATCCTTCATCTTTCGGATATACCAAGAAGTGTTTTCTATCCTTTTTGGTTAGCGTATCCATAAAAGCTATTTCGGGAGAGGAATCAAACAACCTGCAATTCCCATCTTGATCGCACAGTTGTATGGGATTTTCTTCATGAAGATATCCTTGAATGCGAAAACTTCCATTAAAAACAAAATAGGATGCTTCTTCAAAACTTACCCCCCATTTTTTCACAATTTCTTCGCGCTTTTTTACCAGAATCGCTTCTTCAAAAGATTGATTTGACAATTCAATTCTGGGTAGGTTTCGCTCTAAAAGCATTTTAGCAAGTGATGACAAAACAATGTCATTATTTTCTGTTGCTTCTTTTAACATCATCCATACATCAGTATCATCTAAGATAGAAAAATGATTCATTTTTTTCGAAATGTCACTTTTAGCGTCATTTAAAAAATATGCCAATGCAGTGCTTGTTTTTGGTGCAATTCCTGTAGTTGCTAATTCGGTAGCACGTTTAAAAAAACGGATAAGTAATTCCTCTGCTACAAAACTGGTTTTATGCAAGTAAACAGACCAGTACATCATGCGCCTAGCCAACAAAAACTTTTCTATTGAATATACCGCCTTGGCATTAAAAACCAATTGGTCGTTTTGTACCATCATCATTGAAATCAGACGCTCGGAGTTGATGTTACCCTCTGTTACACCAGAGTAAAAACTGTCACGTTTTAAATAATCCAATCGATCCAAGTCAATGTGTGATGCAATCAATTGGTGAAAAAACTTTCGCGTGTACGTGTTCCCAAACATCTCAATTGCAAGTGATAATTTTCCTGCAAAGGTTATATTCATCTCCTTCATCAAAGAAATTGACATCTCTTCATGGGCACTTTCAGAAAGCAGCACCGATTCTAATGCATGCGAAAAAGGACCATGTCCTAAGTCGTGGAGCAGCATACATGCATACAAGGCTTCGGCTTCAGCTTCGCTGATATTAACATGTTGATTACGAAGGGCATTAACCGCCTTTATAGCTAAATGCATGGCGCCCAAAGCATGCTGAAACCGTGTGTGCTCTGTTGAAGGAAAAACTAGAAAGGACAACCCCATTTGCTTTATTCTTCGTAAACGCTGCACATAGGGATGATTGATAAGTTCCGCAATAAAAGGAGTAGGGATTGTAATAAATCCGTAAATTGGGTCGTTGTATTGGGTGAGTTTCAACTTTATATAATTATGCCCAAAGATACGTATATGCAGCCTATTGACCTTTTGTGGATTGATGATGAAATTGATTTGTTACAAGGACACATCCTGTTCTTGTCGCAAAAAGGATATCAGGTGCAAGTGGCTCATGGGGGTCAAGACGCTCTTGAATTAGTCAAAAAGCACCATTTTGATATTGTATTACTAGACGAAAACATGCCTGGCATGACTGGTTTAGAAGTGTTAAATGCACTTAAGCAATTAAAGCCAGATGTGCCGGTAATCATGATTACTAAAAGCGAGGAAGAAAATATTATGGAAGAAGCCATCGGTTCCAAAATTTCTGATTACCTCATCAAACCCGTTAATCCAAATCAAATCTTATTATCGTTAAAAAAGAACTTAGAGTCATCAAAATTGGTTACTGAAAAAACCATAAGCAGCTATCAACAGTCTTTTCAGGCGTTAAACGTACTTCTTATGAATGCTCAAACTCATCAAGATTGGGCTGAGCTTTATCAAAAAATTTTATTTTGGGAATTAGCACTTGACACTATCGATTCTCCAGAACTACAAGAAATTTTTCATTTTCAAAAAACAGAAGCAAATGTTGCTTTTTCTCGTTTTATTGAAAAAAACTATACTGACCTTCTTTTTGAAGAAAAAGACACTATTTTTTCACATCAGGCGTTTGGCAAACTCGTAGTACCAGAACTAAATGCTAAACCCACTTTGCTCTTGATGATTGATAACCTTCGTTATGATCAGTTTAAGAGTATTTTACCTATAATTTCTCCCTATTTTACCTTGCAAAAAGAAACGACATACTCGAGCATTTTGCCTACAGCCACCCAATATGCTCGGAATGCATTTTTTTCTGGGCTACTCCCTATTGATATGGAAAAAAAATATCCGCAATGGTGGAAAAACGACATAGATGATGGCGGTAAGAATCTGTATGAAGCTGATTTTCTTAATGCCCAAATCAACAGCATGGGTTTAAATATTACACATTCCTACCATAAAATAGCTAGACCAAACGAGGCCATTAAATTTTTAGCAAATTTAAAATCAGATGATGTTAGTGACTTAAAAGTAGTTGTGTACAATTTTGTAGACATGATTTCACATGCTAAAACAGAAATGGAAGTTATTAAGGAGTTGGCAAGCACTGATAAAGCCTATCGCTCGTTGACAAAAAGCTGGTTTCAAAATACCGCTTTGTTAGAAATCATAAAAACAGCACAGCAAAAGGGGTATCAGCTTATTATCACTACAGACCACGGAACCATAAATGTAGAACATCCTTCAAAAATTATTGGCGACAGGGATACGAGTACCAACATACGCTACAAAACCGGAAGAAGACTGAAAGGAGAAGACAAACATGTTTTTGAAGTACAAGACCCAAAAAATATTGGATTACCCACAATCAATATGAGCAGTTCTTTTATGTTTGCTAAGGAAAATTATTATTTAATCTACCCCACAAATTACAATCATTTTGTAAATTATTTTCGCAACACCTATCAGCACGGGGGCATTTCACTTGAAGAGATGTGCATTCCTTTTGCCGTTTTTGCGCCGAAGTAGCGTATTTTTGTCACATGTTTCAAGAGGTTACGTTACATCAATTACCAGAATTTGTAAAATCACTCGCCAAAAAGTTGATTCATCCAATAGTCATACTAAAAGGAGATTTGGGAGCTGGAAAAACAACATTGGTAAAAGAACTCGTAAAAGAATTGGGGTGTACAGACGAAGTCTCTAGTCCAACATTTGGAATAGTAAACGAACTGATTTTTAAAGACAAAACAGGTTACCACTTGGATTTATACCGCATTGAAAACCCTGAAGAATTGGCACAATTTGGATTTGATGAATACATAAATTCTGGAGGGTATTGTTTTATTGAGTGGCCGGAAATAGGGATGGCTTATATCCCTGATGCGCATCATAGTATTACACTTGAGTCCCTGAACAACACTACAAGAAAAATAACATTTATATGAGTTTTTTAAAACGCTTAGGCTATTATTTAGGCGGATTTTCTGTCGGGCTAATTTTTTTGTTCTTCTTTTTTAATGGTAAACGCACACAGTGTAGTTATGCGCCTGAAGCTCGTGTAAAAAAGAATATTCAAACGAAAATATGGGTATTCGAAGATGCCTTCTACCCTATTGCGGATACTGTCATGTGGTTTAAAAACGCTGAAGTGCATTTTGCTAAAAGCACTATTGGAAAAGACTCTTGCAATGTTTATCAAATGACCTTTGACACGAATAGCTTTTCAGTCGAAAACTGTACGAATACAGCCTACTTTAGACGCTAGCCCTTCGTTGTTTTAATTCTGCCTTAATCATAACCTTTTCACGTGCAGTTTGTGATTTGACTGCACTATTTTCGAGGGCTCTTCGAATCAAGTAAGGAATAGATTTAGATAGCGGACCAAAAGGAACATATTTAAAAACGTTAGCACCCTTAGCGGCCAAATCAAACGTTATATAATCGCGCATGCCGTATAGTTGACTAAACCACAAATTTGAGTTGTTTATTGAAATCTTAAATGTGGCACAAGTATCCATGACCCATAAAATGTCACTTTCGTTGTGTGTGGCTACAATACACAACTGTGTATCGATATGTTTTAAAGCGAGTTCCACTGCTTGGCGGTATTGTAAATCGGTTTGGTCTTTGGTATCGCAAACTGGATTAGGAATCCCAAGGCGTTCAGCACGGTCGCGTTCTTTTTCCATATAGGCACCCCGCACCCATTTTACCCCTAAAAAATAGTTGTTACTGGTTGCGTCAATGATAAGTTTTTTATAGTTTTCAATCTGATTTTTTAGGTACAATTGAAAAGTAATGGCTACCACTACCCGCTTTTGATTAAAGGTGGGCAGCAGCGGCAACACTAGGGCGTCTATTCCTGGTTGAATCCAACTTTCTTCCGCGTCAATCATCAAAACGATACCTGCCTTTTCCGTTTCTTTGGCTAACTGCTCAAAGCGTTTTCTGGTTTTGTCCCAACCGTGTTGTTCTTCAGAAGAAAATGCCCCTCCATTTGACTTTTTTTCAAACAGACGAAATGCCCCAAGTGCGGTGGGTTTTACCACAACAAAAGGATAGGATTTACTGCGTTGGGCTTCGGAAATGGTTTGTAACACTACCGCTAAATTGTGATCAAAATCCTGTTCATTTAGGGCGTGTTCGTGGGTGTAGTCTAGAACACTATACACATTATGTTGGCGTATACGTGAAGTAACCGCTGCACTTGCAACAACATCTTTGCCAGCACAAAACTGATAATAACCTGTAAAGCGAACCAACGGAGAAACCGGAAACCGTATAAACTGAAGAAATTTCCAGAACATTAAGCCAAGACGGACAATTGATGGTGACGAAAGAAGGGTAAACAATACAAGCGAGGCACGTAACTCACGAGAGGATTTGTGTGGATATTTCGCCGTAGCCTGTGCCAAACCTTTTTAATTCATTTGAATTGATGTAACCAAATGTAAAACAAATTTGGAATTCATAACCAATTCGTATAGGGCTATTTTTTTATTATTTTAGCTGGTGCCCAATACCCCAAGTTGTATAAAAGAAATTAACCTATTTACCTTTTTCATTTTTACAGCCTAAGGCTTTTGGATATACGAAACCCATAAACTTGGTATATACGCAATGCCATATTCAAAAGTTATTGATACTATAAAAACCCCTTCAAAGTAAGGAATGTCTAAAGGCTTACCACAAATAAAATTCAAATCAAAGTTTCCACAAATTAGTGGAATTGAGATATTACGTTTGGAGGGAATAGCCAAACGAAAGTCAACGCTTAGCCATAATCCCGAAAGACCTCACCAAGCCAATTTCTATCAACTTATCATTTACACTAACGGGGCTACCGAGAATTTGATAGACTTTGTCCGATATAAAGCACAAAAAAAATCCCTTTTCTATATCAGTATTGGACAGGTTTATTCTTTTAAATTTAATCCGGAAATTAGAGGATATGTAATATTATTCACTGAAGAATATTTTAAAAAACAAATGAACAATCTACCAAATTATACAACATTAAGATTATTAGCCTCTCATTTATTTACGCCAAAAACTCAAATCCCTATTAACTCCAATGTGCTTAACTACGTGAATATTATGTTTGATGAATTTCATAAAACAGGTGATTCTTTCAATAAAAAAACCACAGTCGATTCTCTTTTTACAATAATCCTTTCAAAGCTCGAGGAATTAAAGCAGGAACAGACCTCATATATTAGGGACTCTTATAAACTAAGGCGCTTTTTCCAATTTCATTCTCTTTTAAAAGATAATTATACAACAAGTAGAAATGCCGAGTTCTATGCCAGTCAGATGAATATAACCTATAAGTACTTAAATGAAATTTGTAAGGAAATAACAAACAGTACATCTAAGCAATTCATTGATGAGTTTATACTTTTAGAAGCCAAAAGGCAACTCACAAACTCAGGAATAAGAAGCACTGATTTAGCTTACCGGTTAGGGTTTAACGAGCCCACTAATTTTATAAAGTACTTCAAAAAACATACTGGATTAACACCAAATCAATTCAAAAATAGTTTGTAGCCTACATTCAGGTTCGACATTTACCATTATTACAACTGTATTAACCTTTCTAAAAGCTTAGTGCCGAATTACATTTGCTTTGTTAGTTCAAAGAATTTGTCAACAATGAAAAAAATCATCACGTTCGGTCTTCTAATGTTGGCAATAGCAGGATGCAAGAACGATACAACTCAAAATAACTTGAAAAATAAGAAAATGACAAAAGAAAAAATTCAAGTAATTGGTAATAAGTTCAAAGTAAACTTTGGTGAGTATTCCTTTCAACTTCATTTTAAAAGTGAGACCCAAATGACTTGGAAAGCTCTCACAAATGATGGCTTCGGTAACCAAGAAACCGTAAACATTACCAAAGTTGAAATTAGACCCAATGTGTATATGATTTACTGGACAGAAAAATCTGGAACAACGGTATCACATGTTGAAGATTTCGAAAATGGAATTGTATATACTAACATTACTGATCCAAATAATAAATTTTTGAACTTAAAAGGAGCATTAACCAAAATAGAAAACTAAAATGAAAAATTTAATTGTAATTAACGCCCTAATATTATCGTTATTGGCATGCACCAATAACGCTAAAAAATCATCTTCAAAAACAGGAAATGAAGCAGAAGAAATAAATAAAAAAGTAGAACAAATGGAATTGACAAATAAAGAAAAAGCAGTAGCACTATTAGTAAGTTTAGAAACAGGTGATCAAACCCCTATAAGCTTCATTAATCAAGACAAATACATCCAACATAACTTAGCGGTTGGTGATGGTTTAGAGGGTTTTGGAGAAGTATTAAAAAATGCTCCTAAAGGTGGATTCAAAGCTAACGTAATACGTTCTTTTCAGGATGGAGATTATGTGTTTAATCACACTATTTATGACTTTTTTGGTCCTAAAATTGGATTTGATGTATTCCGTTTCGAAAAAGGGAAAATTGTAGAACATTGGGATAATTTAGCAGAGATAACCCCTCCCAACCCAAGTGGAAGAACACAGTTTGATGGAACATCGGAAATTGTAGATATAGAGAAAACTGCCGCTAATAAGAAAATCGTAGAAGGGTTTGTTAATGATGTTTTAATGAATGGGCAGACAGATAAATTAACCCATTACATTAATCCAAAAAAATATTTTCAACATAATTCTGTCGTAGCTGATGGTTTAGATGGTTTAGGGACAGCATTAAAGTATTTCGCTGATAATGGATTGGTAATGAAGTATGATAAAGTATATAAAATTTTGGGTGAAGGAAATTTTGTGTTAACCATGAGTGAAGGGAAGTTCGGAAAAGGGGAACATGTTGCTTTCTATGATTTATTTAGATTAGAGAATGATCAAATTGTAGAGCATTGGGATATTATACAGCCTATCCCTTCAAAATCACAATGGAAAAATAATAATGGTAAATTTTAATTGAATTAACAGAAAAATAATTTTTTGTAAGCCTGCTCTGTAAAGACAGATTTTACACATATTTATAACATCAAACTGGCATACTACATTAAATATGACAAACACGTTCAGCAAAACTACTCACGTCAAATATACTAGCCCTTTGGATTATAAGTCATTGACTGACCAAAAACAGCCGCGTATTCGATAACAACTAAAACCTTATTTTTGTCAACGAAATTCTATTGTGTAAAGGCACTAATAGAACGCACAAACAAATCGTTGATGATACTACATACCAAACACAGCAAGGTTATTTTTGGAGCTGCCTGTTGGGAAACCCTAAACGAATGGGTTAGCAAAAACGCCTATTCCAAGGTTTTTGTCCTAACAGATACCAATACCCAAAAACATTGCCTTGCGCATTTTGAGGAAAAAGTGGGTTTTGATTTTGTACCCCTAAACATGCCTGCTGGAGAGGAAAATAAGCACATTCATTCCTGTGTGGCGCTTTGGGAAGACTTATCAACTTTGGGTGCAGATCGCAAGAGTTTACTCATAAACTTAGGCGGTGGCGTGGTTACCGATTTGGGCGGGTTTGTAGGTTGCACATTTAAGCGGGGCATTGACTTTATTAACATTCCTACTTCGCTGCTGGCTATGGTAGACGCTTCTGTAGGTGGAAAAACAGGAATAGACCTTGGGGCGCTCAAAAATCAAGTTGGGGTTATAGAAGAACCCAAAATGGTGTTGGTTGACACAGATTTCCTTGCCACCTTGCCCGAAAACGAATACCGTAGTGGCTATGCCGAAATGTTAAAACACGGACTTATACAAGAGCCGGACTATTTTGAAGCCTTACGTTCTTTCTTAAATCGAAAGGAAATTTTACCGCATATTTATCATTCTGTTGGAGTAAAAGCAACAGTTGTTTCGGAAGACCCCTTTGAGCACGGACTTCGTAAAATATTGAATTTTGGACATACGCTAGGACATGCGATCGAATCCCATTTTTTAGTTTCTCCGAACAAAACACGATTACTTCACGGCGAGGCCATTGCGATAGGTATGGTATTGGAAGCCTATTTGTCAACAGAAATATCCGGGTTGCCTCTTGAAGATGCCAAAAAAATCAAATCTGTATTTGGCAATATCTATCCCAAGGTTTCTTTTGATACCGAAACCATTACGGCTGTCATGTCGTTGCTTACACATGACAAAAAGAATGAAGGGGGGAATGTTCTCTTTGTACTGTTAGAAAAAATAGGAAAGCCCGTATGGAACCAATCGGTTTCAAACGAGCTTATTCACAAAGCCTTTGTTTTTTACGCAGCCTAAGCCGAGTTTCTACTCGCGTTAATATTTCCAAAAAGCGAACGTGTAACCATTTTTTCCATAACCTCGCGTGTGTGGTCATCCAAGTTGTTTTGTTGAATGTTCAAAAGCGCATATTGTTGTATGGTAATTAAGGGTTGTACAATTTCTTCTCGTATTTTTATAGAAGCTTTTCCAGAAGGTTGATCTTGCATCAACTCGTTCATTCCGGTGAGTCGTAAAATATAGGTTTTAGCACGTAAAAACTCTTCGTAAATCAAGGTCCAAAACGCTCCGTACTCTGGATCATTCTCCATATAGGATGTGAGCTTAAAGAAAGATTTTTGTAAACTCATCATAGAATTTGAAATAAGGGTTCTAAAAAAAGCATTGTTGTTGTACAGACGTACTGCTTTATCGAAATCTCCTGATTTGTCTAAAGATTCTAGCGCAATTCCCACACCATAAAAACCAGGTACATTTTGCTTGAGTTGACTCCAACTTCCCACAAAAGGAATTGCACGCAGTGCTGAAAAGTCTAACGATTTAGTGGATTTTCGTTTCGATGGGCGGCTACCAATGTTTGTTTTCGCATAGTATTTTAAGGTACTCATATGCTCCAAATACGGTAAAAACTTAGGGTGTGCTTTAAAGTCTTTGTAAGCTTGATAACTGGTTTCGGCAAGTTGTGTTATCGTTTCTCGATCATCGTTGTCTAAATCTGTGGCTTTATCAGCAAACAAACGATTAGAAATCCCTGAGCTAAGCAGCTGTTCAAGATTGTAACGACAAGTATCAAAAGTTCCAAAATTAGAACTGATCGTCTGTCCTTGTACGGTTAATTGAATTTCATCGGCTTCAACACTAGAACCCATAGAAGCGTAAAACTGATGTGTGTTTCCTCCACCTCTCGCTGGAGGTCCGCCACGACCGTCAAAAAAGATTACTTTTATACCATGTTTGCGGGAAATAGCAGTTAATTCTTCTTTGGCTTTATAAATACTCCAGTTTGCCATCAAATACCCTCCATCTTTAGTACCATCAGAGAATCCCAGCATTATGGTTTGCTTATCACCTCTTCTATTTAAATGTTCTCGGTAGGTTGGGTTTGAATACACTTTGTCCATTACTTCTACAGCAATTTTCAAATCCGGGATAGTTTCAAAAAGCGGCACTACATCTACCGATGGTGTTGTCCAATTACTGAGGCGAATCATAGCAAATACCTCAAAAATATTTTGAGCCGTTTGATTATTTGAAATAATATACCGGTTACAACCAGCTTCGCCATTAGTTTGTTGTATCTCTTTCATGGCACGAATAGAACCCAAGGCTTTTTGCACCGTTTCATCCTCAAAAACATCTGGAGACACATCGCCTTTTAAAGAAGTTAAAAATTCGATGCGCTCATCTTCTGAGGCTTCCTTATAATCAAAATTAGCATCCGTAATGCCGTGTTTGTTTGTGTGTGTTAAAAGGGTTAAAAACGCATCGTGGTGCACTCTGGAATCTTGACGTATGTCCAAACTAGCAAAGTGATATCCAAAGACGTTTACTTTGGCTATAAAATCACTTAACTCATTGGCAAAAAGGCCGTGATATTCGGATTCCACCTTTTCCAAAATCTCATTGAGTTTCTCCTTAAGATCGTCAAGAGAGATTTCAGGAGCCTTATCAAGTTTAAATATACTGTTGTAAAGCTTACGTTCAACTTCTAATACAAGTTCTTCAACTCCAGCAAAAGTCAGTCTCCGGCGGAGTTTACGCACATCTCTGTAATAATTTCTAATCACGCTACTACGAAGCAACTGAGCTGTTTTTCGTGTAATCTCAGTGGTTACAAACGGATTTCCGTCTCTGTCTCCTCCGGGCCAAAAACCAAGCTTTACCGATTGACTAGAATAAGAATCATCGGCAAAAATATGACGTTGTAAATAGGTTTGAATTTCCCCAATTGATGGATAAAAAACATTACTTAAGTACCAAATCAAGCTTCGTGCCTCATCTAGTGGAGTGGGTTTTTTCTTCTTAAAAAATGGTGTGCGACCCAACTGAGCAAGTAATAATTTAATTTCTTGTAAATCATTAGCTTGTATACTCTTACCCAAATCAGTGATAATCCCCAATACAGATCCAGGATAAAATTGTGTTGGATGCGCTGTAAGAACAGGACGAATACTAATCTCTTTTAAAAAACTTTTTAGCGCTGTTGTTTTTTGTTTTGCCTGAGCTTCTTCTTTCAAATTTCGCAATGTCCCAATTCCACTCATGTTGTTTACACGAGCAAATGCAGCATCTTCTACTGCATCAAAAAGAACGACTCTTCGCTCAATAAACTGAATAAAGCGGAAAAGTAAATCTGTACGTTGATCCTTACTATAATCTGGATAATAGCGATTGAAAAATTCCTCAACAATTGATTTCGGATCTAATCCTTTTTCATAACCCTCTGCACAAGTGTTTGAAAACAAGGGCAAAAGGGTAGCTGTATTTGTAATTTTGGAGTACGGAAGCGTAGAGAAAATACTATCGTATAACTTAAATTTAGAAAGAACGTTACTGTCGAAACGCTCTAGTTTGGTCTTTGGGTTCAAAAGAAAATATTAAAGTTCGTTAAAAATAGTGTGCATTAAACGCTTTTTGTCATTGATACTCTCTTCAAGAGAAATCATTGTTTCAGTTCTCAAAATTCCGTCAACATCATCGATTTTGAAGATGATTTCTTTGGCATGCTCAGTTGATTTTGCACGAATTTTACAATAGATATTAAATTTACCCGTGGTAATGTGAGCTACAGTAACGTTGGGAATTTCTCGTAGACGTTCCAAAACATATTTGGTTTGGTGTGTTTTTTCAAGAAAAATACCCACATAAGCAATAAAAGAGTAGCCCATTTTGTTGTAGTCTAAAGCTAGCGAAGATCCCTTGATAATTCCTGCATCTTCCATTTTACGCACTCGAACATGAACCGTACCGGCAGAAATTAAAAGACGTTTTGCAATGTCTGTAAATGGGGTACGCATGTTGTCGATGAGGATGTCAAGGATTTGATGATCAATTTCATCTAATTTAAACTTATTCATAAATTATTCTTTTTGCAAAAAAACAAAAAAAACATTGAATATTATATGTCTAAATGGAAATTTTAATGTGAATATTGTGTTAAATCTAACATTTTTGCTAACCAACTAGCATTTTGACCCACACTAAAATTGTGTTCAAATACTATGTTTTTATGAGCTAAGTCAACTAGTTTATGTCCTCTCACATTAACTAACTTACCCATACTGTGAAAGATAGGAACAAAGTAAATCTTGCCATCTTCCAATTGTTCTTCATATTGCAACGCAACATCAAATGAATTTCCCTGATGACTTACATTTTTAATCAAAACATCTACAAAAGTCTTATTAACCTCAGGGATAGCGTGGTAATTTGCTTCTTTGAGGGTATTATTGGTAATACCTTGTAGGGCCTCAAGTAACGAAATGGCAAACCATTTTCGGGTTTCTTTTCGAGCATAATCACTTCCTACCTGTCCACACTCAAACAAAATTGTCGGGGTCCCTTGAGCTGTAAAGTAATCTCCCATGCAGTTAGGATTAAAGGTGTCATCAAAACGACCCACAAGGTTTGGAATATGTGCTTGTAAAAGTTGGTGTATGTGACCAATAATTCCCATGGATTTCCTTCTTGCCGGAGTTATAGTTTTGTCTGTATCTGCAGCAGGAGCCAAAAAAGAAAGCATACACGGATGCCCATCAACTCCAAAAATAGTCCGTTGATCGTGTAGATTAAAACAATAATCAGGTTTAAAGTCAGTAAATGCATATAACAACAGCTTGGATTCAGGTTGTGATTTTTCTTGTGCATCTCTATTTAAATCAATTCTATTGGCATTTTCTCGCGCATAAGCTGCTGCACCATCTGGATTAAGCATGGGAATCACTTTAAGAGTGAAATGCCCTAACAACGCAGGAAATTGCTTCAAATAGCACATAACATCTAATAAACCCTTAGTTGATGTAGATTCGTTACCATGCATTTGCGACCACAATAGAATTTTTATAGGGCCAGAACCCATATCAATCGAATAGATAGGTCTGTTCTCAACACTTCTTCCAATTTCGTTTAATGCAAAATTGTTCAATACCGCCTTAATAGATTCACCACTCACATAACGCCCCTGTATGGACTGTGATACAAAATCGTGTTGTATAGCAAGAAATGATTCCATTGTTTGCAAATGTAAATCCAATTTAGTTTACAAATGGAAACATTAAAGGTTTAATTATGTAAACACAAATAGGCTGTTTTCATTTACATAATTGTACAAATTTACTTTCGTAACTACTAAATAAGTATATAGTATTGATTTTATGCATTTTAGCATAAATAAAATAAGTTATACTTCAAGTATTTTTGTATTAAAAGACTTTGTATATTTGAAATTATCCTTTAATACCATTTGGTTATTTACATTTGTAACTATGAATTTAGTCGAACGTATTCAGAAAATAATTGACGACAGCGAGTTAAGTTCAGCTGCATTTGCAGACAGGATTGGTGTACAGCGTTCTTCTATTTCTCATGTGCTATCGGGACGAAACAAACCAAGTTTAGATTTTGTATTAAAAATTCTACACGCCTTCCCTACTGTTCAATCCAGTTGGTTACTCACAGGCAACAACTTTTCATCTTCTGAAGCGATTGCTACCGATGAACCTACGCTATTTCCAAATGAAGCACCACAAAATCCAATACCTACTTCGAATTACCCGCATACTACGCCGAAAGAATCCGTTGATTCTATTGAAAATACACCTGATGCTAAGCGCGTCGAGCGTGTAACGGTTTTTTACTCTGATGGAACTTGTGAAACATACACCAATAAAAAGTGATATTTTTGGGGCATGAGATTTGCCATTTTTTTTACACTACTTCTATTCCTAGTTTCGTGTTTTTCTCCCGAGCGTAATTGCAAAGACTTTCAAACGGGTAATTTTTCATTTACATCTGTTGTTTTAGGAGACACACTTACCACCACATTTACTAGAACTGACAACCTTGAAGTTGATTATTACCATAATCGCATAGACAGTTCAAGTGTTCGTTGGTTAAATGATTGCGAGTGTATTGTTAAAAAAATACGTCCGCTTTCGTACCAAGAATCCAAAGCGGTACATATGAAAATACTTACAACAACGGACAACACCTACACATTTGAATATAATTTGGTTGGCGATGAAGCTAACAAGCAACGTGGTGTAGTAACCAAACTTGACTACTAATGGATTTTCTTTTCACTCCCGAGGCAATTTCTTCACTGTTAACACTAACTTTTTTAGAAATTATATTAGGCATCGACAACATAGTATTTATTTCGATAATTGTAGGGAAACTTCCTGAGGATAAGCGAAAAGGCGCTACCAATCTTGGGTTGCTACTTGCATTAGTTTTGCGAATTGCGTTATTGTTTGCTATTTCTTGGCTTATTGCTATGCAGACTACCCTATTCCAGGTTTCAACAACTGTTTTACAAGTGGCTGTAAATGGACAATCTTTAATTTTAATTGCAGGAGGTCTTTTTCTGCTGTACAAAAGCACGAAAGAAATTCATGAAAAAATTGATCATGCTGGTGAAAAAAGCGCAAAAGCACAAAATAACGCCTCAAATACTATAGGTAAGATTTTAATCCAAATTATTCTTATCGATGCAGTATTCTCGGTAGATTCTATTTTAACTGCTGTAGGGATGACTAGCGGTATTAACGGCGCACTTTGGATTATGATTATTGCTGTGGTGGTTTCCATTTTGGCAATGATGTGGTTTGCACATCCTGTAACACGTTTTGTTCACAAACATCCATCGCTGCAAATATTAGCACTTTCTTTTCTTATTTTAATTGGATTTATGCTCATTGCCGAAGGTGCTCATTTGGCGCATTTAGAGGTATTGGGCACAAGCATTGGCGCTATTCCAAAAGGCTATTTATATTTTGCAATTGCCTTTTCGCTTTTGGTGGAGTTTTTTAATATGCGGTTTCGAAAGAAGAAAGTAACGTTTTAATCATTTTACTTTTTGAGTTAGTGTTTTTTGTATTTTTGAAATGACAGTACCCAAATCTGTTCCTTTTCATGATAAACCTACGACTCACACCCGACATCCATCGACATGAACCCATTGTAAAAGCAAGTTTTGCTTTTCTAAGATATTCTTTTGCACCCCACCTTTTAGAACACGGGGTTAGTCTCAGAAACATTCAAACACTTTTAGGGCACGGTAGCAGCAAAACTACAGAGATTTATACGCACGTTAGCAAAAAATCTCTTACAAATATCAAAAGTCCTTTTGATTACATTGTTGAAAATCAAAAAACTGATAATGAACAAATTACAAAAATAAAGGCATGAAAATATATAAAAGAAATAAACGCAATAGTGCGGATATATTCAAGTTGGCAAACATAAAAAAATGAAATAACTATGAAAATAACAACAATACTTTTCTTTCTACTATACTTAAATATTATTAATGCTCAATCACTTTTTGAAAAGACAGATTTAATAGATGAATTTGGAGATAAGATTGGTAAAGTACAAAGAAATGTTTCGTTTGGTACTTTTTCAAATTCAGCTACGAATGATTCAGATTTGCGAGTACATACTATTTTAAATGAAACGCCAGAATTTAAGAGTTTAGATGAATATAAAGAATATTTGAGCCAACAATTGAAGGAAAATGGATATTCAGAGAAAGATATTAAAACTACTTTGAAATATGCTAAAAAAACATTGGAGACAACAAAAAATACTAACGGCTCTATTCAATTCAAACTTTATGAATATAAAGATAATAGTGCAAGTATGATAGGTGTCGAAAGAGGGATAATTTCAGTTAAAACCTCAGATGGCAAAAAAATAAAAGCAGACTTAAGTTCACAAGCTTTTTTGGGAGGTAATGTTACAATAACTGGTTACAAAGAATTAACAACTGGTGCAATGGGTGTAAAAAATCAAATAAAATATGGATTTTACGACTGGGAACAAAGCGACATATACAACGAAATAGTAAATGCGGAAGGAAAAATAATGGTTGTTATTGCCTTTGGAGGTTCTACTTATAAATTTACTTTAGAATAGCTTTAAATTAATTTATAAAAAAATAACGATTTGCCAACAATGTATAAAAATAATAGTGGTTTAATCGCTAAAACGAAAGTAAATAAATATAATAAAGGTCTGTGTTTAACCGAAAAGTGAGTGCATATAAACCCACTACTATTCTTATACTAACACGTTGTGACCAATAAAACAAAATGAACGAAAACCCTTTGGTATGCGGTTTCGGAAGAAAAATCGATATCTTAAAGCTCTAAGCTAATTTGCCCTTCATTATCATTCTTTAAAGGGAACACTTCTTCGGCTTCAGTTTCTATTTCTAACGGTTCTATTTCTGGCTCAGGGGTATATGCTAAGGGTTCGTTTGCCTCAATATGCTTTAACTTTTCTGTTGTTAGCTGATTCCCCATTGCCTTAATCCCTTTAGGTGCAATAAATTCTTCAAAAGATATTTTTTGGGGTTCTTTATTTTCTTCACCTCTAGGTTTCACAAAATGCAACGTGCATACAGGGCGCCAGTCAGCGGCAAACCACTCTAACCGAATCTTGCCTCCCTCTTTAAGAAAGGATTCCTCTTTGTCTGGGGTTTCAATTAAAAACCGTTTGCCAAAATAACGATCTTTAATTCCATCAAAATATACGGCTGAGAGCGGTTTTTGTGGTTCCCATTTTTCTAGGGCGATCATATCGGGGGGAAAGTGCATGCTTAAATCAGGAATTTGGGTTTTTACTATTCCAGCTTGAGTAACAATCAAAATTCGGTCTTCGCCCTTAAATGCGCCAAGCAAACGTCCACGCTCATCGGCATTAAGGCGTTGTACGGTTTCATCAAACCATATCTTTCGGGGTTTTAACGTAGAAACCCCTTCTTCTTTAAGATCAACCCGCTTAAGGGCGTATTTAGTTACCGTATTGCCTCGCACACTCCTACCCTTCACAACCAAATCTGCAAAGTCCAAATCCCATTTTAATTTTTTAATTGATCCGCTTTGGCGCAAGTGAATTGTCACAATTTCAGCTTCCCCATTGGGGTTAGCCGAAAAATAATGAACTTTAGACTGTGGATTACCGTTGGTAAGATCGTAATGCTTGTCTCTTGTGACTCCCGTTACCGCAAAGCGTTTGATATACGATGTTCCTCCTCGCCCATCTTGATAAATCATGTTGTAAATGGTACGCTTATCTTTCTTTTTAAAGACCGCCACGTGAATGATGTTTTTTCCAACAAAAGTTTTGCTTTCCACTTTGGTAACAATCATTCTTCCGTCTTCTGTGAACACAATAACATCATCAATATCAGCACAATCGGTTACGTATTCATCCTTGCGAAGCGAGGTGCCAATAAAGCCTTCTTCCCTACTAACATACAGTTTGGTGTTACGCATGACTACTTTTCGGGCATCTACATCAGCAAAGACTGATAGTGCTGTTTTACGCTCTTTACCCTCTCCGTAGGTCTTCTTAAGACGTTTAAAATACGCTATCGCAAACTCAACAATATGCGCCAAATCATAGGCTACTTGGTCAAGTTCTGCTTCTAAAGCTTCGATTTTTTGTTGTGCTTTATCCAAATCAAATTTCGAAATACGTTTAATACGAATTTCTGTTAAGCGAACAACATCGTCATCAGTAACCGCCCGTTTTAAATGAACAATATGCGGAGCTAAACCCGCATGAATTGCCTGCAGCACCCCTTCCCATGTTTCGACTTCCTCAATATCTCGGTAAATTCGATTTTCAATAAAGATTCGCTCTAATGAAGCAAAATGCCATTGCTCTTCAAGTTCTTGCTTATTTACTTCAAGTTCGGCCCGAAGCAGGTCTAACGTATGGTCCGTTGATCGGCGCAACATTTCCGAAACACCAATAAAATTGGGCTTATTATCTTCAATAACACAACCTAAGGGTGAGATTGAGGTTTCACAAGCCGTAAAGGCAAAAAGTGCATCTATGGTTTTGTCGGGGGAAACATTTGGTGGTAGATGGATTTTAATTTCTACTTCAGCCGCGGTATTGTCTTCAATTTTCTTGATTTTTATTTTCCCCTTTTCATTAGCTTTTAAGATGGAGTCAATCAATGTAGACGTTGTAGTAGAGAACGGAATTTCATTGATAATTAAAGTTTGTTTGTCTTCTTGGACAATTCGCGCACGAACACGAATTCTTCCACCTCTTAACCCGTCATTATAATTGTCTGCATCCATAACACCGCCTGTAGGGAAATCAGGCAACAGCGTAAAGCGTTTTCCTTGCAGGTGCTTTATAGAGGCATCAATCAATTCAATAAAGTTATGCGGAAGGATTTTTGTAGATAATCCTACGGCTATCCCCTCGCCCCCTTGAGCCAATAGCATTGGGAATTTAACAGGCAAATGGATGGGTTCCTTTTTACGTCCGTCATAAGAGAGCTGCCACTGGGTTACCTTTGGGCTATAAACCACCTCTAGTGCAAACTTGGAGAGTCGTGCTTCTATATAGCGCGAAGCAGCCGCTGAGTCGCCAGTGAGAATGTTCCCCCAGTTTCCTTGCATATCAATAAGCAAATCCTTTTGGCCAACTTGCACCATGGCATCAGAAATAGAAGCATCGCCATGTGGGTGATATTGCATGGTATGTCCTACAATGTTGGCAACTTTACTGTAACGCCCATCATCCAAGTCTTTCATGGAATGTAGTATACGGCGCTGAACAGGCTTAAATCCATCTTCAATAGCTGGAACAGCACGTTCTAATATCACATACGAGGCATAGTCCAAAAACCAATCCTTGTACATACCCGTAACACGTACCAGCTGATCACTAGAAGCAAACTGTTCGTCGCTCATACTTCTACTTTATCTAGTTCTACTTTAAGATTGTCAATGATAAATTCCTGACGTTGTGGGGTGTTCTTGCCCATATAAAAGGACAGTAATTCATCAATAGTCATATTCTTGTCTAACATCACAGGGTCTAGGCGAATATCATCTCCAATAAAATGCTTGAATTCATCGGGTGAAATCTCTCCCAAACCTTTAAATCTTGTAATTTCAGCTTGTTTTCCTAATTCTTCAAGAGCGTTGACACGTTCAATTTCCGAATAGCAGTATATCGTTTTCTTTTTATTTCGAACCCTAAAAAGAGGAGTTTGTAAGATATAAAGGTGGCCATCTTTAATAAGCTCGGGAAAAAACTGTAAGAAAAAGGTAATGAGCAACAAACGAATGTGCATTCCATCTACATCGGCATCGGTTGCAATTACAATATTGTTATACCGCAAATCTTCCATTGAATCTTCAATGTTAAGCGCCGCTTGTAACAAGTTGAATTCTTCATTTTCGTACACAATTTTTTTAGACATCCCGTAGGAATTTAGCGGCTTCCCACGAAGGCTAAACACCGCTTGGGTGTTTACATCCCTAGATTTGGTTATAGATCCACTTGCCGAGTCCCCCTCAGTTATAAACAAGGTGGATTCTAAACGGCGATCTTTTTGGATATCACCCAAATGCACCCTGCAATCTCGAAGTTTTTTGTTGTGTAAACTTGCTTTTTTGGCACGCTCACGGGCCAATTTTCGAATTCCTGAAAGTTCTTTGCGCTCCTTTTCTGCTTGCAAGATTTTGCGTTGCAATGACTCAGCGGTTTTAGGATTTTTGTGCAGGTAATTATCAAGGTGTTTTCCGATAAAATCATTGATATAGGTGCGTACCGTTGGCAAATTACCTCCCATATCGGTAGAACCTAACTTTGTTTTGGTTTGGGATTCAAAAACGGGTTCCATTACTTTAATGCTTATGGCAGAAATGATAGACTTACGAATATCGGAGGGGTCAAATTGCTTGCCGTAAAATTCACGAATTGTTTTAACTAAAGTTTCACGAAATGCATTTTGATGAGTACCTCCTTGGGTGGTGTGTTGACCGTTTACAAACGAGTGGTATTCTTCGTTGTATTGGGTTTTGCTGTGCGTAATCGCTACTTCAATATCTTCACCTTTTAGATGAATAACAGGATAAAGAAAATCGTCGATGTTATTGTTGTCTTCCAATAGGTCTTTAAGCCCATTTAACGACATGTACTTTTCGCCATTAAAAACTATGGTTAGTCCTGGATTAAGATACACGTAGTTTTTTAACATTTTTGCCACATACTCATGGCGGTAACGGTACTTTTTAAAAATGGAGTCATCGGGAATAAAAGAAACACCCGTTCCATTGCGCTTGGAGGAGGAAATTAGTTCAGATTCTTCTTCTAAGGTGCCTTGGTTGAATCGAGCGCTTTTTTGTTTTCCCTCTCGTACCGAATAGACTAAAAACTCTGCAGATAGTGCATTTACCGCTTTAGTACCTACCCCATTTAAACCTACTGATTTTTTAAACGCTCGCGTGTCATACTTGCCGCCTGTATTCATTTTAGAAACCACATCTACTACCTTCCCTAGCGGAATCCCACGGCCATAGTCACGAACGGTAACCTTACCTTCGTCAATGTTAATTTCAATGGTTTTTCCAGCGCCCATGACAAACTCGTCTATACTGTTGTCAAGTACCTCTTTGAGCAAAATATAGATTCCATCATCTGGAGATGAACCGTCTCCGAGTTTACCAATATACATTCCTGGACGCATACGGATATGCTCTTTCCAATCAAGGGAACGGATATTATCTTCGTTGTATTGGGTGGTTTGTGGCATGAGGGCTAATTTAAAACATCAAGTGTAAAAAAAAACCTTTGTTTGGCTAAAGAAATTAACAAATACGAAGGGAAATTGTTAAAAGACTATCCAACAAAGCAATAGGATAAGGTTATTGATATTTTTTTATATTTACACATTATTGATTCCCAATCTTTTGAAATTGAACACTTTACCCTTTCTTTTTACTTTTTATTGGGATATAAACAAATTTATATTTAATTCACTAAACCCCAGAAATGAGAAATTACAAATTATTATTATTAACCATAGTAAGCCTTTTAATTTTTGAAGGCTGTACAAACAATAAAGCTGCATCAAGTAAAAGGTTAAGTTTTTTACCGGGCCTTACCAAAGCTAATTTGGATGAATTAAAAAACACAGAAATGAGGCTTGACGGAGAAACTGTTCCAATCTATCATATGGACGGCAAAAGAGTACAAGGCATGGAAATGATGACTGCATTGATGTCAGGAGCGTACAGTCCAGATCCTTATGTGGATAGTGAAAATGAGATTAAAGCCTACGTACTTCGCAAACTGTCCGATGAAGAAATGACTAAGAATAAAGATAAGATTAAAAAATTAAGTGAACCCAAAGAATTACAACAAAGGAAAAGTCCTTTGGTTGGCAAAAAAGCACCTGCTTTTGTCGCTACTGACCTTAATGGAAATGCGTATTCCTTAGCTGATTTAAAGGGTAAAATTGTTGTATTAAATTTTTGGTTTATTGCCTGCAAACCTTGTTTGATAGAAATCCCTGAGCTTAACAATTTGGTAGAAAAATATTCAGAAAAAGAGGTTGTTTTTCTTGCGATTACTTTTGACAAAAAAATTGCTCTTGAGAGTTTTTTACAAAAGCAAAACTTTGAGTACAACATCATACCAAACAGTAAAGATATAATTGGTCAATATAAAGTATACTCGTTTCCAACACACATAATTATTGATAAAACCTCTACTGTTGATTTAGTACTGACAGGATTGTCGCCATCTACAGTTGAACAAATTGATCATGCAATAGCAAGACTCAATGAAAAATAAATTATTCTAGATAGTTTGATTTTAATGATTTTTAACTTTTTAACGCAACAAAAAACCCATTAATTTGGGTGTTTTGTTGCGTTAAAATACAGAAGGACGCTTATTCTTTTGGTGCTTGAGCAGCATAAACAAAAAAGCGCACGACTTTATCGTCTTTGATCTCGCCATCAATCATTTGAAGGGTTTTAGACTCCTTACCGTCAACGGTTTCTGTAACAAGATGCCCAGCTATTATCCAATCAGCACCACTAGGTACAGAGGAGTAGGGCATCGCCCAATAGGGATCCCATTTTGGGTCTGCGGCAGCAAACCATTGTTCCAAAAGGTCTGCTTGTTGTTTGTTGGTAAATAATTCGGAGCCATCAGGGCCAAGAATGTAAATAGAATCGGCACTCATAGCCTTAATTGCCTCAATATCCCTTTTGTTGTGTGCATCTATATACTTCATCCAAAAATCAGTTATAGCATCAGAGCCAGCTATAAACTTTTCATCCGGCATGGGCTTAAAGAAGCCTACTCCTTCCACTTTAGCGGGTTCTTGTGACGGAGTTGCGCAGCTAATTATTGCTAAAACTACGGTCAGTAAAATTGCTTTATACATATTTAATTGATTTATTTTAAATTATTGGTTCTACGTTTAGTCGTAAAAATAAGTTAATTACTATATAAACAGAAATTATTGATTCCTTTTATACAAGAATACTACATCAAACTTTGAAAACAGATAACGTTTTATTTGGATTACTAAAGGAACAAAACGGGTTAAAATTAATGCGATTAGGGTAGGCTTTTTTGATAGAAATCAAACATTAAACCTAAAGTGCATTACGTCTCCATCTTGAACAATGTACTCTTTCCCCTCTACCCTAGCCTTACCAGCTTCTTTGGCTTTTTGTTCAGAGCCCAATACATCATAATCGACAAAGGATATAACCTCAGCACGAATAAACCCTTTCTCAAAGTCTGTGTGAATTACCCCCGCAGCTTGAGGTGCGGTAGCTCCTGCAGGAATTGTCCATGCACGCACTTCTTTTTTTCCAGCGGTAAAATAGGTTTCAAGGTTTAGTAGAATATAAGCCGCGCGTATCAGTTTGGCAGCACCCGGTTCGTCTAATCCCAAATCTTCTAAAAAAAGCTGACGTTCATCGTAGGTTTCCAATTCGTTAATGTCAGCCTCAGTAGCTACTGCAAGAACCAATACCTCAGCATTTTCAGCAGCAACGGCATTTTGTACTTGAGAGACGTAATCGTTACCAGAAGCGGCAGCACCTTCATCAACATTACAAACATAAAGTACAGGTTTGTCTGTAATCAGTTGTAGTGGAGCTACAAAAGACTTTCTGTCTTCTTGTGAAACCTCAATGGCACGTACCGATGTAGCTGATTCCAATCCCGTTAATAAAATTTCTAAAACTGCTTGTTCTTTTTGCGCCTCTTTATTACCGGTTCGAGCAGCGCGTTTTACCTTTTCAAGACGTTTTTCTACAGCGTCCAAATCTTTAAGCTGTAACTCAATATCTATCGTTTCTTTATCGCGCATAGGGTTAACCGATCCATCAACATGGACAATATTATCGTTATCAAAGCAGCGAAGCACATGAATAATTGCATCGGTTTCTCGAATATTGGCTAAGAATTGGTTTCCAAGGCCCTCGCCTTTGCTTGCGCCTTTAACCAATCCAGCAATGTCAACAATTTCTACAGTAGCAGGGACTACTTTTTCAGGACTGACCAATTCTTCTAGGCGGTTTAAACGTGGGTCTGGAACATTTACTACACCTATGTTGGGTTCTATAGTACAGAAAGGAAAGTTAGCGCTCTGCGCCTTAGCACTCGACAAACAGTTAAAAAGGGTTGATTTCCCTACATTGGGTAGTCCTACAATACCTGCTTTCATATTATTCAGGATGCATAAAGCGTTGCTTACCTAATAAGACTTCTTCGGTTTCTACGTGATCTTCATCAGGAATACAACAATCTACTGGGCATACGGCGGCGCACTGTGGCTCATCATGAAATCCTTTGCACTCTGTACACTTATCAGGAACAATAAAGTATACCTCGTCAGAAATAGGCTCTTGCATGGCGTTTGCATCAACTGCTTTACCATTGGGTAGAACTACATCGCCCAAAAGTTGGGTGCCGTCTGAATACTTCCAATCAAAAGCACCTTCGTAAATAGCGGTATTTGGACATTCAGGTTCGCAAGCCCCACAATTAATACATTCATCTGTAATGATAATAGCCATAGCATTTTTTTAACTTTGCAAAAGTAGTGCATAACCACACTTCAGCAAAATATGAATTCACATCAACATACAATCAATGCTTTCGAAGCACTTGGGCAGCTTTTTAGAGAGCATAATAATTCCGAAAAAAGAAATTATGATTGGAATGAACATCTTGATAATGCGTTAATTAAGTCATCTAATCAAAACAAATGGTTTACAAAAAACAATCTTGACTTTTGTGTTAATTCTTGGGGGAAAACACTCACAAAAGCTTCAATAACGAAATGGCTCAGCGCTTATCCAAGTGCTCAAAAGCACCAGCAACGCTTAGGTTTGGTGTTAGCGGGAAACATTCCTCTTGTCGGCTTACACGATGTCTTGTGTGGACTTGCTTGCGGCTACAGTATCGAGATAAAGCATTCTTCCAATGACAACGTACTCCTCCCCTTTGTAGTCAATTTTTTATTAGAAATACATAGCGAATGGAATGGAAGCATACACTTTAGCGAAGGAAGATTGGAAAAATTTGACCGCGTGATTGCAACAGGGAGCTCTAATACAGCCCGTTATTTTGAATATTATTTTAAAAATGTTCCGAATATTATACGAAAAACTCGCAACGGGGTAGCCGTATTAGACGGAAGTGAATCAAATGAAGACCTCGCGTTATTATGTATTGACATTATGCAGTATTTCGGCTTAGGTTGCCGAAGTGTTTCACACCTCATAGTCCCAGAAGGCTACGATTTTACTCTTTTATTTGAATCACTTTATGAACACAGAGAAATAATACACCACAATGCCTACGCAAATAATTACGACTACAACAAGGCAGTGTATTTAATGCAAGAAATTGAGTTGTTAGACAACGGGTTTATACTGTTGAAAAAAGATAATGGGCTAAATTCCCCTATTGCTTGTATTCATTACTCCACATATAAAGACCAAGATGAGTTAAACCATGTACTCGAAACACAAAAAGATCAAATTCAGTGTGTGGCAAGTAAAAACAGTGCCCTAGGGGTAACCTTCGGGCAAACCCAATACCCAAAACTCAACGATTATGCAGACCACATAGACACCATGGCTTTTTTGTTAAAAAAGTAACAAAACTTTGTATACAAATCCGCACGGGTTTTTGTTTCTTTGCGGTCTAATTGATTCAACTTATGAAAAAGCACAATTTTAGTGCTGGACCTTGTATCCTTCCTAAAGAAGTCATGGAGAAAGCTGCACAAGCAGTAGTAGAACTCGACAACTCTGGCTTATCGCTTATCGAAATTTCGCATCGCAGTGCTGCTTTTATCGATATTATGGATCG
>JAURNV010000018.1 GCA_030830005.1 Flavobacteriaceae bacterium | reverse complement strand
ATTCGGTTTTTCATCGGGTATCTACGACCACAACACAACACACAGATACTAACTTTAAAAATGAAAACGTATGATACCCAACGTACATACCTCGACTATTGACTTAGGTGATGGTCGAACAATTACCTTAGAAACAGGTAAACTTGCCAAACAAGCAGACGGTTCCGTCGTAGTAAAAAGCGGAAATTGTATGCTATTGGCCACAATAGTTTCGGCGCGTAAAGCCTCTGATGTAGATTTTTTACCCCTAACCGTTGATTACCGCGAAAAATTTGCTGCCGCTGGACGATTTCCTGGTGGCTTTTTTAAACGTGAAGCCCGACCTAGTAACGAAGAAATTCTTACCATGCGATTGGTTGACCGTGTCTTGCGCCCTTTGTTTCCAAAAGACTATCATGCCGAAACACAATTAATGATTCAGCTAATGTCGCACGACGATACTGTAATGCCCGATGCATTAGCAGGACTTGCGGCTTCTGCTGCAATTCAACTTTCGGATATTCCCTTTGAGTATCCTATTTCGGAAGTCCGTGTAGGACAAATTGATGGAAAATTTATTGTAAACCCTAGCCGTGAGCAACTTGCAGAATCAAATGTTGACATCATGATTGGTGCTAGCGAAGATTCGGTTACCATGGTTGAAGGTGAGTTTGATGAAGTTTCGGAAGAAGTCATGGCTGATGCCATCCGCTTTGGACATGAAGCCATTAAAAAGCAAATTGCCGCACAGATTGAATTAGCTGAAGCAGCAGGTAAAAAGGAAACACGCGAATATGAGCCCGAAGATCACGACGAAGAGTTGCAGCAAAAAGTACACGATTTTGCATACCAAAAATGCTATGATATTGCTAAAAAAGGTAGCTCAAAGCAAGAACGCGGCGAGGCGTTTGGCGAAGTAAAAGAAGCCCTTTTAGAGACTTTTTCTGAGGAAGAATTGGAAGAAAAAGGAAAGCTTATTGGCAAATACTTTGGTAGCGCACAAAAAGATGCCGTTCGTGAGTTAGTTCTTGCTGAAGGTATTCGCTTGGATGGTAGAAAGACCACCGATATTAGATCTATTTGGTGTGAAGTTGATTATTTACCCTCTACTCATGGTTCTTCGGTATTTACCCGTGGAGAAACCCAAGCACTTGCAACGGTAACTCTTGGAACCTCTAGAGAGGCTAACGTAATTGATTTGCCTACAGATCAAGGTGAAGAACGTTTCTATCTTCACTACAATTTCCCTCCATTCTGTACCGGTGAAGCGCGTCCTCTACGTGGAACTTCTCGAAGAGAAATAGGGCATGGAAACCTAGCTCAACGCGCACTTAAGAAAGTTGTCCCCGATGACTGTCCATATACCGTACGTGTCGTTTCTGAGGTTTTAGAATCTAACGGTTCGTCTTCTATGGCTACCGTTTGTGCTGGAACAATGGCGCTTATGGATGCTGGAGTACAGATATCTAGTCCTGTTTCGGGAATTGCCATGGGATTAATTTCTGATGGTGAGCGATTTGCAGTACTTTCTGATATTTTAGGTGACGAAGATCATTTAGGAGATATGGACTTCAAGGTAACGGGAACCGAAAACGGGATTACAGCTTGTCAAATGGATATAAAAATCAAAGGGTTGCCCTATGATATTTTGATTCAAGCACTTAAGCAAGCCCGAGAAGGACGTTTGCATATTTTGAACAAATTGACTGAAACCATTGCAACTCCTGCTGCAGATGTAAAAGATCATGCACCAAAAATGGTAATGCGTACCGTTCCTAACGAATACATAGGTGCCATTATTGGATCTGGCGGTAAGGTTATTCAAGAATTGCAAAAAGAAACCAACACTACTATTGTGATTAATGAAGATCCTGATACCGGTGAAGGCATCGTAGAAATTTTAGGTACAGGACCTGAAGGCATAGACCAAGTACTTGCTCGTATTGATGCCCTTATGTTCAAACCTGAAGTTGGTGAAGTATATGAGGTACAAGTCATCAAAATACTAGAATTTGGCGCGGTGGTAGAATACACCGATGCCCCTGGAAACGAAGTGTTACTCCACGTAAGTGAATTGGCATGGGAACGCACCGAAAATGTTACCGATGTAGTAAACATGGGCGATGTATTTGATGTAAAATATTTTGGTGTGGACCCCCGTACTAGAAAGGAGAAAGTATCGCGCAAAGCACTTTTAGAAAAACCTGAAGGCTATGTGGAACGCAAACCACGCCAAGGAGGTGATGACCGAAGAAGAAACGGTGGTCAAAACCGAAGGCCAAGACGAGACTAAATCTTGTTTTTAAATATGTATAAAATCCGCTAAAAAGAAATTAGCGGATTTTTTTTTGATTTAATGAAACCTTTGAGGAGAATATTGCGTATAACTAGTATCCTTTAGAGAATCAAATTGCATGAGACAGTTAAAAATTACCAAGCAGGTCACCAACCGTGAAACTGCTTCACTAGACAAGTATCTTCAAGAAATTGGAAAAGTTGACCTAATCACTGCTGAAATGGAAGTAGAGTTAGCGCAACGCATTAAAGCAGGAGATCAAGTGGCTTTAGAAAAGTTAACTAAGGCTAATCTTCGTTTCGTAGTTTCAGTTGCTAAACAGTACCAAAATCAAGGACTTACACTTCCTGACCTTATTAACGAGGGTAACCTTGGACTTATCAAAGCTGCAAAACGCTTCGATGAGACTAGAGGATTTAAGTTTATTTCCTATGCCGTATGGTGGATTCGTCAGTCGATTCTTCAAGCGCTTGCCGAACAATCTCGAATTGTTCGCTTACCTCTAAATAAAATTGGTTCAATTAACAAAATCAACAAAACCTATGCGTTTTTAGAGCAAGCGCATGAGCGTGTGCCTTCTGCAGAAGAAATTGCCAAAGAATTGGATATGACCGTTTCTGACGTTAAAGAATCTATGAAAAATTCAGGACGGCACGTTTCTATGGATGCTCCACTTGTTGAAGGTGAAGACTCAAATCTTTACGACGTTCTCCGCAGTGGCGAATCGCCAAATCCCGACAAAACTCTTATGCACGAGTCGTTGCGCACCGAAATTGAGCGCGCACTCGAAACACTCACCCCCCGTGAGGCTGATGTTGTACGGCTTTATTTTGGTTTAGGGAATCAACACCCCATGACCCTCGAAGAAATTGGAGAAACTTTTGACCTAACACGTGAGCGTGTACGCCAAATTAAGGAGAAAGCTATTCGCCGACTGAAGCATACTTCTAGAAGTAAAATACTTAAAACATACCTAGGCTAATGGGAAGGGTTAAAATAGCGCCTTCTATGCTTGCAGCCGATTTCGCTAACTTGGAACGCGATATTAAATTGGTAAACAATAGTGATGCAGACTGGTTTCACATAGATGTTATGGATGGGGTTTTTGTTCCAAATATTTCATTTGGTATGCCCGTACTAAAATCCATGGCAAAATACACCCAAAAACCGTTAGATGTACACCTAATGATTGTTGATCCTGATCGGTACATACAAACCTTTGCCGATTTGGGTGCAGATATCCTCACAGTACATGCCGAAGCCTGTACACACTTGCATCGTACAGTACAAACAATTAAAGCCGCAGGAATGAAAGCAGGGGTTGCTCTTAATCCTCATACTTCTATATCGGTATTAGAAGATATTATTACTGAAATAGATCTAGTCTGTATTATGAGTGTAAATCCAGGATTTGGAGGACAAAAATTCATAGAAAACACCTATGAAAAAGTTCGCCGTTTGCGAGCACTTAGCACTGCTAACAAAGCAACTATCCACATTGAAATTGATGGAGGTGTAACTTCTGTAAATGCTGCTGAATTAGTACAAGCCGGAGCCGATGTGTTGGTTGCTGGCAGTTTTGTGTTTTCCTCCGAAAATCCAACAGTAACAATCCAAGACTTACACCGCTTAGCAAATGCCTAATTTATAGTAAAGATTTAATTTCTTACTTTTAGAAAGTCAAATCTTTATTATGAAAACTTCACAGTACATTTTACTAGTCTTAAGTGTCTTGTTTTTTGGATGTAAAACCAATGTGCTTACCGGAAAAAAAACACTTAACTTCTTTGGTAACAACAAGCAGATTTTTTCCATGTCGTTACAACAATATCAATCATTTTTAAACGAAAATGAAGTGGTGACAAATACCAAAGACGCTGAATTGATCAAAGAAATTGGTGCAGCTATTGCACATGCTGCACAAGTGTATTTCAACTATAAAGGACAGTCTCATTTATTGAATGACTACGATTGGGAATACAATTTAGTTAATAGTGAACAAGTAAATGCATGGTGCATGCCAGGAGGTAAAATCGTGTTTTATACGGGCATCATGCCTATTGCGAAAAATCCTGACGGCATAGCTGCCATTATGGGCCATGAAGTAGCGCACGCCCTAGCCGACCACGGAGCACAACGGATGAGTCTTGGTATTGTGCAACAAGTAGGAGGAATTGTTACTGCCGAAGCTACCAAAAATCAAAATGCACAAAAAAGGCAACAAATTATGATGGCATATGGAATTGGATCTACTCTTGGCGGCATGTTGCCATTTAGTCGTAAGCATGAGTCTGAAGCTGACAAAATCGGATTGGAGCTTATGGTTATTGCCGGATACAATCCTGAAGAAGCACCTAAACTTTGGGGACGAATGAAAGCACAGTCTAAGGGCGGACCCCCTGAATTTTTGAGCACCCACCCAAGTGAGGAACGCCGTATTGCAAACCTAACCGCATGGATACCAGAAGCAAAAGCTCTGGCGGAAGAAATAAAATTAACTTCAAGCGCAAACTAATCAAAATCAACCAATTATGAGAACCCTATTATTTTCTTTTTTAACACTATTCTTTTTTGGCTGTAATCAGTCAACCCCAGAAGTACAACTTCATGAATTGATGCAATCCTATCATGAACAATCGTTAAAGATGAATCCTCTTAGTGCAACTTTTCAAGGGGATACACGCTACAACGACTATTTACCAAATTACCTTTCTGACGAAATGATGGCAGCTCAAAAAGCATTTTATAGCGAAACACTCAATGCACTAAATGCCATTGACGGTAAAAAACTTAACGAAGAGGATAAGCTTAGTAAAAAAGTTCTCCGTTGGGAATGTGAAACCGCTTTAATGGGTATGGAATTTCCAGCAGAGTTATTACCTATAGACCAAATGTGGAGCCTTCAACTCACTATGGGTCAATTGGCAGCAGGATCAAGTGCCCAGCCCTTTAAGACCGTTCAAGATTACACCAATTGGCTATCAAGAGTAGATGATTATGTGAAATGGCTAGCAAGTGCAAAGTCGCGCATGAAAGAAGGTATTGCTCAAGAAGTAGTATTACCCAAATCGCTCATTAGAAAAGTCGTCCCGCAATTAAAAGCCATTACGGAACCCGATTTGGATAAAAACATATTTTATACCCCTGCTAAAAATTTCCCTGAAGCTTTTACTGCTACTCAAAAAGACAGTCTAACAAAAGCCTATGCTGAAATGGTAACCAAAAAAATTATTCCAGCTTATCAAGATTTAGCAGATTTTATGGAGTCCACTTATTTGGAAGCCGGTCGCAATAGCAGCGGTTTTGGTGCTTATGCCTTTGGTGAGGATTATTACAACTACGCCATTAGGTTATACACGACTACCAATATGACCGCAGATGAAATTCATCAACTTGGTCTTTCAGAAGTGGCGCGCTTACGCGGCGAAATGGAACGCATCAAAGAACAAGTGGGCTTTAGAGGGGATTTGAATGCTTTTTTTGAGCATGTACGCACATTGCCGAAAATGATGCCATTTGACGACCCCCAACAGGTCGTTGACAACTTTAACGCTATTCACGATAAGATGAAAGCTAAAGTGGATGCATTGTTTGAATTGCAACCCAAAACTCCTTTTGAGGTGCGACGCGTAGAAGCATTTAGAGAAAAATCTGCTGCGGCACACTACAATCCTGGTTCGCTCGACGGTACACGTCCAGGAGTATTTTATGTGCCCATACCTAATGTGAAAGAATACAATATATTTTCAGATGAGGACTTGTTTTTGCACGAAGCCATTCCAGGGCATCACTTTCAAATTTCGTTGCAACAAGAAAACACCGATCTCCCCGATTTTAGAAAAACACTTTGGTACAGTGCCTATGGCGAAGGTTGGGCATTGTATTGCGAATCGTTGGGGCCAGAACTTGGATTATATGACGATCCTTACCAGTACTTTGGAATGCTGAGCGCCGAAATGCACCGTGCCATAAGGCTGGTGGTAGATACAGGCATTCACACCAAAGGTTGGACGCGTGAACAAGCCATTGCTTATTCTTTAGCAAATGAAGCTGAACCAGAATACGCTATTATCTCTGAAATTGAGCGGTATATGGCAAATCCTGGTCAGGCATTGTCCTACAAAATTGGGCAGCTAAAAATTAGAGAATTGCGCGCCATGGCAGAGCAAGAACTCGGCGATGCCTTTGATATACGGGTTTTTCATCGTATTGTATTAGAGTCGGGGTGTATACCTTTAGCCTTATTAGAGGATAAGATCAATTCTTGGATAATATCAACCCAGAAGTCTTAAACTTCAAATCCCTACTTTTGTAATTATATTTTTCAAAATGATATTAGTTACAGGAGGCTTAGGATTTATTGGTTCACACACCGTGGTTTCTCTTCAGGAAAAAGGACATGAAGTGCTTATTGTTGACGATTTGTCAAATTCTGCAATTGAGGTACTAGATGGCATAGAAACCGCAAGCGGTATTCGTCCTGCATTTGAGGAACTCAACCTTCAAAATACTGCTGGCCTAGCAAGAATTTTTAAAAACAACGATATCTCAGGAATTATTCACTTTGCAGCCTTTAAGGCGGTAGGTGAAAGTGTGCAAAAGCCAGTAGCTTATTACCAAAACAATCTGGGCTCGTTACTAAATTTAGTGGCAGAAGTAGAAAAAGCAGCCTCGCCTATTCCTTTTATATTTAGTTCTTCATGCACGGTTTATGGCGAAGCCAAAGAATTACCCATAAATGAAAGTGCGCCCGTACAGCCTGCACTATCTCCTTATGGTAATACCAAACAAATTGGTGAAGAAATTTTATTGGATGCTGTAAATGCTATTGCTGATTTTCGGGTGATTGCATTGCGTTACTTTAATCCCATCGGAGCTCACCCGTCCATTGCAATTGGGGAATTGCCTCTTGGAAAACCACAGAATTTAGTGCCTTTTATTACCCAAACGGCAGCAGGTCTTTATCCAAAGCTAACCGTTTTTGGCAACGACTACCCCACTCCAGATGGCACCAATATTCGTGATTATATCCATGTGGTAGATTTAGCAGAAGCGCACGTAGTGGCATTAGAACGTATTTTAGAAGGCAAAAGCGATGATGACTACGAGGTGTTTAATTTAGGTACTGGAAAAGGGAGTAGTGTTTTGCAGGTGATTGATAGTTTTGAGCGCGTTTCGGGTCTTAAATTGGCATATGAAATCGGGTTACGCCGTGAAGGCGATGTCATTGCTGCATATGCTGACACTACCAAAGCCAACAACGTTTTGGGATGGAAAACCAAACGTAGTTTAGATGAAGCCCTTGCATCTGCATGGAAATGGGAACAAAAAATAAGAAATCTTTAGCTACACTTTCCAAACACTTTTTAGGTAGCCTTTTCTGATAACTTGGGATGAATAATACGAAACCAAAGGGGCGGAAAAAGCGCCAAAAGCATAGACGCTGGATATCCGTAAGGTAATCTAGGACTACTTTTTAGACTTTCTAGTACTTGGTATTTTTTTGCTGCTTTATAGTGATGATCGCTATGTCTAGTTAATTCATAAAGCACAATTCTACCCATAACATGGTCCGAGTTCCAAGAATGTATGTTTTGAACCTTTTCATATTTTCCATTTATCTTTTTCCTTACCAATCCGTAATGCTCGATATAGTTGATTGTTTCAAGAAATAAAAAAGAAATTACTCCGACAATCAAAGCGCAAACAAATGGGAAGAAACCAAGCGTAAGGTATACAACCGTCAAATACATTAGTTGGATAAAGGCAAAGAATAAGAGGCTATTATTAAATGAAAAAAAACTTCGCCCTTTTCTTTCCAGTTCTTTAAGCTGAAGACGCCATGCATTCAGATATTGCCCGTATACAGAAGTAATCCAAAAATGATATAAAGTTTGGCCTTCTCTTGCAGTAGCAGGGTCTTCGGGTGTAGCTACATTTTTATGATGGCCTCGGTTATGCTCTAAAGTGAAATGCATATACAAACACGGCAAAAGTAAAAACTGTGAAAGAAAACGCTCATAGCTGCTCTTTCTATGCCCCAATTCATGAGCAACATTAATTGCGTTGGTAGCCAATAATATTCCGAGAGAAAAAATTAAACCAACATATTCATAAACATGAAATTGATTAACAGAAAAAGCGTGTAATCCATAAAAAAGCAATATAAACACTATAGGCACATTAAGGTACAGCAGCCAATCAAACAACTTATTCTTTAATCTGTTATGTATTTCATTTTCAGTATATGGGTCTTGTTTTACAGGCGAAAAAGTTTCAATTATAGGAATAAAGATAAAAACGTATAGAAGTGAAGTAAATGAAAAAATACCATTAAGGTAAATGCTCAGAAAAACACTCAGAGGAACCGTGTAAGCCATTAAGTATTTTAGGTCTTTCATAATTTATAAATATAAAAATAATATCACTAATTGAACTATTGGGAATAAATTGCAACCTAGAGAAGATTATTATTTATCAATTGTTTTTTTTGCTTATTGGAACTAATTTAAAGAGGCCCAACTCATTTTGTAATATTATGCTTTAATTTAGCTTTTATTTTGAGGCAGATTCAATAAAATATGGCAAATATTAAACAAAGAGTTAAAGAAATAGTATTCGTAGTACTTTCTCTCTTAATTTTCGGATGCTCAGAAAAAAATAAACCTATGACTCTTGTAAAAATTGAAAAAAATCATTTTGGAAAAACAACTCTAGGAGATGATGTTGATCAGTACATCCTGTCAAATAAACAAGGGATGGAAATAAGTGTAATCACTTATGGCGGTATAATAACTTCATGGACTGCCGGGGATAGAAATGACCACTATAAAGACATTGTTTTGGGCTTTAACACCCTCAAAGAATACGAGAATCAGGCCCCCTATTTTGGTGCGCTTATTGGAAGGTATGCTAATAGAATTGCCAAGGGAAAATTTGAATTGGACTCAAATGAATATACGCTTAATGTAAATAATGATTTAAATCATCTTCACGGAGGCATAAAAGGATTTGACAAGGTTATATGGGATGCAAAAACAATAGTATCCGATTCGACCGTTTCTTTAGTGCTAAACTATTTGAGTAAAGACATGGAAGAGGGTTATCCTGGAAATTTAGAAACCAAGGTAACATACACTCTCAATAACAATGATGAGTTGAGTGTGAAATATGAGGCTACAACAGATAAGCCCACTATTGTAAACCTTACCCAACATTCTTACTTTAATTTATCAGCCGACTTTGACAAAACCATTTTGAATCACGAAATTTTTATTAATGCAGATTCTTTTTTGCCTATTGATAGCTCATCAATTCCTACAGGAGCATTTAAGGATGTTTCTGAAACTCCTTTCGACTTTAGAAAACCGAAGTATGTAGGAAAACATATCAATAACGATAATAGCCAATTAAAAAATGGCACAGGATATGACCACTGCTGGGTGCTTAAAGACAAAGACAAAGGATTACGTTTTGTAGCCTCTGCATATGAACCACAATCTGGAAGATTACTGAAAGTTTTTTCTAGCAAACCTGGAATCCAGTTTTATACAGGCAATTTTTTAGAAGGCACACAAACAACTAAACACAAAAATTCCTATAAAAAACACGCAGGTTTTTGCTTAGAAACCCAGTATTTTCCAGATACTCCAAATCAAAAAAACTTTCCATCCGTCATTTTAAGGCCTGGCAGTAAATATGTAGAAGAGACTTTGTTTGCATTATCATACAAATAAATATTATTCTTGGTATTAAATATGTACTTAAGGCATTTGATGGTTTGACCTTTATTGAGGCCTTTTAGAAACCTTTAATGCTACAACAATCCAAATCCAATATTGAAGATCCATAGTCTAGTTATTTTGGGTTTATCGAGCTTGTTCATAAGGTAGATGTAGGTGAAAATAATAGCAAAAAACCAAAAATAGAGCCCTGCTGGGCAAACCAAAAACCGAGTTTGAAACCACCAATTTGAATGGTGTTTAACTGCTCTACAAATAAAATACCGCACCCAAAGGATACAACAAACCAAATACTAAGCAGTATTGCGATGTAATGGATGTTATTTCCAGTAATTCATATTTTTAGTCATATGTTCTTTCTATTATGGCTTGTGCGTTATCAATTTATCTTGGAAATCCGCAATTTTACCACAGCTTAATTGTTCCATAATTTGCGTCAGTTGTTTTTTAAGCATCGAAATGGTATGATCGCCCCCATGTTTGCCTAAAGCAGATACACCATACATGAATGTACGTCCCATAAAGCTAAAGTCAGCACCACTTGCCATGACGCGTGCAACATCCGCTCCTCCTCGAATCCCGCTATCCATCATGATGGTTATTTTGTCCTTATATAAGGGTGCTATTGTTTTTAGCGAGTCGATTGTCGCTTGACCGACATCTACTTGTCTGCCGCCGTGGTTTGAAACAATAACACCATCCAACCCCAATTGGTATGCTTTTTCAACATCGTGAACAGATTCCGCACCCTTTAATACAAGTTTTCCTTTCCACATATCACGAATGCGTTTAATTTTTTCCTCATCTAAGCGACCTGAAAAGGTGGCGTCCATAAATTTTGCCAGTTGATTTAGGTTTAAATTTTTAGGCATATAAGGTTTTAGTATTTCAAAACTGGGTTGCCCGTTAATGAGTGTTTGCAGCGACCAATGCGGTCTTTTCATTGCATTCACAATATTAGTCAATGTCATTTTGGGTGGCATCGATAATCCATTACGAATGTCACGTGGTCGGTAACCAAACGAGGGTACATCTGCCAAAATTACCAATACTGGACAGCCAGCAGTTTCAGCTCTTTTCAGTATATCTTTTGTTACACTTTCCTCTGCAGGGTGATAAAGTTGAAACCAAGCACGTCCTTCTGTAATTTCAGCAATATCCTCGATACTAGCCGTAGTAACCGTGCTTAAAATAAAGGGAATGTTATGTTCAAAGGCGGCTTTTGCCAATATCTGTGGAGACTTAGGCCACATAAGTCCCTGAAGTCCTACAGGCGAAATGCCAAACGGGGCATCGTATTCGTGACCAAAAAGGGTTGTTTTAAGATTGGGTTTTTTGTATTTGACCAAATAATTTGGCTTGAGTTCAATATCTCGAATCCTATCCGTATTCTTTTTCAGATTAACATCATCGTTACAACCTCCATCTAGATACTCAAAAGCGAATTTTGGAATTTTACACTTAGCTCGATTACGGAGATCTTCGACAGAAGGATATTTATAATTGATTTCTGATTTCATGCTTTTATTGTATTCAAAAGGTAAACTTAACGCACATGTTTTTTAAATGACCTAAACCCATAGGTGGCTACTACGCAAAAACATATCAATGGTAGCACAAAAGATACATTAACTGCGGCAAATGAGCCAATAGTTCCCATATCAATGATAAGTCCTTGAAGGGGAGGCATTAGTGCCCCTCCAACAATAGCCATGACCAGACCGGCCGCTCCTAATGAGGTATCTTCTCCTAACCCGTCCAAAGCCACCCCATAGATTGTTGGGAACATAAGGGACATAAAAGCAGAGGAAGCAATGAGCAAATACAACCCCATCAAACCTTCGATAAATATGACTCCCAAGGTTGTAAGCGCAGCGCACAAACCAAAAAGAGCCAAGAGTTTTTTTGAATTTACATATTTCATCAAAAAAGTACTTATAAATCGACACGATAGGAAGATTCCCATTGCCAGAATGTTATAGTTCTGGGCAGTGGCTTTTGAAATACCTAGGTTATCTGCATATTGGATAATGAACGTCCAGCACATAATTTGAGCTCCAACGTAAAACATTTGAGCGATTACTCCTTCCCGATAATTGAGGTTTCTAATGAGTCTTTTAAATGAATCTATTGCTTTGGAGTTTGTCTTATTTTTCTCTTTTTCAGGCATTTTGGTAAAAAAGATGATAGCAAACATTGCGATTACAACAAAGCCAAGGATAACATAGGGGTCTCTTATAATTGCCAAGTCATGCGTTTTAACGGATGCCTTTTCAGCTGCATCCAGAGTTGAAAAAATCAAATTTCCAACAGCATCTCTTTTATCAGAGTCCAAATTGGATAATATAAAGCTCGAAGCAACAAACATGCCTAATAATGAACCAATAGGATTAAAGGCTTGGGCAAGATTAAGCCTACGTGTGGCAGTTTTAGCATCGCCCATGGAAAGGATAAACGGATTGGCAGTCGTTTCTAAAAAAGCCAAACCAAAGGTTAAGATATAAAGAGATAGGAGAAAGAAACTAAACTCTTCAAACTGTGCAGCAGGATAAAAAAGCAATGCCCCAACAGCATACAACCCTAATCCGAAAAGAATTCCCTTTTTATAACTATATTTTCTTACAAACAGAGCTGCTGGAATAGCCATAGTTGCATAACCCCCATAGAACGCAAGCTGAACCAAAGCCGCTTTAGCAGTTGAAATTTCCATCACAGTACCGAAAGCTGCAACCATTGGGTTGGTGATGTCATTTGCAAAACCCCACAAAGCAAATAAAGAAGTGATTAAAACAAAAGGGACTACTATATGTTTAGATACGACAGGAATTGAATGTTCTTTCATAAGTTGGTAATTAAATCCAAAGAGTTTACATCAAAACTAGCCAAACCAAACTTTAAATCCTTTTAAAATACAACCAACTACATGTAAAAAATAAACATTTTCATTTTTAGCATATTTCGATTTATGCTATCGTCACTTTAAAATATACATTTAGAACAAAGTCCTGGATTTATATAATCCAGGGGAGACGCCAGTTACAGAAGTGAATACTCTGGTAAAGTGATAACGATCGGAAAACCCTAAAAGAGCAGCCATTTCTTCTATTGTTTTATCGGAATGCTCAAATAGTTCGCAAGCATATGCTACCTTTCTTTTTTGTAAAAACTGATGCGGTGTAATCCCCATGTTTTCTCTAAAAAGTCTAGAGAATGAATTTGGAGCCATATGAATGACCTCTGCTAGCGTTTTGTTTTCATTTTTTTCACCCAAATTATTTTCAATGTATCGGATTACACTCAATATTCTTGGATCGATGTTAAAAGACTTCCATAGCTCTGGCCCTATATTTGACAAAACATCCATGATAAAAGATTGTATTTTTAAGCTAGAGGTCATTTTAAACGTGTCATTGTTCTTTTTTAGTTGACGGGTAAGGTATTCTAGTTTTGATTTTAATGTGCTACTCATTTTTATCTTAAAAATTCCCGGAAAGACATTGTCAAAAGGGACACCTAAATTGAAGTGCATAAAAAAGTGAATTAACGACACAGACTCTAAATCAACTTCTTTGTCAGCGCTTACCAAGTGGCGTCCAGAAACATGAATCCCCTTGGAGTACATACTTTTTTTAATAAATCTTGATGAAAAGGAAGTAAAAGGAGCTATAATATAAACGTTCTCCGGAGTCATTTCGGTTTTTTCATTCATGTGCGTTAAAACACCACCAGGGTTTCTATTCCAATAAATACGCCAAAAAGGGAAAACCATATCATGACAATCCCAGAGATCAAGCAGCCAATACCGACAGCATAAAACTTTCATGTGAACATCAACAAATGACTGTGCGTTTGGTGAAGGATCTCCTGAGTTATGGCTTCTTTTAATCATTACTATTGAATGTTTAAATTAGATACAAATCTAATTGTTTTCACTATTTTTTTTTGTTTAAAATTAAACTCAATTTGTGTAGTATTTAAACATACGTCTAAAATGGAAGAGTTTCGTTTACCAGAATCAGTAAAAGATGTCTTGCGACAAACTTCTGAGATAGCTAATTATTTATGGCAACGAGAATGGATAGAGCGTAATGGAGGGAATATTTCTGTCGATTTGACTGACCATTTTGAAGGGGCTTCACTACCAAGTCACGTTGCATATGTTAAGAAAAACTTTCCCAAAGAAGCCGCCAATATGTATTTATACATTACCGGCGCGAGTTGTTATTTGAGAAGACTGGTTGACACGATTGAGAAGGCTTCTTGCATCATTCATATCAACAATACTGCTGATGGTTATGCCATACTTTGGGGTGGTGAAAAGAAAAATTTTGTGCCTACATCAGAGCTTTCCTCTCATTTAACGATTCATCTTTTTAATAAATCTCAAAATTCTGGTAATAAGGTTGTGCTACATGCACACCCTTCAGAATTGATTGTGTTGAGTCATCATAAAATCTTTCATGACGAGCAAAAGCTCAATCATTCTATCTGGAAAATGTGTCCTGAAGTTCGTGTTTATGTCCCCAGAGGAATACACTGCACCCCTTATGCCATTACGCAATCAGATGATTTGGCTCAAATGACAATAGATGCCTTCAAAACTAGAGATGTCGCACTTTGGGAAAAACACGGTGCCACAGTAACAGCCCCTACAATTGAACAAGCTTGGGATTTTATGGATGTTGCCAATAAAGGCGCTAAGCTATTGCTGATGGCTTGGGCTGCAGGATTTGAACCCGAGGGAATTTCGGACAAAGAAATTGAAGCACTTGAAAAACTTTTTAATTTATAGAATATGAACAGATTAGTAGGTAGATTGCCTAAAGTAGGGATTCGCCCTGTTATTGATGGCCGCGAGGCAGGGGTTCGTGAATCGTTAGAGGATCAATGCATGGACATGGCAAAAGCCGCAGCAAAACTCATTGAAACGCATTTAAGATTTCCTAGCGGTGAGCAAGTAGAATGTGTGATTGCCGATACAACAATAGGCGGTGTGGTTGATGCCGCAGAATGTGCCGACAAATTTAAGAAAGAAGGTGTAGGAGTTTCACTAACAGTAACTCCGTGTTGGTGTTATGGAACTGAAGTCATGGATACGGACCCATTGTTACCAAAAGCGGTTTGGGGTTTTAATGGTACCGAACGCCCTGGAGCAGTTTATTTGGCTGCAGCACTTGCTGGATATTCTCAAAAAGGCCTGCCTGCATTTGGGATTTACGGCAAAGAAGTACAAGATGCAGGAGACCTTAGTATTCCAGCCGATGTAGAGGAGAAAATTCTACGTTTTGTCAAAGCTGCATTGGCAGTAGCGCAAATGAATGGAAAGTCGTACTTATCCATAGGCTACAGTTCTATGGGTATTGCAGGCTCTATGGTTGATGTTAATTTTTTACAAGACTACTGTGGAATTCGCGCCGAATTTGTGGAATCGGTTGAGCTTTTGCGTCGTATGGATGAGGGCATATATGACGAAGAGGAATTTCAAAAAGCCATGACTTGGACTAAAAAGTTCTGTAAAGAAGGTGATGATTATAATGAAAAGTCTCGCCAAAAAACTCAAGAACAAAAGGAAAAAGAATGGGAAACCGTTGTCAAAATGACCATGATATGTCGTGATCTTATGTCAGGAAATCCCAAGCTTAAAGAAAAGGGCTATGGAGAAGAATCAAAAGGCAGGAATGCCATCATTGGAGGTTTTCAAGGACAAAGACAATGGACCGATTACCAACCCAATGCTGACTTTACAGAAGCCATTCTCAATTCTTCGTTTGACTGGAATGGGATTAGACAGCCTTATATGTTTGCGACCGAGAATGACTGCTTAAATGCCATTTCGATGTTATTTGGTCATTTGTTGACAGGCAAAGCACAATTGTTTTCAGATGTAAGAACCTATTGGAGTCCAGAGTCCGTTGAGCGTGTTACAGGAAAAAAATTATCGGGAATTGCTAAAGATGGTATCATACACCTTATAAATTCTGGTTCCACTTCTTTGGACGCAACGGCACAGCAAGAGGACAAAGACGGCAATCCAACTATGAAGCCTTTCTGGGAAATCTCAGAACAAGAGGCTGAACGTTGTCTGGAGCATACAAAATGGCCTCCAGCAATTAATGAGTATTTCCGAGGTGGCGGATTTTCCTCTCAATTCAAAACCAGAGGTTCTATGCCAATGACCATGTCTAGAATCAATTTGGTTAAGGGCATAGGTCCTGTATTGCAATTGGTTGAGGGATGGAGTATTGAACTTCCAGAAGACATTCATACCGTTTTAGACGAACGAACAAATCCAACCTGGCCTACAACTTGGTTTGTGCCACGAGTAACAGGATCAGGATTTTTTAGAGACGTATATACGGTTATGTCCAAATGGGGCGCAAACCACGGTGCTATTTCTCATGGTCATATAGGGTCGGATCTAATTTCTTTGGCTGCACTGCTACGTATCCCTGTAAACATGCATAATATCGCTGATCAAGACATATTTAGACCTAGCGCTTGGTCTGCTTTTGGTGAAAATGCTGAAAATGCAGACTATCAAGCGTGTAAAAACTACGGACCTCTATATGGTTTTAAATAAAAATTCATAAAACAACAACAATAAAAAAAGCAAATGAACAAAAAAAATAACTTCAAATTTGTAGAATACCTATGGGATGAACAAAAGGCAAATTCTTTAGGAGACAATCAAGTAGAACTT
>JAURNV010000017.1 GCA_030830005.1 Flavobacteriaceae bacterium | reverse complement strand
GTGTTGTTAAAAATGAACTTAATTATAGACTTAATGATCAAGAACGAAGACAACTACAAGCCATTTCGCTCCTTTCACAAAGTTCTTTTATTAATGAAGTTTCGCTAGCAGCTATTTCAAGTCAAACATTGACTAATAATCTTTTTCAAAAAGCATCTGGAGTTTTTGACAATATTTTTGCAAATGATAATGATCAACTGAACCTTAGTCTAAACTATTTGCAGGGAGACCGCAACGCTGCAGTTTCGATTAAAAATCGAGATCGTTTGGGTTTGAGCCTTTCTACCAACATTAATGAACGTATTTTAATCGACGGTAAAGTTGGTGTTCCCGTGGGTAGTGAAGACGAAACTATGATTATTGGCAATGTCACCCTCGAATTTTTATTAAATCCGCAAGGCAGCTTACGTGCCCGAATTTTTAATAAAGAAAATGAATTCCAATATTTTGGCGATGAATTGGGATACACACAGGGCCTTGGGATAAGCTATCTTGTACGCTTTGATTCTTTCGAAGCGCTCGTTCAGAAAATTTTCAACAAAAAAAAATAAATCTTTAGGGTTAAAACTACATATAAAGTGTAGGGAATTTAATAATTTTGCAACGCAATTTTTATTGATGACTTCAACTAATAGCAATATTTCTAAAATCACAAAAATAGCTGTCTTGACTTCTGGTGGTGATTCTCCAGGGATGAACGCAGCTATCCGCTCAGTTGTTCGATCATGTGCTTATTACAAAATCTCTTGTTTTGGAGTTAAGCAAGGCTATCAGGGTTTAATTGAAGGAAAAATAAATCCTCTAGGGCCACGTTCGGTAAACAATATAATTAATAAAGGAGGTACGATCCTTAAATCTGCCCGATCTAATGAATTTAGAACTAAAGAAGGGAGAGAAAAAGCTTTTCACAATTTACAAAAGCAAGGTATTGAAGCACTTGTAGTAATTGGAGGTGATGGAAGTTTTACTGGAGGGCTTATTTTTCAAGAGGAATTCGAAATTTCTGTAATTGGTATTCCAGGCACAATAGACAATGATATATTCGGAACCTCACATACGTTAGGTTATGACACTGCCCTTAATACTGTTGTTGAAGCTGTTGATAAAATTCGGGACACTGCTATATCCCACAATCGATTATTCTTTGTAGAGGTTATGGGTCGTGATGCTGGGCATATTGCTTTAAATACAGGAATTGGTGCTGGTGCCGAAGAGATTTTAATTCCAGAAGAAGATATGGGATTAGAACGATTATTAGAATCGTTAAAGCGTTCAAAAAAATCTGGTAAACTTTCTAGTATTGTGATGGTTGCTGAGGGTGATAAAATTGGAAAAAATGTGTTCGAATTGGCTGAATATATTGAAGAAAACCTTCCTGATTATGAAGTGCGAGTTTCGGTTTTAGGTCATATGCAGCGGGGAGGAGCACCAACGTGTTTCGACCGTGTTTTAGCAAGTCGTATGGGCCTTAAAGCTGTTGAGGCCTTACGGGATGGTATTTCAGCGAATATGGTAGGGATTAATTGCGGTAAAATGATTTTAACTCCATTAAAAAAAGCCATAAAAGGAAAATCAAAAATTGATACAGAACTTGTACGTGTATCTGAAATTATGAGACTTTAAACTATAAATTAAATTAACTATGTCAACCCTAAAAATTGGAATTAACGGATTTGGTCGAATCGGAAGAATGGTCTTTCGCGCATCTTTAAAAAGAAACGATATTGATGTCGTTGCTATCAATGACCTTCTTGATGTTGAGCATTTGGCTTACCTTTTAAAATATGACTCTGTTCATGGTACTGTCGATGCTTCAGTAGAGATTGTTGATGGACAACTTGTTGTTGATGGTAAAACTATCCGCATCACGGCTGAACGTGATCCAAAGAACCTACAATGGGACGTTGTTGGCGCAACGGTTGTTGCTGAGTGTACTGGAATTTTTACTACGCTAGCTATGGCACAATCGCATATAGATGGTGGTGCACAAAAAGTAGTTATTTCGGCTCCTTCAAATGATGCTCCCATGTTTGTTATGGGTGTAAACCACAACGACGTTACTGCAAGTGACACTATTGTTTCTAACGCTTCTTGTACTACAAACTGTTTAGCGCCTTTAGCTAAAGTTTTAAACGATGAATTTGGTATAGAAGAAGCACTAATGACTACCGTGCATGCGGTTACTGCTACACAAATGACCGTTGATGGTCCATCTAGAAAAGATTATCGTGGAGGACGTTCGTCACTGCTTAACATTATTCCTGCCTCAACGGGTGCTGCCAAAGCAGTAACCAAAGTAATCCCCTCACTGCAAGGTAAAATTACTGGAATGGCTTTTCGGGTACCTACTGCTGATGTTTCTGTAGTTGATTTAACTGTTAAGCTTTCTTCTGAAACAAGTTATGCCGACGTTATGAAAGCCTTAAAATCGGCTTCTGAAGGTGCTCTTGCTGGTGTTTTGGGCTATACTGAAGAACTTGTTGTTTCTCAAGACTTTATTGGTGATGCTCGAACTTCTATCATTGACGCTAATGCTGGAATTGAGTTGAACAGTTCTTTCTTTAAGATAGTATCTTGGTATGATAACGAAGCAGGATACTCTAACAAGCTTTTAGATTTGGGACTTCACGTAAGTAAGTTATAACGAATAATGAAATTCGTTGTTGACAGCGGTTCGACAAAGACCGATTGGATAGCTTTAGATACTGATAATGCTAATTTATTTGAAACCCAAACACAGGGGTTAAATCCACAGGTGCTTTCTGATCAGATACTTGTAGAACGGATTGTCAATAATTACGACTTATACAAACATCGAAAGGATGTCAATGAAATATATTTTTACGGGGCTGGATGTGGCACACGACCACCCCGTGAACTTTTGAAAGGAGTTCTTAAGGGTATTTTTCCAAATGCAACTATTGATGTCAAAGAAGATACTTATGCTGCCGTATATGCTACTGCTACTAAAGGTGAAAAAAGCATTGTTTGTATTTTGGGAACGGGCTCTAATTGCAGTTTTTTTGATGGAGCAGAAGTAGAACAACGCATTACCTCATTAGGATATATTATTATGGACGATGGAAGTGGGAATTACTTCGGACGACAATTGTTGCGTGATTATTATTTCAATGTCATTCCAAAGGATATTTCGGCTGTTTTTGAAAAAAACTTTGATCTATCGTCAGAGTCTATTAAAACAAACTTGTATAGAAACCCAAACCCAAATACCTATTTGGCAACATTTGCGCGTTTTTTGATAAATAATAAAGATCACGACTATTGTCAATCCTTGATTAAAAAGGGCTTTGATTTATTTGCTAGACATCAAGTTTTACAGTTTGAGAAAGCAAAAGAAGTTCCAACCCATTTCATAGGTTCTATTGCTTTTTATTTGCAAGATGAACTTAGAGAAGTTTTAAATGGTTTAGGGTTGATTCCCGGAAAAATATTGAAAAAGCCCATTGAAGGCTTAGTCGAGTATCACAGAAACTTGCACTAACGGATAGCAATTAAGGATATTTCTACATTTACATTTTTAGGTAGAACGGCTACTTGTACGGTTTCTCTAGCTGGAGCCGTATTATCATCAAAATAATCTCCATAAACGGTATTGATAGAAGAAAAGTCATTCATGTCAGAAATGAATATACTGCACTTTACAACCTGATCAAATGTCATGTCAGCAGCATTAAGAACAGCTTTTAAATTTTCCATAACCTGTTTTGTTTCAGTTGCGATATCGCCTTTAACAAGGTCATTTGTTTTTGGGTTAATAGCAATTTGACCGCTAGCATATAAAGTATCATTAACTAATACAGCTTGGTTGTATGGGCCAATAGGAAGTGGAGCTTTGTCGGTTTTAATTATTGTTTTCATGTCAATTTATAGTCGTTTATCAGGTTCACGTCGTTTTTCATATTTTAAATCACGGAGCATTCCAGATTTTACACCAATAAAAAAGTACCAAGATTGACGATTTCCAAAGGGAGTCCATGAAATATTCATATTCCAACTGTCCAAATCACGGTTTATTCCTAGGTTGGTGAATGTTACCCCTTTGTTCTTAAAATCATATCCCGATGAAACATTAACTTTCCATTTTGGTGTAAGTGAAACATTGGCTGATGCCATGAGTGAGTTATTGCTAACTTGCTGTTGTTGTTGGTTATTAGCATACGTAAAACTATGTCTTAAATTTATAGTCCACGGTATAGTTGTAGTGTATAAACCGGCTTGATTTTCTTTTGAGGTGTCAGTTTCAGCATCAGAATCAAATCCTCCCAATTGTTCATCAATTCCACGATTGTTATCTAAGCCCGGAATAGGACTATTGTTTTTATTTGAAGAACCTTTACTGTTTTTGCTTTTAAATGTGTACCCCCAGTTGAAGTTTGCACTTGTCATTCGAAATAGTGGACCTCCGTTATCAACATTAAAGGTATTTATGCGTCTATTGTCTTTATCAAGTGCGTAGGGATCAAAAGTAGCGCCAACGTTTATATTTAACTTGTTGTCTAATAACGGAATTACGGTAGACATTCGAACAGGACTCCAACGCAATGAATCTGCTGTGATATTATAACTTGTCGAAAAGTTTAGGTTGTTAAGGAGCTTTATTTTTTTTAATTCAGTTTTGGTTGAATCCTTGTCTTTAATTTTTGCCTCAAGGGTGTTTCTAAGTGTAATACCAATAGAACTTGATTTTCTGTTGCCGGGTCTGCCGTAGAGGCCAGTTTCAAAACGTGTGTAGTCGCGAGTATTCCCTTCAGCATCAATAATGTACTCATCATAATACTGTTCAAAACTTGGGCTATTACTATAGCTTACGCTTGCGTTTGCTACATGGCGAATACTTTGAATTTTCTTGTCCTCCTTAAAATTAAACACACCATAAAGCGTTGTGTTGGCAGAGGCATTAAAATTATACTGCGCAAAACGATCAAATCCTCTTATAGTGTCCTGTTCTGGTAGTGCATCTAATAAGACGTCATAATTGTTCTTCTTTACGGTTTCGTTGGTCCAAACCTCCTCATAATTTCCACCTACAGTAAAATTAAAATATTTGGCGATTTTAAAATTTGTAGCTATCGGAATGCTGTGTTTCATTCCGGTTTTTGCACCGAAAAAAAGACCTTTTTCAGCAATAATTTCATCTGTGCTGTTTATGCGATTATCGCCCCGCATCGTATATTGAAAATTAATGTTTTGAAACAGCCCCTTTTTAATCCCATTTCTTTCTGCAAATGGATAAATACGCTCCATATTTGCGGTGAGTGATGGGAGTGTCATATTAACAGACTTTGTCTGCGTGTTTTGACTATGGGTAGCCGAAAGCGATAAATTTACTGATGGGTATTTTGGAAAAGTCCGTGAATATGAGACCGATGAATTTAGGGTGTTATTTAAAAAGTTATTGGTGTTAATTTGATTTAGCGACTCTCTAAAATAAGTGCTACTCCCTAGGTTTACAGACGCTGAAAACCTACTGTTGGGGTTAGATTTACTATCCTTACTGTGAGACCAACGCAAATTAAAAATCGTGGATTTGCTATAATTCGGAAGCCCACGCTCCCCATTGATTAAATTTTCGTAGCGAAAGGCAAAATTTCCCTGATATCTGTAACGTTTGCTGTAATTATTTTCAAGTCTAAACCCATAACTTCCATTAGTGTAGTAATCTCCTAGAACGGCTACGTCTAGGTTGTCTGAAAGCACAAAATAATATCCTCCATTTTGTAAAAAATACCCACGATTAAAATTTTCTCCTATGGTTGGGAATAAAAATCCTGTAGCTCTATTTTGAGTCATTGGAAAATATGCAAAAGGGAAAAATAGGGGAGTAGGTACATCAGCTATATATAAATTACTAAGTCCAGCAATAATTTTTCTTTTAGGCACAAACTTGGCAGTCCGCACTCTGATATAATATTCAGGATCATCAATATTCTCGGCAGTTGTAATTTTCGCGTTTCGTAGGTAATACACTGAGTCATTCTGTTTTTTGGTAGCAGCTGCTTTAACGTTCATACCTTGCTGTTCACTCCTTGAATTCCAAATAATTGCCTTTTTGGTGTCAAAATTAAATCGAATAGAGTCCGGAAAAACTTCATCTGCCCCTTGTTTGAAGGAAGGAGGTTGTGTCAAATTACCTAAAGAATCTTTTATGCGTCCAGCTGTAACTTCGTTTGTTGTGTAATCCAATACAATTATTCCAGATTTTAATTCAATATCTTGATAATAAAGTTCTGCTCCATCGTACATATAGAGCTTGTTTTCGTTACGGTCAATTACCATATATCCGTTGGCATGGCGTTTTACCTTGTCAAGTAATAAAGGTTTTTTTTCAACGATAGAGTCTTGCTCAACTACAATAGAGTCAGTGATTTGAGGATTCTCTTGAGCAATTGAAACTTTTGCAACACCTAAAAACATGCAAAGGATTTGCATAAAATAGGGGATGCCGGAATATTGTCTTATTTTTGACAAGGACTTCAGCTTGGTTGGGTTCAAAAATACACATATTTTATCCAGTATGCGCCTCATTGTAGTAGTATCCTTTTTTCTTGTATCAGGTTTTGCATTTACCAACAAATTGTATGCCCAAATCCAAAAGCCCTTTACAGTTGTTATTGATGCTGGTCATGGTGGTAAAGATCCGGGTAATAGAGGAAATAATTATTATGAAAAGAAGATTGTACTTAGTATAGCTTTAAAGACTGGTGCCTTACTTAAAAATCAAAAGGATGTAAATGTAGTGTACACCCGTACAAGTGATAGTTACATTACGTTAAACGGAAGAGCAAATATTGCCAATAAAGCAAAGGCAGATTTATTTGTTTCCATTCATTGCGATGCACATAATTCTAATGCTTATGGAGCAGGAACGTTTGTATTGGGGTTACATCGAAATCAAGACAATTTTAGGGTTTCACAAAAAGAAAATTCAGTAATATTCTTAGAAGATAATTACGAGCAAGAATATGATGGATTTGATCCAAATAATCCCGAATCTGTGATTAGTTTGGTGCTTATGCAAGAAGACTATCTAAATCAAAGCATTGAAGCAGCAAATTACATTCAGCAAAGCTTTGTAAAGAACCTAAAAAGAAAAAACCGAACAGTTAAGCAGGCTGGATTTTTGGTGTTACGAAACACCTATATGCCCAGTGTTTTGGTTGAAACTGGATTCTTAACAAATTCAAGTGAAGGGGCTTATCTAAATTCGAAACGTGGACAAAATGAAATGAGTCGTGCCATTGCAAATGCCATCATGCAATACAAATCATCTTTGGATGGGACCTTGTTCAACGGTCTTATTATGGATTCCTCATCTACAGCAAATGAAAATACCGATTATATCGAGGATAGTAATTTTATTAAATACCGAATTCAAATTGCAGCAAGCACCAAAAAAATCGAAACCGCATCATATAATTTTAAAGGATTAAGCCCTATTATTCGCAAGCAAAAGGGTTCTCTTTTTCGTTATTATTATGGTGAATTTAGTACGTACAACGATGCGAGTAAGGCTGTGGAAAAAGTAAAATCAAAAGGCTATAAAGGAGCCTATGTTAAGGCGTTTAAAGAAGGTGTAGAGGTGTCAATAACTCCTGAAATGAAATCAAATTAATACTTCTATCCTCATTAAATAATGCGTATTTTTGACCAAAACACGTTAAGGTGAAGTTTTCAAACGAAATTAAAACAGCATTGCTATTTATTTTTGGGATAACCCTTTTTTTTATTGGGTTTAGCTATTTAAAATCGAATGACGTTTTTGTGTCTGACCGTGTTTTTTATGGTGTATATGAAAATACCGAAGGCTTGGTCAATGGTACACCCGTTACTATAAATGGTTATACAGTAGGTGCAGTAGAATCTAGCGAATTGCTACAACCCAAGGGAAATATTTTAGTAAAGTTTCGTGTAGAAAACAACTTCCCTTTTTCAGTTAACAGCATCGCACAGATTTATGAGTCGGGTTTAATTGGCGGTAAAGGTCTAGCGATTATCCCTGCTTTTGATGAGTCAACGTTAGCCAAAGATGGTGATACCCTAAGAACAAATATTGCTCCTGGATTAACAGATTTAGTTAACGAGAAACTATCACCACTTCAAGAAAAAATTGAAAGCATGATTGTGCATGCGGATTCGGTACTTATTGCTTTTAATAATGTCTTGGATTTACAACGACAAGAGGCTTTGCGTAATTCTTTAGATCAATTTAATGCTACTACGGCAACACTCACTGCGTTAACAACTTCTTTGCACGAAAGTATTAGTTTCGAAAATGGAACGATAAATAAAACCCTTGCTTCCTTAGAACGCACTGCTGCAAATGCAGCTAGTATTACCGATTCATTGCAACAAGCACCATTGACTAAAACTATTCGTTCTTTGCAGCAAACGTCCCAAGAACTAGCCATTATAACGGATAAAATTGCTTCAGGAGAAGGTTCGCTAGGTAAATTGGTTCATAGCGATTCACTTGTTAACGCTCTCAATGCGACTAGTGTTCAAGCGCAATTACTCCTTGAGGATATGCGTTTAAATCCAAAACGATATGTGCATTTTTCTTTGTTTGGTAAAAAAAATAAAGCCTACGAACAACCTGAAAAGTCTAAGTAAGCATGTCTGCATATCTTCCTAACATTGTGTTTGCGATTTTGTTTTTTTCATTAATTGGACTTTTTACTTTAAATGTCCGTCGCATCATACGAAACATCAATTTGGGAAAAGCTGCCCACCGTTCAGATCAATCTAAAAAGCGTTGGTTGCATATGGCGAATATTGCCTTAGGACAGTCCAAAATGGTACGAAAACCCCTTTCGGGACTTCTTCATGTTATCGTGTATGTAGGTTTTGTTGTCATTAATATTGAACTTCTAGAAATAATTATTGATGGTTTTTTGGGAACACACCGCATTTTTGCACCTGTTTTGGGCAGCGCGTATAACGTCCTTATTTTTATATTCGAAGTTTTTGCCTTATTGGTATTGGTGAGTGTTTTCTTCTTTTGGACGCGTCGAAATATTATGCGCGTTAAACGCTTCTGGAAACCTGAAATGAAGGGTTGGGCCAAGTGGGATGCTGATATCATTCTCTATGCTGAAGTGGTGCTTATGACCTTATTTTTAACAATGAATGCTGCGGATTATTGGCTGCAGACTTTTGCGCAAAATCCACATTATGTACAAGCGGGCAGTTTTCCAGTGAGTAAATATCTTTTGCCAATCTTTGATGGCTTCTCTACCCAAACGGTTATTGCTATTGAGCGTACAACGTGGTGGTTACATATTGGAGGTATTTTATTGTTTCTTAATTATTTATATTACTCCAAACACTTACATATTATTCTTGCGTTCCCTAATACGTATTTTGCGAACTTGGAACCACAAGGAAAGCTTCCAAATATGCCTGCAGTGACTAAAGAAGTAAAACTTATGCTAGATTCCAATGCGGATCCTTATGCAACCCCGCCTGCCGATGAAACGCCCAGTACTTTTGGTGCTTCCGATGTGACGGATTTAAATTGGGTACAGCTAATGAATGCGTATTCTTGTACAGAATGTGGTCGCTGCACTTCGGAATGTCCAGCAAATCAAACAGGAAAACAATTATCACCGCGTAAGATTATGATGGATACACGGGATAGGCTTACTGAAGTTGGAAAATTGTTAAATAAAGGGAATCAAATTAATCAAAATACGCTTTTGGATAATTATATTTCAAGAGAAGAACTTTGGGCTTGCACATCATGTAACGCATGTGTTGAAGCTTGTCCTATTGCCATAGATCCGCTTTCCATTATCATGGATATGCGTCGTTATTTGGTAATGGAACAGTCAGCTGCTCCTTCAGAATTAAATGTAATGATGACCAATGTAGAGAATAACGGCGCTCCTTGGCCATTTAATCAACAAGACCGTTTAGCCTGGCGCGAAGAATTAAATACATAAATATGAATAAAGAAAAAGTAGATCAATTGCTTAAAGAAAAACTAGAAGACGGCGAACATGTAAGTCCTGTATTGCCCGAGGGAATTAAAAATTACCTTATTGACATTGATGGGACAATTTGTGACGACATACCAAACGAAGAACCTGAGCGCATGGCAACTGCAAAAATATATCCTGACGCATTAGAAACCTTAAATCGGTGGTATGACGAAGGTCATGTGATTTGTTTTTTTACTTCTAGAACTGAAGACCATCGCACAGTTACTGAAACTTGGTTAAATGAAAATGGTTTTAAGTATCATTCGCTACTTATGGGAAAACCGCGCGGAGGAAATTATCATTGGGTGGATAATCACTTGGTTCGTGCAACACGCTATAATGGAAAATTCACTGATCTTATTGAAAAAGAAGTGACCATTGAAGTATTTGATGATGGAGCACACGACTAACATACCAACGCTTTCCGAATTAGCAGCACTAGGCAAACAGCCCGAAGTGCTTTTTTGGGTTGGATGTGCTGGTAGCTTTGATGAACGTGCTAAAAAAATAACAAAAGCTTTTGCTCAACTTTTATTAAAAGCAGAAGTCTCCTTTGCAGTTCTTGGGCCAGAAGAAAGTTGTACTGGCGACCCTGCAAAACGTGCTGGAAACGAGTTTTTATTTCAGATGCAAGCCATGACCAATATTGAGGTTCTTAATGGATATGAAGTAAAAAAAATTGTAACGACTTGCCCACATTGTTTTAATACCTTAAAAAACGAGTACCCAGGATTGGGTGGCTCTTATGAAGTGATGCATCATACACAGTTTTTAAAAAAATTACTTGAAGAAGGAAGACTCAACGTTGAGGGGGGTGTTTTTGAAGGAAAGCGTATTACTTTTCATGATCCGTGTTATTTGGGTCGTGCCAATAATGAATATGAAGCCCCTAGAGAAGTACTTTCAAAATTAGAGGCTGAACTCATCGAAATGAAAAGCTGTAAAGCAAAAGGGCTTTGTTGCGGAGCTGGCGGCACACAAATGTTTAAAGAAGCCGAAAGCGGAAACAAAGAGATCAATATTTCCCGAACCGAACAAGCCTTAGAGACTAAACCTGACATTATTGCTGCTGCATGCCCATTTTGCAACACCATGATGACTGATGGCGTGAAAAACAAGGAGAAAGAAGGCAAAATTGTGGTCATGGATATTGCCGAATTGCTTCAACAAGCCCAAGACTTATAATATGCTGGTTTCATTTGACAATTTATCCGATGAAGCTAGAGTTTGGATTTATCCCTCTAGCCGTCCTTTTAGAGATAATGAAGTGAGTGAAATCACTCAAAAGCTCTCAGCTTTTCTAGCTCAGTGGACAGCGCATGGCGCTTCCTTGCAAGCTGGTTTTACGATGCCGTACAACCGATTCATAGTAATTGCGTTGGATCAGAATGAACAAGCCGCAACAGGTTGTTCTATAGATTCTTCTGTGCATTTTATACAAGAACTTGAAAAAGAGTTTGATGTCGTACTTCTCGATAAAATGAATGTAAGTTTTAAGCAAGGCGAATACATTACGTATAAACCTTTGGCAGATTTTAAAGCGCTTGTAAAAAACAAATCGGTAACTGAAAATACGCCAGTCTTTAACCATTTGGTTTTAAATAAAAGAGAGTTTTTGGCAGAATGGGAGGTTCCTGCGAAAGACAGTTGGCACGCACGCTATTTTTAGGTTACCTTTAAACGATGCTTCGTTTCTTTTTTGGAATATTTCTTTTTCCCTTGTTGGTTTTTGCCCAACCGCAACAGCAGTGGGTAGATAGTGTGTTTAACGCAATGACGTTAGATCAAAAAATAGGACAACTTTTTATGATTATGGCGTATCCCGATGGTAATGTTGCCGAACAAAATTTTACGAAAAAGCAAATTGCGGCATATCACGTTGGGGGTATATTGTTTTCAAAAGGAACATCATCGCAACAGCAAAAAGACACACAACGTTATCAGAAATTTTCACAACTTCCATTACTCATTGCTGCTGATGCAGAATGGGGGATGGCCATGCGACTTTCAGATGTTTCACCTTATCCGTATGCCATGACATTGGGTGCATTGCCTAATGATGAATTGATATATGCAGTAGCAAAACGCTTGGGAGACCAAAAACGCGCTATGGGAATACATATATCATTTGCTCCCGTTGTAGATGTAAATACCGAAGCTAAAAATCCTATTATCGGAGTGCGGTCATTCGGAGACAACCCTAAGCGAGTGGCACGGCACGCACGAGCATTTGCCGAGGGACTTCAAGACGCCGGAATTTTAGCGGTTGCAAAGCATTTTCCAGGACATGGTTCCGTTGTGGATGATTCACACAAAAGTCTTCCTGTTCTTCAACATGATGTAAATGCTTTGGACTCTATTGATTTAGTTCCGTTTAAAAGTGTGTTCAGTAGCGGAATCAAGGGGGTCATGGTTGGGCACTTATCTGTCCCGGCACTCGATAATAACTCAGGAGTTCCTGTTTCAGTTTCTACTAAAGTAGTTACCAATTTGTTACAGGAGCAAATGGGCTTTAATGGGTTGGTTTTTACAGATGCGCTAAACATGAAAGGAATTACCCAAAAGGTTTCTTCCCCTGCATTAGAAACTTTTTTAGCTGGCGCAGATGTTTTGCTGATACCTGAAAACCTTGCAAAGGCCATTAAAACTATTAAAAACGCATATGTTAGCGGAACCATTAGCCCAAAACGATTAGCATTTTCTGTAAAAAAGATTTTGAAAGCTAAGGCTGATTTGGGCTTACACACAACAAATAGAAATAATAATGTTGATGCTTTAGCAACTAATTATGTGGATAATTATTTGAAACAACGCATTGCGGAGCAAAGCATTGTCAGCGTGCATACAGATGCAAGCAAGTTTCCGTTAACATCACATGATGATGTCTTTTATGCACATATTGGCAATCCAGTGAATACTGTTTTTTATAATTTTCTCAAAACACATGGAAAAATCAAGCAGTTTTTGTTCGATAACAATAAAAAGTCCATACATAGGGAAACGATTATAGTTGGCGTTTTTGCAGACACATCCACACCATGGTCCAAACAGTCCATAAGTAAAGAGGACATTATAAAACTGCATGATTTAGCAATGCATAACGATGTTCATGTAATTCTCTATGCCAACCCCTATACATTGATGCAATTGCCGAATAATAGTGTTTTTTCAAGTGTTCTCTTGGCACATGAAAATCAACCGGAATTTGTCCGAGCGGCAGTGAAAATCCTTTTCGGAAAAAGTGAAGCCGTTGGAATTTTACCTGTCAATACTTCTCGATACTAATTTACTCGTTCCTCATAAATTAACTCGAAGTGACATCATTTTGTTTATTTTATATATAAATTATATTGGTTAGCGTTTTTAGGGGGTTTACTCCTGAATGTATTGAGAACCTTGTCAGTTCGAGTGTTCAGGGGTTTACTCCTGAATGTATTGAGAACCTTGTCAGTTCGAGTGTTCAGGAGTTCACACCTGAATGTATTGAGAACCTTGTCAGTTCGAGTGTTCAGGGTTTCACACCTGAATGTATCGAGAACACAACAAATCCAACTAAATTACATAATAACTGCTCCAATCTTTTCCCGATATTTGTCATATGTTAACTGAACACGCTACAAAAGATTATTTCCGCAAATGAAAATCGCTATTGTATGTTATCCTACTTACGGAGGTAGTGGTGTAGTAGCTACTGAATTAGGAATCTCATTGGCTTCACGAGGTCACGAGGTTCATTTTGTGAGTTATAAGCAGCCGGTTCGCTTACAATCGTTAACGGGAAATATTCATTTCCACGAAGTTCATGTTCCTAAATACCCCCTTTTTCACTTTCAGCCCTATGAGTTAGCCTTATCGAGCCTTCTGGTTGAAATGGTAAAGCTGCACCAAATTGAACTATTGCATGTGCATTATGCCATTCCTCATGCTTATGCGGCTTATATGGCAAAGCAAATGTTGAAAGAGTCTGGTATAGAAATTCCAGTTGTTACCACCTTACATGGATCTGACATTACCTTGGTGGGAAGTCATCCTTTTTACAAACCTGCGGTGACATTTAGCATCAATAATTCTGATGTGGTTACAGCCGTTTCTAAAGATTTAAGAAGTGATACGTTTAGTTTTTTTAACGTGCATAAAGAAATTCACGTGGTTCCCAATTTTATCAATGTTGACCGATATGATAAAATTCGACTGAATTGCGAGCGTACTGCTGTTGCTAAACCAAACGAAGTTATTGTAACCCATGTTAGCAATTTTAGACCTGTAAAACGAGTCATGGACGTTGTGGAAACCTTTGCCAGAATACGTGCTGAAATGCCAGCAAAATTGATGATGGTAGGTGATGGCCCCGATCGGTTAACGGCAGAATCGCGTTGCCACGAATTGGGTATTTCAGACGATGTTGTTTTTTACGGGAAAACCAATGAGGTGAGTAAGATTTTATGCTATTCAGACTTGATGTTATTGCCTTCACAAACAGAAAGTTTTGGGTTGGCAGCCTTAGAAGCTATGGTGGCCGCTACACCTGTAATTTCATCAAATACAGGTGGTTTGCCCGAAGTAAACATACACGGTGAAACGGGCTATTTAACCAATGTTGGTGATGTAGAATTGATGGCGAAGCTCGCCATAACATTACTATCAGATAAGGAATTGTTGGTAAAATTGAAGCAACAAGCCTACACCCATGCCTGCTCCTTTGATGTAGAAAAAATCGTACCGAAATACGAGGAGTTGTACCAAAAGGTATTGCGCTAATTACATTCGAAATACACCGAAGGCATCACTACCCGCAATGGGCGTGTTGTTCACCGTCGCTAAGCAAAGACTTAAGTATTTGCGGGTTTCTCTGGGGTCTATTACCCCATCATCCCATAATTCTGAAGTAGCATGCCAAACACTCGCTTTTTGTTGTGCATCTTGAAACATGGCATCTTTTTCCTTTTTGAGTTGCTTTTCATCTACTGCTTTACCTAAAGACGCCGCAGACTGGCGTTTCACAATTTCCATAACCCCTGCAAGTTGTTCGGCGCCCATCACTCCAGATTGAACATTAGGATACGAGAACAAAAAACGAGGCTGAAAAGAACGTCCACACATGGCGTAATTCCCTGCACCATAGGAATTTCCAATAAGCAAGCTGATATGAGGCACTGTACTCCCCGAAACCGCATGTATGAGTTGGGCACCACTGTTTATCATACCGTTTTGTTCGTATTGTTTTCCTACCATAAATCCGGTAGTATTGTGTACAAATAACAAGGGGGTATTCGATTTATTGACTAGTTGAATAAACTGTGTTGCCTTTTGGGCAGCTTCGGCAAAAATGACGCCGTTATTTGCAATGATTCCCACAGGATATCCATTGATTTTTGCCCAACCGCACACCATAGTTATGCCGTAGTTTGCTTTGAACTCTGTAAAATCGGAATTATCTACAATGCGAATTAGGACTTCTCGAACATCTATGGCACGTTTTAGGTTTGCAGGTACAATACCCAAGAGTTCGTCGGCGGGGTAACGTGGTGGAACCACGGGGGTTGAAGGTGCAGCATTGGGTTGTGCCGGTTTCAGCGTTTTGATGACATCACGGGCAATACTGATCGCATCTTGCTCATCTTCCGCCAAAAAATCGGCAACTCCCGATATACGACTGTGCATCATCGCACCGCCAAGTTCTTCATCGTTTGCTATTTCGTTGGTAGCCATTTTTACTAGGGGAGGGCCAGCCAAAAATACTTTTGCAGCATCTTTTTGCATAATGGTATAATCGGACATACCGGGTACGTAGGCACCACCTGCTGTGGCATTACCAAAAACTATCGAAAGGGTTGGAATACCCATTTTGGAACGGCGTGACATCTCTCTAAAAGCTGCCCCGTAATTGTTAAAAACCCTGTCTTGGTCGGGGAGGTTTGCACCACCACTTTCTACCAAATTTATGGTAGGCAATTTGTTTTCTCTCGCAATTTCGCCTAGGCGCAATACTTTTAGACTGGTAGCATAATCCACAGCACCCCCCTTTCGGGTTCCCAAATTCGCATTGATAAGACACAAGCGTTTGTTTATATACCCTATGCCAGAAACGGTAGTTCCGCCGGGGCCAAAACCTCCTTGATGTGTAAGTCCTGCAAGGGGCATAAGCTCTAAAAAAGGACTGTCTTTGTCCAGAAGAAGCGCAATACGCTCTCGTGCTAAAAATTTTCCGCGCTTACGGGCTCGAGACACCGATGCGTCTGTTCCTTGATTGTGGCTTTTCGCAAGGTGTTGTTGCAACTCTTGCACCAATTTTTCCATTTCGGCGTAGTTCTCTTTGTAACTCGCTTTTTTGGTATTTACAGACGATTTAAAAGGCTTCATAGTATGTTTTAGCGTGGTAAAAATACAAACTAGGTTTTATATCAACCCTTGCGGATAATATTTTAGCTTTGTTTTATCTTAAACAGGCATAGACATGAGAGAACATCAGCCCATTTCGGAACTTATTGAAACCTTGGAGCGACGCATTGCTCAGGGCGACTACAAAGACTCGGTACATAAAATTACACTGATGACAACCCTCGAAACTGTTCAGCGTATGCTTAACGGTAAATAGCTTAAAATCAATATCTTTGACTTATGGAGAGTCTGATTTTATACTTTGAAAGCATTCCTTCGTTGCACCGCAGTATAATTCTTATTGGCGGTATTTCTTTTTTTTGGGTTTTAGAAGGGCTGGTACCCTTGCGCAAGCTTTCTTACAAAAAGTGGCAACACGCTATTCCCAACTTCTTTTTTACTCTCACCACCATAGTGCTAAATTTTGGCTTGGCATTTTTGTTGTTGGCTACCGCCGATTGGGTACAGGCAAACCAATTTGGACTGCTACATCTTGTGGAACTCCCATTTTGGCTGTATGTGGTTTTGGGGGTCATGCTGTTGGACTTTATTGGTGCTTATTTGGCACATTGGGTAGAACACAGGGTAAAACCCCTTTGGATGGTGCATTTGGTACACCACTCTGATCATCATGTTGATACAACTACGGCTAACCGCCACCATCCGTTAGAAAGTTTGGTGCGTTTTGTTTTTACACTGCTTGGGGTATTTGTCGTGGGTACGCCTATTGGCATTGTGATGTTGTATCAGTCGCTTTCGGTGGTGTTAAGTCAATTTAACCATGCAAATATTACACTTCCCAAAAAAATGGATGCTATTTTTAGCTATGTGTTGGTTACCCCGCATATGCACAAAGTGCATCACCACCATGTATTGCCCTATACCGATAGTAATTATGGAAACATTTTTGCCTGTTGGGATAGACTGTTAGGCACCTATAAAAACTTGGCTCCAGAAAAAATTGTATATGGCGTAGATGTATTTCCCAACGAAGACGAAAACAGTAGGGTAGGCAGCTTACTCAAGCAACCTTTTCAGCCCTATCAAAAGCCTACGGTACTGCCCGTAGAAGAGTTATAACACGAAGATTCCCCTCTGGCAACAAGGCAGGCGCGCGCCAGCGGGGGGGTAGATGTATTTCCCAACGAGGCGGAAAACAGTAGGGTAGGCAGCTTACTCAAGCAACCTTTTCAGCCCTATCAAAAGCCTACGGTACTGCCCGTAGAAGAGTTATAACACGAAGATTCCCCT
>JAURNV010000002.1 GCA_030830005.1 Flavobacteriaceae bacterium | reverse complement strand
CCATCGCCTCCCCCGCATTTTTGGTGGGCCATGGCTCATTAATACATGCATGATTTAAGATGACCTTTGAAGTTTTCTGTAGAAATCGAGAAAGGGTTTTGTGTGGTGGGCTTGCGCTAAGCAGGCAGGAAAGCGCAGCGGTTTTGGCTGCGGGTAAGAAAAGACTATCGTAGGTTTCGAAGAAAACTTCTGAAGTCTTGATTTTTTTGTTTCGTTTTTTCATCAAGGAAAAAATGAAATCCATGGTTATAGGGCTGGAAAGCCCTAATCAGCAACCCATTAAGGTAAAAAAATCGGTTATAGAGCCTGTCCGGCAGCCGGCGGACTGATAAGCCTATGCGACAAATTGAAAGGTATGAACATATTAGAACCTTTTCCAGTAATCAAAGTATGAAAAATAAAATCACCAACACTTTAGAACTTAAAACAAGAACAAAAATTTAATTTTGCCACAAGTCCTTCAATAGAGAATAATGAAAATCAAAGCAGCCATAATTGGATCAGGAAACATAGGAACAGACCTAATGATAAAAATAATGCGCACTTCCAATATTTTGGAAATGAGCGTCATGGTTGGTATTGATCCTGAATCGGACGGACTTGCACGCGCCAAACGAATGGGTGCTGCCGTAACCCATGAAGGTATTGATGGATTGCTAAAGATGTCGGAGTGGGAGGATATTAAAATTGTGTTTGATGCAACTTCTGCCAAAGCACATCATTACAACTTTGATAAAATTAAAGCATTCCCTGATAAGAAGGTGGTTGATTTAACTCCTGCGGCTATTGGACCATACGTGATCCCAGCGGTAAGCTTTGACAAAGACTTCAACTTCGATTTAGATCTAGACTTATCGAACGTAAATATGGTTACCTGTGGCGGTCAAGCTACGATACCTATGGTAGCAGCTGTTAGTCGTGTGGCAAAAGTGCATTATGGCGAAATTGTTGCGTCTATTGCGAGTAAATCAGCTGGACCAGGTACAAGAGCCAACATCGATGAGTTTACCGAAACTACATCCGAAGCCATTGAAAAAGTAGGACGAGCAACAAGGGGAAAGGCAATCATTATTCTTAATCCGGCTGAACCACCATTAGTGATGCGCGATACCGTGTTCACGCTGAGTGAAATGGCTGATCAAGAAAAAATTCGAGAGAGTATTCATGCGATGGTAGCAGAAGTGCAACAGTACGTGCCAGGGTATTCTTTGCACCAAGAAGTTCAATTTGAAGAGATTCCTGCAGATAAACCTGTTTTTATTGAAGGCGTAGGACATGTATCAGGATTAAAAACATCCGTGTTGCTGCAAGTTGTTGGCGCAGGCCATTATTTACCTGAGTACGCAGGAAACCTGGACATCATGACGAGCGCTGCTATGGCGACTGGTGAACGAATGGTAGGCTAAATGTAAAAAGCAGAAGTGTCGAGCGATACTTTGTCTCTAACTAATTACTAATTTCTGATACGGTAACTTCTCCATTTTTTCTACTTCGACTGAATGATGACCGTTGTCGGAAGAGACTTTTCCATACAATTCGTAAATACCTTTACCCGTAATTTTATATTGTCGAAATGACGGTGGAAAATGAACGGAATCGTAAAACTTACCTTTCATGTCCATAAACGTTCCGAACATCATTTGCTGAGGGTATCGACCTCTAGTTGTGGTATGTTTACGGTGCACCAAATAACCCAATATTCGTATGTTTTTGCCAACCAAGTCTGGGAAATCATCTGAAAAAATACTGTTATCTCCAATGCCTGGTTCTAATAAATCAAATGGTGAACACAAGGGGAAACCCAATTGTTCAATTTCATCGTAGGCATCTTCAAAATCCATGGGTTCTAAACTGGGGACATCCACATTTTTGATGTTTCCGTGTCCAAAAAGGGATTTCGTATTTGATACGGCTTTTTTATCGGCGCCCAACATAAAATGTGCTTTCCAGAGTAACGCTGATTTGGTCTTATTCGTAAACCTGAATGCATTGGTGCGAATCAAAATGATAAGCATTTCTAAACTCACTGGAACACGGTCTACAAAATTTTCGATGCTTTGAAATGGACTATTTTCTCTGCGCTCCTTGATCAGGTGAGTAATCGTATGCGCCTCTAAGTTTTTGACATGTTGAAACCCAATAATAATTTCTTTGCCATGAATGATGGTTTGAATCTCAGCCTTATTTACACACGGGGAACTCACCTTAGCACCATTTAATCGCGCTTCTTGTAAATAATGCTCAGTACTGTAAAAACCGCCAAAGTTATTGACCGTTGCCACCATATATTCTAGCGGGTAGTACGCTTTCAGAAACAAACTTTGATAGCTCTCAACGGCGTAACTTGCAGAATGTCCTTTGGCAAAAGCATAATTCGCGAAGCTTTCTATTTGTCGCCATATTTCCTTGGTCAATGTTAAAGGGTAACCCTTTGCTTCACAATTGTTAAAAAACTTGTCTTTTACTTCTACAAATTCAACACGCTCACGAAACTTCCAGCTCATACCACGGCGTAGTAAGTCTGATTCTTCTAAGGTCAACCCAGCAAAATAATGTGCCACTTTGAGCACGTCTTCTTGATATACCATTACCCCATACGTCTCGTTCAAGATTTCTCCTAACACCGGATGCGTCGTGGCTCGTGCCGATGGCGTTCGATGCCGCTTAATGTATTCTTGCATCATACCACTTTGTGATACCCCTGGGCGAATGATGGAACTTGCTGCTACTAACCCTTTGTAATCATCTACTTCCAGTTTTTTCATAAGCCCACGCATGGCAGGGCTTTCGACATAGAAGCAACCAATAGAATCTCCTTTTCGTAGTAAGGTTTTTACCTTTTCGTCTTTTTTAAAACGATCGATGTCGTCGATGTCAAATTCAGGACCATCAGGTTGATTGTTTTTTATAATGTGTAGTGTGTCTTTGATTTTACCCAAACCTCTTTGTCCGAGTATATCGTATTTGTGAATGCCTACATCTTCGGCAATATGCATATCGAAATGAGCCGTAGGGAATCCCTTTGGTGGTAAACTTGTTGCACCAAAATAGTGAATTGGTTTTTCCGTGATGATGATGCCGCTAGAATGTATGCTCAGATGACTCGGTAAACCATGAATGAATCGACTATACAGCACGGTCAATCGAGTGATTTCATCTAATTGGCTTGGGTCGTCGGTATGTTGTAGTTTTTTGATTTCATCTGCGGGTAAACCCATAACTTTCCCAATTTCTCGTATGACGGATTTTTGCTGGAAAGTAATGTAAGAACCTAATAAAGCCGTATTTGGATAGGTGTCAAAAATGAATTGTGTGACGTCATTCCGGTCTCGCCAAGAAAAGTCTATGTCAAAGTCGGGTGGCGATTTTCGGTTAGGATTAATGAACCGTTCGAAGTACAAGTCAAGTTCGATTGGGTTTACGTTGGTGATGCGCAACAAATAAGCAACTAAGCTGTTTGAACCGCTCCCTCTTCCTACATAAAAGTAGCCCTGGTTTCTTGCATAATTAACAATGGTTTGGTTGATTAAAAAATAGGGAACAAAGCCACATTGATTAATTACCCTTAATTCCATTTCCAATCGTTCCGCAATTTCGGGAGTAATTCGATTGTTGAACCGATAGGCCAAACCTTCATCTGCCATGGCTTTTAATCGTTCAAAATCTGATGCACTGTTGCCAGTAAAAGTCTCTTTGTTTTGTGTTTTCCCTTGTAGGTTAAATTCAAAGTGCACCGCGCATTGTTCTAGAAGTTTGTTCGCATTTTCAATCAGGTGTGGGTATAGGTTATAGTCTTCTCTAATGAGTTCAAAAGAGTGAAATGTGTCTTTCTGTAAGCCTTGTTCGGTGGTTTGTAATTGACTTAATAGGATGTTTTTATCTATGGCGCGCAGTAGGCGGTGTGTGTTAAAGTCTCTTTTTGTACGAAACGTTACGTGCTGCAGCGCTACGCATTTGGCATCCGGAATTTGCGTTTTGTTTTTAAGCCCCCATATGCGTTTATCAGATGGTGTTATGCCAATGTATTCGTTTGGTTTGAGGTTTCGAGTTGGTGCGTTAAACAGGGGGTATATGATATAAGCATCTTCCATTTCAGGTGCTTCGTCTGGCACCTCGATTTTTAGGGCTTGAAGTTGTGATAGGTAGTCATTGATTTTTTGGAACCCATAATTGGTTTTGGCAAGTGCAATAAACTTTTGTTCGGCGCTGTTGCGAAAGTCTATACCCAAAACGGGCTGTATGCCTCGACTTTGTGCTTCCATAGCATAATACAAACTCCCGGATGTGCTATTTATGTCGGTTAGTGCCAACCGTATTATGCCATATTTTTGTGCCTCATCAAGCAGCTCTTTCGGCGACATAGTGCCGTATTTGTAGCTGTAATAGGAGTGACAGTTGAGGTACATTTATTCTTATAAATATTTTTATAATTTTATTGTCGTTTAGGCTTATCAGCCTATAACCGATTTTCATTTTTTTCTTGACCAAAAAACGAAACAAAAAAGTCAAGACTTCTGAAAATTTTTGACAAATATTTATTTCAATTTCCCCCACAACAAGAGCCGTTGCACTCGCTTGTTGCTTGGCTCCACCCGCCACACAAATCTTCAATATTATTTGTTAACCAAAATTTTCAAATGCCATTCCAATTAGGTAAATGACGGTAAGTATTCACACCTCCAATCCCTCAATCCCTCAACCTCTCCTTCATTCAATCCTTCTCTAATTCAGACATTATCACGCATTCCTATGTGCAGGTACCACATTGGGCTCACCGCTAAATGGGTTTCCGCGCCCGAGTCCTTTGATTTGAATCGCGCCACTTCTACGTACAGAGTTGGCACCGTATCGTTTTTTGATGTTATCCATGGCTTGGTACAGTTTTAACACCTTGGAACTATCGTTAAACAAATCAATTTGATGCCCACCACCTGCCAAGTCACTGAGACGAACACCGATTAATCGAACACGTATACGGCGGTTATACAACACATTAAAAATGTCTTTGGCAATATCAATTAAGGTATGGTCACAAGATGTATAAGGTATTTTTTTTTGTTTGCTATACGTTTGGAAATCGGCATACCGTATTTTGATACTGAGGCAAGAAGTTACCTTATCTGCTCGACGAAGTTCGTAGGCCAATTGCTCTACCATAGCCATTACCATCGATTGTAATTTCAACACGTCAATAGTGTCTTTTTCAAATGTGCGTTCGGTGCTGATGGATTTTTTTTCGTGGAACGGAACTACCGGACTGTTGTCAACGGCATTTGCTTTATACCAAATGCTTTGTCCGTTTTTTCCAAACGCTTTTTCCATGAGTTCAAGGGGCATGTCTTGAACGGTTTTTATTTTCCGAACACCCATACGATTGAGTAGGAAGCCGGTTTTGGAACCAATCATCGGAATTTTCCCAATGGGTAATGGCGCAAGAAAGGGTTTCTCCAATCCAAAATCTATGTTGATTTGATTGTTTGGTTTGGCTTCTCCTGTGGCAATCTTCGAAACAGTTTTGTTTTTTGAAAGCCCAAACGAAATAGGTAAACCCGTTTCGTTAATAATGCGTTGGCGCAAGTGACCTGCAAGTTTGTAGCAGCCAAAAAACTTGTCCATACCTGTTAGGTCCAAGTAAAATTCATCAATACTTGACTTCTCTAGAATAGGTACTTCTTCTCTTAAAATTTCAGTAACAATTTTGGAGTATTTACTATAAACACCTGCCTCGCCACGTATAACAATACCTTCAGGACATAACTCACGAGCCATCTTCATCGACATGCCCGAATGGACGCCAAATGTTCGTGCTTCATAACTACAAGACGCAACAACACCTCGATCGCCAGTTCCACCCAACAGGATAGGTTTGTTGTTGAGTTTACTGTCCATCAACCGCTCGACAGATACATAAAATGTATCCAAATCCATATGTGCAATGCTTCTAACCGATGACACGTTTTTTGCTACGTTTTTAAAATTGGGGGAAGCAAGATAGGATATTTATTGTCAGAAAAAACGTGTTTAGCGCTTTTTAAGTGGATTGTTGGTAATGTGTTTTTATGCACATTTTTTAGGGTGAAGGATGATTGCTTAGGGCTTCCGCCCTCTAACCTGATTTCATTTTTTCCTTGATGAAAAAACGAAACAAAAAAATCAAGACTTCAGAAGTTTTCTTCGAACTCTACGAAAGACTTTTCCTCCCCGCAGCCAAAGCCGCTGCGCTTTCCTGCCTGCTTAGCGCAAGCCCACCACACAAAACCCTTTCTCGATTTCTACAGAAAACTTCAAAGGTCATCTTAAATCATGCATGTATTAATGAGCCATGGCCCACCAAAAATGCGGGGGAGGCGATGG
>JAURNV010000016.1 GCA_030830005.1 Flavobacteriaceae bacterium | reverse complement strand
ATTTTTAATTTATTTATATGCAAGAACAAATACACTTTCAATACTTGGGGAAAATGTATTAGTTAAAAGCATTAAAATGTTTATGTATCCTTTGACAGCATTTGTTTTTTATTTATTTATCGAAAACTTTCTAAGAAATAAAACTAAAAACATACATATTCTTGCAAAGCAAACTTATTTTATACAAATAATTTTAATCATAGTTTTGATTGTAGAAAACGCACAAAATGTAGATGGAATAACAGTTTTCCAGTCATTACATTCAAATCCAGGTAAATACTGGAGAATAAGACTTCTAACCATGGAAGCAAGTTGGTCAGGGACAATTGTCATGGTTTTTTCTTTGTTACCAATTTATTTTGCTTCTAAAAACATACTTAAATCAAAAAAAACACTTATTTATTCCACTTCCTTATTGTTCTTGCTGTTTTATACAGCAGTTAATGACTCAAAAGGATTCACACTCTTGTTAATGATTACATTAATACCAAGTTTAATAAGCCTTGCTGGTAAAAGCAGCTCTAAAAATGTGTGGTATTTGCTTTTTATCATTTGTTTCATATTACTTAGCTTTTATGTTAGACCAGCCGTTAGTCAAGTTTTTGAAAAATTTTATGTTAGCCAAACATTTGGAACTCGACTAACAAGCTATTTAGCCGCTTTATACCATTTTTTGATTCACCCTTTTGGCGTTGGTCTAGGTCCGTATTTGCTTTATTATACAGAATCCATTAAAACGATTCTTGAAACAGGACTTTTTAATGAGCTTAATTTGAGAGAGATTAGTTCTTACACTAACTCATCCCACGCTTTGTCAACGAAAACCTATTTTTTTGACCAATTAACATTTGGTGGAATTGGTTTCTTGTGGTTCTTCATTAACTTTTTCTTGTTAAGGTTAAAACGCTTAAAAAGGGGATTCACCAATTATATTTTAAAAATTGCGCTAATTTTTGTGTTGCTTTCAGGAATGACGTTCGTTAATTTTGGCATTAAATACGAAGTTTGGCTTTTGCTAGCTATCGCTAGCTTTGTTGAAAGTAAAAACAAACAATTAACTAATAGGTTGTCATAATATATATCGCTTAAGATAAACTAGTATTTAAATTCAATGTGGGAAGCAATAACAATAATCAAGAAGTATAGGCCTGTTGTAATTTTTGAATTTGGTTTAGGCGCAAGTACTTTTTACAAAGTAAATCCTGTAGAAGTGTATAAGTTTTTAATCGAAAAAACTGGTTTAAAACTTTATACTTTTGAATCACTTGAACAATCTTATTTTTAAACACACAAAGTAGTATAGAATTATGAAAATATTATGTGTTTCTCCATTTAAGCCCTACCCAACATTACACGGGGGAACTGTCGATATTTGGAGTCAAATCACAATTTTATCAAATCTTGGCCACGATGTGAGCTTAGTTTTCTGCACTAAAGAAAAATCAGACATTGATAAAAAATACACATCTAAAGAATATGATTCATTTGTTAACATTTACCCAGTTTATAGAAAAAATAAGCTCAAAGACTTTTTTTCTAAAACGCCACTTCAAATTAACTCTAGAAAAGCCCTCTCAAATGTAAACCTAGTAGGGGAATATGGACTTACAATTTTGTATTCAGAGTATGTAGCTAAAATTCTCTTTAATGATACTTTAAAAACTAAAAACGTGGTGTTGAGAGTTCAAAACAACGAAACTAAATATTTTAAAGAGCTTTCAAAAAGCACAAAAAAATTAACGCACAAGATATATTTCATTTCAGAATCTATTAAGTTTAAGTGGTTTATTCAATACCTGAAGCCATTCATTCAGACCGCATGGCACATTTCCAATGATGAAATTAAAAAGTCACCCTATAAGAACAATATTCTTGTTCCACCCTTGTACAATAGTTCTTTCAAAATACAAAAACTATCCTCAAAAACGGCCTTATTTATTTCTTCATTCCACATGGAAAATAATTTGGATGCATTGGAGTGGTATCTTAATGGTGCTCATCTTTTACTTTGTGAAGAAATTAAAGATTATAGACTTATTGTATGCGGAAGTGCAACAGACGCTCAAGCAAAAAAAGTACAAGAAAAATTTAAAAATTTTCTAAATGTAAATTTTTATTTTAATGAACCATCTTTATTAAAGTATTATGAAGAAAGCACAGTATTTATTAATTCAATGAGGTATGGCGCGGGGGTCAAATTAAAAAGCATAAATGCAATTGTTAACGGCTTACCAGTAGTTTCTACAAGCACAGGGGCAGAAGGAATTGGGCTTAAGCCCAATGAAATGTTTCGATTGGCAAATACACAACAAGAATTTTTCACAGAAATTGTAAGTATATTTCAAAATAAGTCATCAGACATTCAACAAATGGTGGCCAATGCTCAAAATCATTTAAAGAAAAATTCACCTAAAAAAGTAATTGAAGAACAATTGGAACAATAAATGAATTTTAAAGGAGTAGTTCAGTTTACTGTTTTTTTGATGGCAAGCTTTCCTGTTACAGGATTCATCACCTTTAAATTTAGCTTTTTCTTTCTTTTGATCCTATCAACCATAAACTTTTTTCGAACTAAAGAGCAGACTTCAAAGCTAACGCTGGCTATTGTATTAAGTTATTTTATCATTGACCTTTTATCTTCAATAGTTGTATTGAATACGATTGAAAGCAGTGAGATTTTAATTAGGAAAAGCATGTTTTTTTTGCTTCCTCTTGCAGTCTACTTTGTTTCAAACCATATGGATAAGAAAACGATTAACAGAATATTGTTGATTTTCATATTTTCCACAGCAACACTTTCTCTTTTTGTTCTGATAAATTTGTTTTTAATGGATTTCTCAGAATTATGGAATAAAAACTCTTTTTACCATCCTGTTTTCAGAAATAATTATTTTGACCTTACCAAAATTTATTTTCCCTATTTAGGTCTATATTTTGCATTTTCTTTTGTGGCCACAATTCATTTTATAATATGGTTTACAAAGGAGTGGTATATCAAACTTTTCATTTTAGCAATGGCTACATTCATTTTTGTATTTCCCATGTTATTGTTTTCACCAAGGGCAGCATTTTTAGCCCTTGTTTTTGGTTTGGTGTTTTATATTTCAAGAATGAAAAAAGCAGTAGTAATCATTGCTTTGCTTAGCTTAATTTTTATTATGGTAATACCTAATCCACTAAAAGAAAGGTTTGAAAAAATCGCAAATACAGAAAGGACTCTTCCATCTCAAGAGCAAGCACCTCATGAGGTTAACTACAGGTACGGTGTTTACCATTGTGTATTTCAGGCATTAAAAGCTAAGTTCCCTTTTGGCTATGGCATTGGAAATGTACAACATCAACTCGACGAATGTTATAGCTTTTACTCATACAATAGTTTTAATTCTTTTGTTGAGCAGCACTACAATTCTCACAATCAATTTTTACACGAAATCTTAAAAAACGGTTTATTTGGTTTAATTTCAATTTGCCTTCTTTTTTATATTAGTTTTGTTCGAGCAAACCTAATACATCAAACATTTCTAATAATGCTTATTATTGCGTTACTTACTGAAAACTTTTTTGAACGTGAGGCAGGTATTATTTTTTTTACATTTTTTAATTCCATTTTCCTTTTTCGAACACAAAAAACAGCGATTTAGTGGATATAAAAAAAGCATTAATTTATGATTGGTACACTGTTTATGGTGGAGCTGAACGCTGCAATGAAAGCTTTAATACTATTTGGCCAGACTTAGAAAATTTCGCCCTCATTGATTTTTTAGACACAGCCCAAAGAGAATCTATACTGAAAGGAAAAGCTGTAAACACATCATTTATCCAAAAGCTTCCATTTGCTAAAAAGCATTATAGAAAATATTTGCCACTTTTCCCTTATGCTATCGAGCAATTTGACCTTAAAGAGTATGATTTAATTCTTTCATGTTCTTCATGTATCAGCAAAGGGGTCTTAACTAGCCACGACCAATTACACATTTCTTATGTTTTGTCCCCTGTAAGATATGCATGGGACTTATACTCTCAATATTTAGTTGAATCAAATCTTCACAAAGGCATAAAAGGATTTTTTGCAAAGCTAATTTTACATTACTTAAGAATATGGGACCGAGCAACCAGCAATCGCCCCGATTTTTATATTACGCTTTCCAATTACGTTGCTAAAAGGATTAAAAAAATTTATGGTAAAGAAAGTATTGTTATTTACCCTCCAGTTGATATAAATGCCTTTACAATATCAAATACTACTGCAGATTATTTTATCACATCGTCAAGGATGGTTCCTTATAAAAAAATGGACTTAATTGTAGAAGCGTTTTCGCAGACCCCATATAAATTAATTGTCATTGGCGATGGGCCAGATATGAAAAAAGTAAAATCAAAAGCATCATCAAACATTACAATTATGGGGTATGTTGAAAGAGATGAAATGATTGCCTTAACCCAAAAAGCAAAAGCATTTATTTTTGCGGCCGAAGAAGATTTTGGAATTGCCCCTGTTGAAGCACAGGCCTGTGGTGTTCCCGTCATTGCTTTTGGGAACGGCGGTGCTTTAGAAACGATTAAGGGAAAATTTCCGGAGGAGCAAATTTCAAAAACAGACACAGGTGTTTTTTTTTACCAACAGTCTGTACCGTCGTTACTTGAGGGGATAAACTTTTTTATGGATAATGAGGAGAAGTTTGATAAATCTACAATAAGAGAAAATGCAAAACGTTTTTCTACTGAGCGTTTTGAAAAAGAAATAAAAGAAACCGTAGAGCAACTATATTATAATTGGAAGTCAAAAAAATGAAAAAAGCCCTCATTACAGGAATTACAGGTCAGGACGCTGCGTATTTGGCAGAACTATTATTAAAGAAAGGCTACCGTGTTTATGGCACATACAGAAGAACGAGCTCTACTAATTTTTGGAGAATAGAAGAGTTGGGGATTAACAATCATCCAAATTTAAGTCTTTTAGAGTATGACTTAGTAGATTTGTCCAGCGCATATAGAATAATCTCTGATGTTTATCCTGACGAAATTTATAATTTGGCGGCTCAAAGTTTTGTAGGTGTTTCATTTACTCAACCGATTGCAACGGCTCAAATAACAGGAATTGGAGCACTTAACTTGCTTGAAGCCATACAGCGATAAATCCCAAAATAAAATTTTACCAAGCTTCAACATCTGAAATGTTTGGAAAAGTTCATGAAATTCCTCAATCTGAAACTACCCCCTTTCATCCGCGAAGCCCTTATGGAGTTTCCAAGGTTTTTGCACACTGGGCAACACTAAATTACAGAGAGTCTTATGGAATTTTTGCAACTAGCGGAATTTTGTTTAATCACGAATCTCCGTTGAGAGGCAAGGAATTTGTCACAAGAAAAATATCAGATGCCGTTGCTAAAATACACTTAGGTAAATCTTCACTTTTGGAATTGGGTAACCTAAATGCCAAAAGAGATTGGGGGTATGCAAAAGAATATGTTGAGGGAATGTACAGAATGCTTCAAGCGGACACTCCGTCTACCTATGTTCTAGCCACAAATAAAACACACACTGTCCGAACGTTTGTTGAACTTGCATTTAATGCGGTTGATATAAATATTGAGTGGGAGGGATCTGAAGAAAACGAGATTGGGTTAAATGACAAAACAGGAGATGTTTTAGTAAAAGTAAACCCAGAGTTTTACAGGCCTGCTGAGGTTGAGATTTTACTTGGAGATGCTTCAAAAGCTGAAAAGGAACTTGGGTGGAAACCTACAACCTCTATGGAAGAACTGTGTTCAATAATGGTTCAAAAGGATATTGAAAGAAATCGTAAAGGAGAAACATTTTAAGATGCGTGTTTTAATAACCGGAATTGACGGTTTTACAGGAGTTTATTTAGAGCGATTGTTGTCGTTTCAAGGTTTTGAAGTGTTTGGAACCACCATTGGAAAGCCCACAAAACACACACACGTTATTTGTGACCTAACAAAAATTGAACAGGTATATGCAGTTTTAAATAAAATTACTCCAGACTACATCATTAATCTTGCAGCAATTTCTTTTGTCGCAGCAGAACCTATGAAAATGTACAATGTTAACGTTTTTGGAACGCTAAATATTTTAGATGCACTTATTTCGTTGAACCAATTTCCAAGAAAGATTATGTTAGCGAGTAGCGCTGCAGTTTATGGAAATAGCGGAGGTTCCCTTTCGGAAGTCAACAGTACTTTCCCTGTTAATCATTATGGAAATTCTAAGCTGGCAATGGAAAATATGACCAGAAATTATTTCGAAAAGCTTAAAATTATAATTGTTAGACCGTTTAATTACACAGGCGCAGGTCAAGAGCAACATTTTTTAATTCCCAAAATTGTAAGTCATTTTAGAAAAAAAAAGAAATCTATTGAACTAGGGAATATTAATGTTTTCAGAGAATATAATAACGTTAAAGACATAGTAGAAGTTTATGCCAAGTTGATGATAAGTGATTTACATTCGCAAACGTTTAATTTATGCTCAGTAAAATCATATAGTATCTCACAAATTTTAAACCTACTAACTGATATATCCGAGCACAATATTGAGGTAAAAACAAATCCGAAATTTGTTAGAAAAAATGAAATTGTCGATTTGAAAGGAGACCCATCTAAAATATTTGATTTTTTGGGCATAACTAATTTTCCACATTCAATTGAAGACACACTATTTTCAATGCTAAATACGAACCTATGAAAACAACCGTAATCGGCACTGGTTATGTAGGCTTAGTGACTGGAACTTGTTTGGCAGAAGCCGGTAATGAGGTCTTGTGTATTGACATTGACAAAACCAAAGTAGCCAAAATGCAAAATGGCGAGGTGCCTATTTATGAACCCCACCTGGAAACCTATTTTGAACGCAACATAAAGGCAGGAAGATTGCACTTTTCTACCAACATTGAAGAAGGAGTAGCTCATGGAGAGGTAATCTTTTTGGCCCTTCCAACCCCCGAAGATGAAGACGGCTCTGCGGATTTGTCATACGTGTTGGGGGTTGCCAACCAAATCGGTGAGCTGATGAAAGACTACAAAATTGTAGTGAGTAAAAGTACAGTACCCGTAGGCACGGGTGAGCGAGTTAAAGCAGTGTTAAAGGAAAAAACGGATGTCCCCTTTGATGTGGTGTCTAATCCCGAATTTTTACGCGAGGGCTTTGCCGTAGAAGACTTTATGAAACCCGACAGAGTTGTTGTAGGGGTAGAATCCGAACGGGCTAAAAATGCCATGGAAAAACTTTACGCAACCTTTGTGCGCTCAGGAAACCCGATTGTATTTATGGATATCAAATCGGCAGAGCTTACCAAATATGCCGCAAATGCCTTTTTGGCGACCAAAATTACCTATATGAACGAAATTGCTAACTATTGCGAAAAAGTAGGCGCTAATGTTGACGATGTACGTATTGGCATGGGGCTAGACGAACGCATTGGAAAACGCTTTTTGTTTCCGGGAATTGGCTACGGCGGGTCTTGCTTTCCAAAAGATGTAAAAGCGTTGCACAAATCGGGGAAAGATGCCAATCATCATTTTGCCATTTTGGATAGCGTCATAAACGTAAACGAGCAACAAAAAACGGTATTGTTTCCTAAAATAGCGATGCACTTTAAAGGCGATTTAAAAGACAAGAAAATTGCCCTTTGGGGCCTGGCGTTTAAGCCCGATACCGACGATATCCGCGAAGCCCCCGCCTTGTATATGATTGAAAAATTACTTGCTGTAGGGGCTACGGTTACCGCTTTTGACCCCGAGGCGATGGACAACGTAAAAGCAAAACTTGGCGACAGCATCTCGTTTGCCACGAGCATGATGGCTGCTGTTGAGGGCGCAGACGCCCTGTTGATTTGTACGGAGTGGCACGCCTTTAGAAATCCAAACTTTGAGAAGTTAAAAAGCTCCCTTAAGAGCAATGTCATTTTTGACGGCCGCAACATTTATAGCCCAAAAGAAATGGAAGCTTTAGGCATTGATTATTATTCTATAGGCAGATGAAACGCGCATTAGTTACCGGAGCAGCAGGATTTTTAGGGTCACATTTGTGCGATAAACTATTGACAAATGGCATGGTCGTTATCGGTATGGACAACCTCATTACAGGGTCCATGTCCAACATTGCGCATTTAGAAGACAACCCTAATTTTACTTTTGTGCATCACGATGTTTGTGAACACATTGATGTTGAAGGGGATTTGGATTATATCCTTCATTTTGCATCACCTGCCAGCCCGATAGACTATTCAAAAATCCCGATTCAAACGCTTAAGGTAGGTGCGCTTGGAACACACAATGCCCTTGGGCTTGCACGGGCCAAAAATGCTCGAATCTTAGTAGCTTCTACATCCGAAATTTACGGTGACCCACTCGTACACCCCCAAACCGAAGACTATTTTGGTAATGTGAATACCATTGGTCCAAGAGGCGTTTATGACGAAGCAAAACGCTATTTGGAATCCATTACCATGGCGTATCACCGTTATCATGGCGTTGATACCCGAATTGTTCGGATTTTTAATACCTATGGCCCAAGAATGCGCCTCAACGACGGCCGTGTAATTCCGGCTTTTATGGGACAGGCACTTCGTGGCGAGGATTTGACCGTCTTTGGCGATGGCTTACAAACCCGTTCGTTTTGTTTTGTGGAAGATGAAATAGAAGGAATTTATCGGCTGCTAATGAGCGACTATCACTTGCCGGTAAACATTGGTAACCCTGACGAAATCTCGATTTTAGATTTTGCTCAAGAGATTATTGAACTCACCCGAACCAATCAGAAAATTGTATTTAAACCCTTACCCAAAAACGACCCATTGCAGCGCAAACCTGACATTAGCAAAGCAAGAGAAATTTTGGGCTGGGAACCAAAGATTGGACGCAAAGAAGGTATGCAACGCACCTATACCTTTTTTAAATCATTGACCCAAGAAGAACTTAAAAAAGTCGAGCACCGAGATTTTACTTCGTACAAAAACTAAGTAGATACAATAAGACAACAGCAGAATCGTTATATTAGTAACCAACACTATATGATTAGACGATTTACTTTAGCCTCTTTTCGTGTCCTTACTTTTGTCCTTGACATAGGGAGTTCACTTTTTTTAGTCTATACGCTTGATAGTGATATCAGTTTAATGCTATACGACAACACAGAATTTTCAGCCATTCGTCTTATGGCATTTGTTTTTTTATGGTTAACTATAGGAGCGTATTGGTCTATTTATAAGTTACGTCGTACAGACAGATTCCTTCGTGTAACTTTCCGCTTGGTTTTACACATGACGGTTCTTTTTTTATGTATTCAAATAGTTGCTATTTCGCTCTTTTCTCGCAACCCCCAATGGGAAGATGCTGCTTTGGCAGCAATATTGTTATTCATACAGTTATCATATCGTTTTTTCATATTTACCTTAATCAGGTTTTTACGTGCAAAAAAAGAAACCTTCAAAGAGACCATTATAATATTGGGCGATAAGGCAAAAGCGTTAACAATGACTAATTTTTTACAAAGCAACCCCCATATTGGATTTAAGATTTATGATTTGGGATTAAACGCTGAACTTGAAATCTCCAAAGAAACAGTGAAAAAACATAAAATTTCAGCAGCGTTTATCTACCAAAAAAACGCAAACACAAATACACACAAAAGGAGTCTAGAAAAAATAGCATTGTTACAAATACCGATTTTTATTTTTGATACTCACGATGCTATTATCAAATCAAAAGATGTGGATTATTATGGTTATACTCCTGTGTATAAAACACAATTTTCCCCCTTGAATCAGGGCATAAACAAATATCTTAAACGGGGGCTTGATGTGTTTTTTTCTGCAACAGTAATACTATTAGTGATATCATGGCTCTTCCCTTTAGTTGCAGCCTTAATTAAACTCGAATCTAAAGGACCGGTGCTATTTATTCAAAACCGAAATGGGCTAAACAATAAGCTGTTTCGTTGTTATAAATTCCGATCGATGACCAATAATATCGATGAGTCACAGGCTAATAAAGAAGATCGGCGCGTGACTAGAATTGGGCGTATAATACGGAAGACCAGCATAGATGAATTCCCGCAGTTTTTTAATGTGTTTTTAGGTAATATGTCCGTTGTTGGTCCAAGGCCACACATGGAAATTCATAATAAGAATTATCAAAAACAGATAGATTCATTTCAGTTAAGACATACCATAAAACCTGGAATCACTGGATTAGCTCAGACGCGAGGGTTTAGAGGGGAAATTATAGAGGATTTGGATATTATTAATCGTGTGAAATACGACATCTTTTATATCCGCAACTGGTCTTTTGCGTTAGACATTAAAATTATCATTCGGACGGTGCTTAATATGATAAGAGGCGAAGATAACGCCTACTAATCCCTTGTCTCATACCGTTTGGTCACCAAATAAACGCCTGCCAACACAACGACAGAGGCAAGCGCCTTTGTTGAGGTAAACGCATCAGCCCCAACCGCAATAGTGTACCCGATGCCAACAAGGGGCTGCAAATAGGTAAAAACACCAATAGTACTGGCCTTTAACTGCTTAAGCGCATAGACGTTCAACAAATACGTCAAGAATGTCGTTCCCACCACCACAAAGCCAAACCGCCAAATAGCATCAAAAGGGAGGCGTGCCCACAGGACCGCATTAAACTCCTTATAAGTAATGGGGAGTGACATCACTAACCCAAACAAAAACAGCCATTTGAGCAGGTGTATAGCATTGTATTTTGCAGATAATGGCTTAACCAAAATTAAATACAGCCCAAAAGCCGCAGTATTTAGCATAAAAAGTAGATTTCCTAGCGGTATGTTGGGTGCGTCAGCTCTAACTTCATTTCCAAACAAAATCAGCACTAGAGCCCCTAATAATCCCAAAACGACGCCAATTATTCGGGGGAGCAACAGCTTTTCTTTTATAAGCACCGCAGAAAAAACAAAAACTAAGATGGGCGTCATGGTAATAAGTACCGAACTGTTGATAGGTGTCGAAAGCTCTAATCCTTTAAAAAAGCTCAACATATTAATGCCCATGCCCAAAAAAGCACAAAAAAGCATACGCCCCCAATCAGCAGTATCTATGCGCTGAGAGGGCAAAAAGAAACTTACCAGCCAAAACAGCAATGTAGCGCCCAATAAGCGTACCTGAATAAAACCAAACCCTTGAATATAAGTGGGCATCACTTCTTTGGCAATGGTATGATTAAGCCCATAAATGGTAGTGGCACCAAGAGCGGCCAGTAAAGCTAAGCTGCGTTTATTCATAGATGGCTTTATGCATTTCTGTTACGGTTTTCTTTGCATTGCCTAGGCACACCTCATTATTCCAAATAAGAATAGGTCGCTTTAAACAACTATATTCCGTTTTTAACAAATGCTTATAAACCTCTTCGGTAAACCCAGCGCCTTGGTTTTTGAGTTGAGCAAACACACGACCACGCTTATTAATTAACGCCTCGTAGCTTTTTGTGGCCTCATATAAGAAAGCTAATTGTTGAGAGGTCACCTTTTTTTGCTTTACGTCCTGTAAAAAATGCGCACCTTCAATACCCAACTCCTTAATGATACGAATACAAGTAGAACAAGTTGATAGGTAAAGAAATGTATTTTCCATAGTGTTGCAAAGTTTAGGAAATTATTGGGAATTCGAGGTGTTTTTGGTAAACTTAAATACATTTGCCAAAAAGAAAGCCATGGCGCCTAAAAAACTTAAATTCAATTCTAGAACCATACACGGCGGTCAACATCCCGATAAAGCTTATGGCGCCGTGATGCCTCCTGTTTATTTTACGTCAACCTATGCACAAGCAAAGCCTGGCGAACACCTCGGCTACGAATACAGTAGGTCACATAACCCTACCCGCACGGCCCTTCAAGCATCTCTGGCAAGTATAGAGTCCGGCAATTATGCACTTGCTTTTGCTTCAGGCATGGCAGCAATTGATACAGTAATTAAACTTTTACAGCCTGGAGACGAAGTCATCTCAACTAACGATTTATATGGGGGGACGTATCGTATTTTTACCAAAGTATTTGCAGCCTATGGGATTACCTTTCATTTTGTTCCTATGGGAGACATAGACGAAGTGAAAAAGCACGTAAATGCAAACACCAAATTGCTTTGGGTGGAAACACCAACCAACCCACTAATGCAAATCATTGACATTAAGGCAATGTCCTTAATTGCTAAGGCAAACAACGTATTGTTAGCGGTTGACAATACTTTCGCCTCGCCCTATTTGCAACGCCCTTTAGAACTCGGCGCAGACATTGTAATGCATTCGGCAACAAAGTACCTTGGCGGACACAGTGATGTCGTTTTGGGCGCGTTGGCGCTTAACGACACTGCCCTTGTTGAAAGGTTGGCATTTATTCAAAACTCTAGCGGTAGTGTACCAGGGCCCATGGATGCATTTTTGGTATTACGCGGAATCAAAACATTGCATGTTCGAATGCAACGACATAGTGAAAACGGACGAGCAGTTGCAGAATATTTAACATCGCATCCTGATGTTGAAAAGGTGTATTGGCCTGGCTTTGAAACCCATCCAAACCACGAAGTCGCAAAAGCCCAGATGGATGATTTTGGAGGGATGATTTCTTTTGTACACAAAGACAATAGCTTGGATAAAGCCGTTGCTATTGTTTCAGCCCTTAAGATATTTACACTTGCAGAATCACTTGGAGGCGTGGAAAGCCTTGCGGGACACCCTGCTAGTATGACCCATGCATCAATCCCAAAAGAAATACGTGAAAAAACAGGGGTTACCGATGGGCTTATTCGCCTAAGCGTTGGTATTGAGGACAGTGAAGATTTAATTTCCGACTTAGCACAAGCATTGGGCTAGTTTTTAAAATAAAGTGTAATTTCGAGTAGCAATTCGAATCCCATGGAACAAATTATCAATAGCTTTTTAGAGGAAGTAAATAGCCGAAACGCTCATGAGCCTGAGTTTATGCAAGCCGTAACGGAAGTAGCCCAAACGGTATTGCCTTACATTGTTGCAAACGACATATATCACGGAAAAAATATTTTGATGCGAATGGTTGAACCCGAGCGCGTGGTGATGTTTCGTGTGCCTTGGGTTGATGATAGTGGCGAGATTCAAGTAAACCGCGGCTATCGTATAGAAATGAACTCCGCTATTGGCCCTTACAAAGGAGGGCTTCGATTTCACGAGTCTGTAAACCTCAGCATTCTAAAATTTTTGGCTTTTGAACAAGTTTTTAAAAATGCGTTAACCACGCTTCCTATGGGAGGCGGAAAAGGTGGCGCCGACTTCAATCCAAAAGGCAAGTCCGATGCTGAAGTCATGCGATTTTGCCAAAGTTTTATGACCGAATTGTTCCGTCATATTGGTCCAAACCGAGATATCCCAGCAGGAGACATCGGCGTAGGGGGGCGTGAAATTGGATATATGTTTGGACAGTATAAAAGGCTAAAAAATGAGTTTACAGGCGTTTTGACAGGGAAAGGAATTTCTTGGGGAGGATCACTTATCCGCCCAGAAGCAACTGGTTATGGCGCAGTTTACTTTGCTCAAAATATGCTTCAAACTAGAGCGGAAAGTTTTGAGGGTAAAAAAGTAGTGATTTCTGGCGCTGGAAATGTGGCGCAATACGCTGCTGAAAAAGCGATTCAATTGGGCGCTACCGTGCTTACCCTATCGGACTCATCCGGTTTTATTCACGACCCTGAAGGATTAGACGACGAAAAACTTGCATATGTTATGACGCTCAAAAATGTAAAACGTCAACGCATACACGAATACGTGAAACAATATCCAAAAGCAACATTCCATAAAGGCGAAAAGCCTTGGTCAGTGCCCTGCGATATTGCGATGCCATGTGCCACCCAAAACGAATTAGACGAAAAAGATGCTAAAACATTGGTTTCTAACGGGTGTTATTGTATTAGTGAGGGAGCAAATATGCCTTCTACACCCAAGGCAATTTCCCATCTTCATGCAAACAAGGTGCTTTATGCGCCAGGTAAGGCATCAAACGCAGGAGGTGTTGCGGTTTCAGGACTCGAAATGGCACAAAACTCATTGCGATACAATTGGACTCGCGACGAAGTAGATCAACGCCTTCAAGACATCATGAAAGACATTCACAAAGCTTGTGTTTCCTATGGCGCCCAAGACGACGGTTCGATAAACTATGAAAAAGGAGCCAATATAGCTGGCTTTGTGAAAGTTGCTGATGCGATGTTAGCACAAGGAGTTGTGTAATATACCACAACAGCGTATTTTTCGTTTTTTTAATAATGAAGCCAGTTCTTCGTAGTGTATTCTGCTATTGTGCTCTAATTTGCACCCAAATTCTTTTTGCTCAAAATAAACAGTGGGAATCCATGTATTCTTACTATAACACGAGCACAGGGGTGGCTTTAGACCAAAGTATTGTTGTTGCCGCTGAGAACGCATTGTTTGTTTATGACACAACACAAGATACTGCGGAAACCATAACATCTGTTGACGGCCTTTCTGGAGACAATATTTCCTCTCTGGCAGGATTTAAAAACTATATTATTGTAGGGCATGAGAACGGACTTTTAGCTCAAATAGAGCTCTCTACAAAAAAAATAACCCTTGACAATGCTATTGAGCGAAATGAAATCATTACCGCTGCCCAAAAGCAGATTTATCACATCCAAATTAGTGCCGACACAGCCTATTTAGCAACAGGATTTGGAATTGTTGCAGTCAACCCTTCAACACTGGAGTTTGGCGATACGTACTATTTTGGCACAACGACAAATAGAATAACCGTCTATCAAGCATTTGTTTTTGAGGATCAACTTTACGCCGCTACAGCAGAAGGGCTTTATAGCACTTCCCTAAATAACCCACAAATACAAATGACCTCCACGTGGACTGAAATCTCAAGCGGAAGTTGGAAAGCCCTTTGGGAACAAGACAACACATTGTATGGCGCAAAAGATTTAGGAAACGAAATCTCTTTTTTTCAACTGGGCAATGCTATAGAACAAAAAGCAAAATTTCCGGGGGTGCTGAGAAGTATAATGCCGCATGAAGATGGAGTTGTTGTTACGGTTTCTAATCGCATTTATGATATAAATAAATCCTTTTCAAGAAACCAAACATTAAGCGACATTGAGGGGGTAAAATCGAATAATTATGCGTTTGCTTTGCAAGCAAATAACGAGCTTTGGATTGGCACATTTTCGGAAGGGTTAATTCGATATTCTGCTTTGGATGATAAGAGCGTAAGCCCTCAGGGACCATTAGTTAACAGTATTTTTGATATCGAAACCTTGTCCAATGAACTCTGGATAGCACATGGAGATTATGAAACATTTTACAATCCTTATCCATTAGAAAACCATGGACTAAGCCATGTTTATAATGGGCAATGGAACAATATTGATAACGAGAAGCTTTATGGAAAAGAAAGCATTGTACGCGTGGTTGCCCATCCATTGGAATTAGGTACATTTTACGTTTGTTCCTTTCATGGGGGAATTGTAGTATTAGAAGACGGCATGCCTGTAGACTTATGGAATCAAACCAATAGCGGATTAGAGAGCATTTCTTTTGAAGGGCCTAATTACGTTAGTATTCGCGTCAGAGACGCTCTTGTTGATGATAATGAAAACCTTTGGTCGTTAACGACTTATATAAAAAAAGGGCTTAAAAAACGAAGCCCTTCAGGCCAATGGACTTCGTATGATTTATCAGAAGTAGTATTAGATTATTCTAAAGAAGCAGGATACTCCAATATGGAATTATATAATGACAAAATACTTTTTTTTGGAGGGTCAAGAAGCGGATTGATTGGAGTAGACATTTCCCAATCGCCTCCTAAAATGAAGCGCTTTTTGGGAGGTGATCTGGGACTCCCTAACGATGATGTTCGCAGTATTAAATTAGACAAAGACAACAGACTTTGGGTTGGTACAAGAAGTGGGATTGCTGTTTTGTATGCGCCAAACCGGTTTTTTGAAGAAGAAGCCCAACTGCGCCCAATTATCATTGATGACGGAGGCAACCTAAGCGAGCTTTTAAGCGGACAATTTATTACCGATATTGAAGTCGACGCAAACAACCAAAAATGGGTTAGCACATCTTCATCGGGTGTGTTTTTGCTTAGCCCAAATGGGACAGAAATTCTACACCATTTTACTAAGGAAAATAGTCCACTACCAACATCTTCAGTAAAAACTATTGGTATTGACAACAGTACTGGCAAAGTTTATTTGGGAACATTAAAAGGGATGGTAGTTTTTCAAGGCAATGCTTATGCGGAATCTATAGGGTTATCTGAAGCAACTGTTTTCCCTAACCCCGTAAGGCCAGGATATGCAGGGAATTTGATTATTCGTGGATTAAAGCAAGATGCACGTATTAAAATCACAGATATTGCCGGAAACCTTGTTTATGAAACTACTAGCCAGGGGGGCAGTATCAGTTGGAATGTACAATCTTTTTCAGGGCAACGCGTACGCTCGGGAGTGTATCTTATTTTTATTACTTCCAAAGACGGGGTTGAAAGCGCGGTTAAAAAAGTCATGATTGTTAATTAATGGAGCCACCTATTCAAGGAATTGTACTTAACACTACCAAGTTCGGCGAATCGAGTATTGTTTTGCACTCCTATACCCTAGAGTTTGGGCTTCGTTCGTTTGTAGTAAAAGGAGTTCGATCAACTAGACGAAACAAAAACGTTTCTATGGGGATGTTTCAGCCCCTTACACAACTCGATATTATAGCATCAACGCCAAAACGCAATGGCCTTTCTGTACTCAAATCCGCCAAGATTAGCACGCCTTACACGACCATTTCAACAGACATTAACAAGTCCTGTATTTGCTTGTTTTTGGCGGAGGTATTACGATCGGTTTTAAGAGAAGAAGAGCAAAATCATGCGCTGTACAGCTTTTTGTCAAATGCGCTTGCATGGATAGAAACACACAGCTATGTTGCTAACGGCCATATTTTTATGCTTATTCAATTAACAAAATATTTAGGGTTTTACCCTGATATTTCTGCCATAGAAAACCCCTATTTTGACCTCCAAAACGGCCAGTTTTGCACCCAATTGAACAATAACAAATGTGAGGCGGGCGATGAAATTTTATTATTCAAAACCTTTTTAGGTACGAAATTTGATACATTGGAAACGATTTTGGCTACCGCCAAGCAACGAAGAAGTTTGTTGGAGCTACTCATGCGTTACTATGAATTGCATCTTCAGTCGTTTCGAAAGCCAAAGTCACTAGAAATTCTTTATGAAGTATTTAATACGTAGCATTCTGCTTTTTACTCTTTATTGGGGGAATGCCCAAACAATAGTGATTAAGGAGGCTCTTACTCAAGAAGTACTTGCGGGTGTTGTCATTTTAGACAAAGAAAACGACCTTTATACTACAACTGATCTTAATGGGGAAGCACAACTTGAAATTTTCTCTCATAATGCGATACTATCATTTACACATATGGGCTATAGCCCTCAGAGGGTTGCTAAGAAAAAAATTAAGCAACAACAGGTTATTTGGATGACACCAGACGCCGAACAGCTTGGCGAAATAGTGCTTTCCGTTTCTCGATCAACAGAAAAAAAACAACGTTTAGCCCAGCAAATAGGGGTTATAACTTCAAAACAAATAGAAAAATACCAACCAGAAAACACCACAGCATTACTTCGCGAAGTTCCAGGAGTACGGGTGCAACAATCTCAGGGTGGCGGCGGAAGCCCGGTGTTACGCGGATTTGAAGCCAACCGAGTTCTCTTGGTTGTAGATGGCGTTCGACTAAACAATGCTATTTTTCGTTCCGGGCATCTACATAATGCAATCAGTGTTGATCCTTTTAGCCTTAGTAGGGCTGAAGTTGTTTTTGGTCCTTCGTCTGTTGGATATGGTTCTGATGCTTTGGGCGGAGTAATCCACTTTTACACAAAAACACCACTTATAAACCAAGAAAAAAAAGTAACTATTTCAGGGGCATCATCTTACACATTTACTCAAAACACATCAAAACAGACGATGTCGATGGAATATAGCGCCCCCAAATGGGCAGTGCTACAGCAAATTTCTTATTCTCGTTTTGGAGACATCATCATGGGGGCACGCCGCGTTCACGGATACGACAACTGGGGTAAGGTATTTACATACTCTCAAAACTCGAATACTCAATATCACCCCTTACCTTCTAAAAACAACAATGAAGATTCACAAAGGAATTCTGGCTATGAGCAAGTTGACCTTCTTCAAAAATGGGTGTATCACACGACTAATGGAATAAAATATTCAGTCAACATTCAAGGCTCTAAGTCAGGGAATATCCCTCGTTTTGATAAACTTACCGAAACAAAGGACAACACATTACGGTTTGCACGTTGGGAGTACGGCCCCCAAAAAAGATTACTTTTTTCACCTCAAATCAGTTTTTTTGGCAAGCGTTCTTGGCTCTATTCAGGGAAAATTATTGCTGCGTTGCAGCTGTTGGAAGAGTCTAGAATTCAACGTAAGTTCTCTAGCCTTTCTCGAGAAACACAAATAGAAAAATTGACAGTGTTTAGTCTTAATGCAGACTTTAAGACAAAAACAAAAGAAGGAAAAAATTTTTCATACGGGCTTGAATTTGCCCAAAACGGCGTACATTCTGAAGCGTATGCTCAGGAGTTAATACTTCAAGGGAATATAATAGCGGGATTACAAGAAAAAACGCCAATTCCTACGCGTTATCCTAGCGATAAAAGCACATATACAACCTTTGCTACTTATGTGGATTATCGCCATGACCTAACCCCAAAAAGCACATTGACCCTTGGTGCTCGCCATACTATTACAGAACTTGATGCCGCCTGGACAGAACAAGCACTTATAGACGCTCGTTTGGCAAGGGCTTATCAAAAATATCAATCTTCAAATGGCACTATTGGGTACAGTTATAAACCAAGCCCAACGTGGCAACTAAAGGCATTACTTTCAACAGGATTTAGGGCTCCAAATATTGACGATTTGGGGAAAACACGTGAAAATAATGGTAAATTAAGCGTTCCTAACTTATGGCTAAAGCCTGAATCTATTTACAGCGCCGATGTTGGTCTAGACAAAAAATGGAGCGATGGGTCTTTTGTTGAATTTAATGGGTATTATGCCATTGTACAGAATTATATCGCTCGTGGACCCTACAAGATTAAGTTTGATGGATCAACCATGGACTCGTCTACAATTATGTACTCAGGGGAAGAGGTAAGCACCATTGCTAATATCAATGTAGGAACCGTTCGTGTTTATGGCTTTAGTGGTCAAGGAAAGTGGCAGATTACCCCCAAAATAGCATATCGCGCTGCGGTTACGCTAACCAGAGGCTATGGAAATGAAACAAGCGGTAATTTGCCCTCTATAAGCCCACTTTTTGTTAATCAAAAACTCCGCTGGAACCTCCCAAAGGGCGAAGTGTCGCTACAGTGGCATCACGCGCAGGCTAAGTCACCTGAGCGGTATAGCCCATGGGACGAAGACGGATTGGAAGAAACACCATTATTAAACGACGGGACTTTTGCAGGCTCACCTGCTTGGCATCGTTGGGATTTGCAATTTTCTTATCCTTTTAACAAAAGGACATCCTTTTCGGGGGGAATTTTCAATATATGGGATACACATTATAGGGAATTTGCTTCCGGTATTTCAGCCCCTGGAAGAAGTGTAAAGTTGGCATTACGCTATATCTTATAACGATTCATCAAAGGACCAACACAATATTTTGAGCTAAATTGGTTACTTTCGCATGCATAATTTTTAGTGAAAAAGGGTGTTTCCTAACTACTCACATCTTGATTTAGCAGCAACAGCTGAAGACATCGCTTCATTTTGGGATAAACATCTCATTTTTGAGGCAAGTGTTGACGCTCGTGAAGGGAGCCAACCATTTGTTTTTTTTGAAGGTCCGCCTTCTGCAAATGGGTTGCCAGGAATTCACCATGTTTTAGCGCGAGCATTAAAGGACATCTTTTGTCGTTACAAAACCCAACAAGGGTTTCAGGTTAAACGCAAAGCAGGATGGGACACGCATGGACTACCTGTAGAATTGGGCGTGGAGAAAGAACTAGGAATTACTAAAGAAGATATTGGAAAATCGATAAGTGTATCCGATTACAACAAAGCATGTCAAAAAGCAGTTATGCGCTACACGGATGTGTGGAACGATTTGACCAAAAAAATGGGGTATTGGGTAGATATGGACGATCCATACATTACGTACACTTCAAAATATATGGAATCGGTCTGGTGGCTCCTTGCTTCGCTTTATAATAAAGGATTGGTTTACAAGGGCTACACCATTCAACCCTATTCTCCAATGGCTGGAACAGGACTTTCCTCTCATGAGTTAAATCAGCCGGGGTGCTATCGAGATGTTAGCGATACGTCTGTTACTGCCCAGTTCAAAGCGGTAGATGCATCGTTGCCTAAAGCCCTAAGAGGCAGTTTGCCATTGCATCTTTTAGCATGGACAACTACGCCATGGACACTTCCCTCTAATACTGCACTTACCGTTGGTTTAAAAATTAGATATGCCATTATACAAACCTTTAATCAGTATACCCACGAGCCAATAAGAGTTTTACTTGCCGAAAAACTCATTACCAAGCAGTTTGGCAAAAACTATAAACAAGTTACCTCACAGAAAAAAATGGATGCCTATACGGAGGCTGAAAAAATCATTCCGTATTGGATTGAACAATATGTAGCCGGCACAGATTTGGTAGGCATTCATTACGAACAATTGTGGAACGAGTCCCCGTTGCCGTATCAAAATCCGGAGAATGCATTTAGAGTAATTTCAGGTGATTTTGTTACCACAGACGACGGAACAGGAATTGTACATACTGCTCCAACTTTTGGGGCAGATGACGCCAAAGTAGCCAAAGAAGCCTCTCCCCCTGTGCCTCCGCTGTTAATTTTAGATGAGAATGAAAATCCAGTTCCCTTAGTTGACCTTCAAGGAAAATTTAGACCCGAAGTTGGCGGACTCGACGGGAAGTATGTAAAAAACGACTATTACGCTAAGGGAGAAGCACCCGAAAAATCAGTTGATGTAGAGATTGCCATTCGCCTTAAACAAGAAAATAAAGCCTTTAAGGTGGAAAAATACGTACACAGTTATCCGCACTGTTGGCGTACAGATGCCCCGGTACTATATTATCCTCTTGATTCGTGGTTTATTAAAGTTCAGGAGCATAAGGAGCGAATGGTTGAGCTAAATCAAACCATTCAGTGGAAACCAGCTAAAACGGGAGAAGGACGTTTTGGTAATTGGCTTGCAAACGCTAACGATTGGAACCTCTCGCGATCTCGTTTTTGGGGAATACCATTGCCTATTTGGCGAACAACTGAGGGAGATGAAACACGAGTTATTGGTTCTATAGAAGCACTTAGGGATGCGGTAGAAGAAGCTGTTTCTGCGGGATTGATGATAAAAAACCCACTTAAAGATTTTGTGTCAAATGATATGTCGGAGCGAAATTATGGACGCGTAGACTTACACAAAGACACTGTTGATGAAATAGTTCTTTTGAGCCATTCAGGAAAGCCAATGTACCGCGAAGAGGATCTAATTGATGTATGGTTTGACTCTGGAGCGATGCCTTACGCTCAATGGCATTACCCATTTGAAAACAAAGAAAAAATTGACAACCGTACAGCTTTTCCTGCGGACTATATTGCTGAAGGTGTTGACCAGACGCGAGGATGGTTTTATACCCTTCATGCGATTTCTACACTCGTATTTGATTCTGTTGCCTATAAAAATGTTGTCTCTAATGGATTGGTTTTAGACAAAAACGGGCAAAAAATGTCTAAACGCTTAGGGAATGCAGTTGATCCTTTTGAAACACTCAAAACCTATGGCGCAGACGCTACACGTTGGTATATGATTAGCAACGCGAATCCATGGGATAACTTGAAGTTTGATGCAGAAGGGATTGAAGAGGTAAGGCGTAAATTTTTTGGTACCCTTTACAACACCTACTCCTTTTTCAGTTTGTATGCTAATATAGATGGCTTTACATACTCTGAAGATGAAATTCCATTAAAGCAAAGACCTGAGATTGACCAGTGGATTTTATCAGAGCTTCACAGCCTTATTCAAAAAACAACTACCCATTTTGATGCTTATGAACCAACTCGCGCCTGCCGCGCCATTTCACATTTTGTAACAGAGGACTTGAGTAACTGGTATGTGCGTTTGTGCCGGCGTCGTTTTTGGAAAGGGACTTATGAGCAAGATAAAATTGCCGCCTACCAAACCTTGTATGAATGTTTAATAAGTGTTGCAAAAATGATGGCTTCAGTAGCACCGTTTTATGCAGACCGCTTGTATCAAGATTTAAACGGAATAACAAAAAAAGAAACTTTTTCTTCGGTGCATTTGGCCTTTTATCCCAAAGCAGAAGTTGCCTGCATTAACCCTGAGCTAGAACAAAAAATGCAGCGTGCTCAAAAAATCACCTCTTTGGTATTGTCGCTGCGCAAACGAGAAAAAATAAAGGTTCGTCAACCCTTGCAGCGTATTATGATTCCTGTTTTATACAAGGCTGAACGCCAACAAGTAGAAGCGGTTGCTGCTATAATTGCTGCAGAAGTAAATGTAAAAGAGGTCGAATTGCTAGACGACACGTCGTCTATTCTAGTTAAAGAAGTTAAGCCCAATTTTAAGACGTTAGGCCCTCGTTTTGGAAAAGACATGAAGTTTGTTGTACAAGCCATTCAAGGACTTTCAGATAATCAAGTACAAGAACTTGAACAAAAAGGCACCCTTCCCCTTGAGATAAACAACAAAAACGTTATTTTAGAAGCAAATGATGTAATCATTAGCTCCAAAGATGTAGCGGGGTGGTTAGTGGCTTCAGAACAGGGCATTACTGTTGCGCTCGACATTCAAATGAATGAATCGCTGCGACTGGAGGGAATGGCACGAGAGCTTGTAAATCGATTACAAAACATACGCAAAGACCTTGGCTTTGAAGTAACAGATACTATCGAGGTTATACTTGATGAAAGTGAAGAATTAATCGCTGTTTTAAATAAAAACAAAGCGTATATTCAGCACGAAATTTTAGCTACATCCATTCGTGTAGCAAAAAACATAAGCAATGATGCGACAGAATTGTCATTTGACTCATTGCAGACAAAGGTAGAAATGATAAAAACGTAACAATTTAACATCATGGAAAATACAAACCGATACTCTGACGAAGCGCTACAAGAATTTAAAGGGCTTATTGAAGATAAAATTGCGAAAGCGAAACACGATCTTGAGCTTATTAGAAGCGCCTATATGAACGATGGGAATAATGGTACTGATGACACAGCACCTACATTTAAGGCTTTTGAAGAAGGTTCAGAAACCATGTCCAAAGAAGCAAACACCCAATTAGCACTGCGACAAGAAAAGTTTATTAGAGATTTGAAAAATGCGCTTATCCGCATAGAAAACAAAACCTATGGAGTATGTCGCGTAACGGGAAAGCTTATCAACAAAGAACGATTAAAGCTTGTTCCACACGCTACGTTAAGTATTGAGGCTAAAAATATGCAGCCATAATTTATGAAGCTCCGCAAGCTTTGTTGGATTGTCTTTGCTGTATTGGTCGTTGATCAAGCATTAAAAGGCTATATCAAACTTAATTACCCTTTAACCTTCTATGGCAGTAATGCTCTTATAGATTGGGGGTGGTTTCGGCTGTTGTTTGTAGAAAATAAGGGCATGGCTTGGGGCGCTCGGCTCAATGATATTTTACCTTTTATATCTGATGACACAGCAAAACTTCTGCTTTCGATATTTCGCTTATTAGCGATTTCTGCTATTGGGTATTGGCTGGTTAGGGCAGTAAAACAAAAAGCGCCTAAAGCGCAGCTTATTGCGGTCACCCTCATATTTGCGGGTGCCTTGGGTAATATTATTGATTCCGTCTTTTATGGCGTACTTTTTTCAAACAGCTATGGACAAGTAGCTGAATTTTTACCTGCAGATGGTGGTTATGCACCCTTGCTTTTTGGGCATGTTGTTGATATGTTTCAGTTTCCCATGTTTACATGGACGTGGCCTGAGTGGGTTCCACTTATTGGAGGCGCAAGTTTCACTTTTTTTGAGCCTGTTTTTAATGTTGCAGATAGCGCTATATGTACGGGAGTCGTATTATTGTTGTTGCAGTCACGAAGGGGGTCAAAATAAATACACCTTTTTAGGAGTAATCGCTATATCTAACGAGTAGTCATTTGAAGTTACATCTTCAATGGTTTCAATGGGATCATAAAACGAAAGGCCAATCGTTTTTACTCTTGTCGCACACCTAAAAAGAAACCTATCATAATAGCCTTTTCCATACCCCACACGATGTCCGTTTAGGTCAAAACACAACATAGGCACAATTACAGTTTTTATGTTTTCAGGGGGGATAAAGGAATTGCCTTGTGGCTCTAAAATACCCCACTTGTTTGGCAATAGGGATTGCCCTTTTTCCCAACAAACAGCTTCCATATGACCTTTTGAATCAACTACTTTTGGAACGCAAATTTGGTGTTGCTCAAAATATTCAAACCATTTTTCCATGGGCAATTCAAAATGCGCTGAACTTCCGAGGAACATCATCAAAAGCCCCTGGTCAATAAGATTTTCAGAAATAACATGATCAAGAATTGTGGCGCTTGCGGTTTCTAAGACCTCTGGCCTAAGCGACTTGCGCTTAGTAAAATACAATTCTCTTAAAGCTTGCTTGTTTGGCATGCATAAATATAGCCGTTTCACAGGGAAGTTTTGTACTTTAGTGTCCATGACTAAAGCGGCACTAAAACATCAAGTAGCATCGCTGCCTAATGAACCTGGCGTATATCAGTACTACGACAAACAAGGGGAGATAATATATGTTGGCAAAGCCAAAGACCTTAAAAAGCGCGTATCCTCATATTTTAGAAAACGGGTAGATTCTCGAAAAACGCAAAATTTAGTAAATGCTATTGATGGCCTTAAACATATTGTAGTACCTACTGAGTCAGATGCGCTGATATTAGAAAACACCCTAATCAAAGAACATCAACCCAAATACAATATCCTGCTTCGAGATGATAAAACATATCCTTGGATATGTATTAAAAAAGAACGTTTTCCAAGAGTATTTGCTACACGTAAGGTTGTTCACGACGGGTCCGAATATTTTGGTCCGTTTACTAACGCCAAGACGGTTAGAGTATTGTTGGACTTGATAAACGAGTTATACCCACTCCGTACGTGTCATTATGATTTAACGCCTGAGAATATTGCGAGTGAAAAGTATAAGGCATGTTTGGAGTATCATATTGGAAACTGTTTAGCACCTTGCGTAGGAAAGCAAACGACGACTCATTATAATGAGTCTATTGGGCATATTCAAAACATCTTACAGGGAAAGTTTAAGAAAGTTAACGAAGCCTTTAGCAGAGAAATGAGCGCTGCAGTTGAAACACTTCAGTTTGAACATGCTCAAGCAGTTAAATTAAAAATGGAAGCCCTGCAGGACTACCAAGCTAAGTCATCTGTGGTAAGTCCTAAAATAAATTCGGTAGACGTGTGTACGATTGTTTCAGATGAAACTTCAGCATTTGTAAATTTTTTACAAGTTTCCTATGGTTCTATTGTGCGGTTTCACAACATGACTTTTAAAAAGAAATTAGACGAAACCGATGCCGAACTATTACGTGTAGCTGCGGTGGAGCTTCGGAGAAGATTTAGCTCTACAAGCAAAGAAATCCTACTTCCTTTTGATATTGACTTGGGTGGAGATGTATACGTAACGGTACCTAAGATTGGGGAAAAAAAACAGCTTCTTAATTTATCGTTACGAAATGCCAAGCAAAACCGGATAGAACAACTAAAACAAATAAAAATTACAGACCCAGAGCAACATACCCAACGCTTGATGGCACAAATGCAGCAGGATTTGCGCTTATCTGATCTTCCCATACACATTGAGGGCTTTGATAATTCTAATATTCAGGGAAGCAATCCAGTGGCAGCGTGTGTAGTGTTTAGAAATGGTAAGCCAAGCAAAAAAGAATACCGTCATTATGGAATTAAAACGGTTGTAGGCTCAGATGATTTTGCCTCCATGGAGGAGGTCGTTTATCGTCGTTATAAGCGCCTCCTTTCAGAAGGAGCCTCTTTGCCCCAACTCGTAGTCATTGATGGTGGAAAAGGACAACTTAATGCAGCGCTAAAAAGTTTTGACGTGTTAGGCATTCGTGGAAAAGTTGCTGTTTTGGGCATTGCCAAACGACTAGAAGAGCTTTATTTTCCAAACGACCCAATTCCCTTATATTTGGATAAGCGCTCTGAGACCTTGCGTATTGTTCAACAGTTGCGTAACGAAGCCCATCGTTTTGGGGTACGTTTACATCGAAAAAAACGAAGCAAAGGGGCTATTAGCTCAACGCTTGAAAATATCCCCGGAGTTGGAACAAAAACGGCTACTGAACTATTAAAAAAATTCAAATCTGTTAAACGCATCAAAGTAGCTTCGCTAGATGAATTAACCCAAATATTAGGTCCTGTGAAGGCCAAAAGCATTTATAACAACCTACACCATGAAGATTCTTAACACAATCTGTTTTTGTTTTGCGCTAAGTTTGGCATTTGCACAAAACCTTGAAAATCCCAAAGTAGGATTGATTTTAAGTGGTGGAGGCGCAAAAGGGATGTCTCATGTGGGAGTGTTAAAAGAGATTGAACGCGCAGGTGTTCGGATCGATTATATTGGTGGGACAAGCATGGGGGCTATTGTTGGCGCATTATATGCCTGTGGGTACTCGGCAAGTCAATTGGAGCAACTGCTTTTAGGAATAGACTTAAATGATATTGTTAGTGACAATTTTGACCGTACCTCAAAATCCTTTGACACCAAGGAAGATGATGAACGCTATGCAATAACCTTACCAATAGTTAAGGGAAAAATCCAATTTCCAATTTCTTTGTCCAAAGGACAAAATGCGTATAATCTATTGGTCAAATTGATGCACGATCAGCGTAACACACAAGATTTTAGTAAACTGCCTATCCCTTTTTATTGTGTTGCAACAGATATAAATACGGGAGAAACTGTACTACTTGAAGAAGGCTTCTTGCCCTTAGCTGTTAATGCCAGTAGCGCACTACCCACTATATTTTCGCCTGTAAAAGTTAAGGACAAGATTCTAATTGATGGAGGCGTTGCGGATAATTACCCCATAGACATTATGCTTCAAAAAGGCGTTGATGTTATTATTGGAGTGGACACCCAGTTGGATATTGCATCGTCTGTAAACCCTAAAACATTTTCAGAGATATTGATGCGTATAGGGACATTTCAAACCGGAAAAACCATGGCGCCAAAAATAGCCCAAACAGACATTTATATTCATCCAGAAATTCACGACTATTCTATCCTTTCTTTTGCCGAACAAGCCGCCATTATAAAAAAGGGGGAGGAAGCTGGAAAAGCTGTCTTTTCACAACTAAAGAAACTTGCTCTTAAACAAACGCCACATGTGCGTTACCCTAAAAAGATTCCAGATTCATTTCATTTGGATGAATTGACAGTTTCGATAACACCAAATTATAAGCGCAATTATTTGATGGGTAAAATTAGGCTAACCCCAAACAATCACTATTCATTTAAAAAACTTCAAGATGGACTGACCAATTTAGCAGCAACTAATAATTTTGACTCCTTTCGATATTCGCTTGTGACAAAAAACAATAAGGAAGAGTTGCAAATAGATTTGCAAGAATCTCCTTATACAACCCTGTTTAGAGGAGGATTGAATTACAATAAATTAACAGGAGCTTCAGCGCTTGTAAATCTTACACAGAAGCATTCGTTACTTAGAAATGATGAAGTTTCTTTAGATTTTATATTTGGAGAGTATTTTAGATATGCGTTTTCGTATTTTATTGATAAAGGACGCTTTTGGAGTGTAGGTTTTAGTGCTACTTTAGACCAGTTCGAAACAGAGATTTCCATTCCCTTAAAATCAATCGAATATAACGTTTCAATTCTTCATTCTTTTGTTCAGAAAAACAAATTTTTTTTACAAACCCTCTTTAGAGAAGAAATGGTCTTAGGCGCTGGGCTTTCTCACCAAAAAAATAAGCTTAAAACAAACCTCTATGACGACCAAACGAGGCAATTTTTATACGTTGATGATGCAGATTATTATAGCACCTATGGATTTTTAAAAATTGATTCTCGAGACAATGCATTTTATCCAAAAAAGGGTGGTTTTTTCGATGGCTCCATGGAATACTTTTTTAGTCGAAAAACGCCTAATCAGGACCTAGGGGCGTTTACTCCTTTTGTAGTTGCCAAAGCTAAAACGGGGGCCGCTTTTTCTTTGAACAATAAATGGAGCGTTTCATTGAATACTATGGCTGGGTTTTCGGTTGGGGAGCCCTCTGCCTCAACATTCGAGTTTACTTTCGGGGGGTATGGCTATCCTCCTATATTAAATTTTCAACCTTTTGTAGGGCTACCACAACATCATGATGATGCAGACAGTTTTATAAAAGGGGAAATAGTGCTAGACTATGAATTTTTACCTAGACATCATGCTAGAGTATTATTTCATACAGGTATAATGAACGATGACATTTTTAGTACAGGGGAATGGCTAAAGCAACCCGATTATTTTGGCACGGGTTTGGCATACGGTTTAGAAACGTTTGCAGGGCCAATCGAATTTACAACTGCCTATAGCCCACAGTATGGCAAATTGATTTATCACGTAAATTTTGGTTGGCGTTTTTAACACTTATGATGAATGGTTTTATGTACTTTTGCCCAAATGCTGTTTAAAAGATGTTTTTGGATGTTTTTGCTGGTAAGCATACAACACATGTATGCCCAAGAGAATCAACTGACAAAAAGCCCAAACAAAGTTGAAACCTCCGCCGCAATGCTTCAAGCCGTTAATTCGGGAGAATGGTTTAAGTTTCGCATACATTATGGGATTTTTAACGCTAGCTATGCCACCATTGAAGTTAACGAAGAGCTATGGGAAGGAAAACCTGTTTTTCACGCTAAAGGCGTTGGAAAAACTACTGGCCTTGCCCGACTTTTTTTTAAAGTTGATGATTACTACGACTCATATTTTGACATCAATGGAGTACGACCGCTCTATTTTACTCGGAACATCAACGAGGGAGGATATAAAAAAAATGTTACCATTAGGTTTGATCACGAAGCCAACACGGCTTCAGTAAATGATTTGCTTAAAGGAGAAAAGGGGACCTATAAAACGGAGCCTAACATTCAAGACCTCATTTCCTGCTTTTATTATTTACGCGAAAATTTGGACACCTCTAATATCAAAAAAGGCGATTTTGTTGTAGTCAATTTGTTTTTTGATGCTGAAAACTTTGGCTTTAAATTTAAGTTTTTAGGAGACGAAATGATAAAAACGAAATTTGGCTATGTTAATTCATTAAAATTTAGACCCTATGTACAGTCGGGGCGTGTGTTTAAGAGTAGTGAAAGCATTACCCTTTGGGTGAGTAGTGACAAAAATAAAATCCCCTTACGCTTACAGGCAAGTTTGCGCGTCGGAAGCATAACTGCCGACTTAGATGAATTTAAAGGACTTAAAAACCCATTTAACATTGTTATACAGAACTAGATATATTTTTCTTTTAATTGCTACAATTGCCGTAACCGCATGCAGTACTGCCAAAACAGCACCACAAAAAGAAGGACCACCACCTGAACCCGATGTTTTCGCATTTGGATATAAGCTTAATGACTTTGAAGTGGTTAGAGATACGGTTCAACAAGGCGACACCTTTGCCGATATTTTTTTAAAAAATGGATTTAATTATCAAGATATTTTTGATATAAACCGTAAGGTAAAAAAGCAGTATAACTTCAGAAAGATTCAACTTAAAAAGGCATACACATTTTTATTCAATAAAGACTCTTTAGCCACTCCAGTTGCATTTATTTATCAACCCACTGTGCTTGATTATGTAGTGGTACACTTACAAGATTCTATTTATGCTGAGAAGCGCCAAAAAGAAATTAAAATACGGACTTTCGAAGCGCAAGGCATTATAAACAGTTCCCTTTCAGAAACCTTAGAAGAACAGCGCCTTAGCCCTTTGCTGGCCTATGATATGTCTGATATTTACGCATGGAGTATTGATTTTTTTCGACTTGAAAAAGGAGACCGTTTTAAAGTAGTGTATTCTCAAAAATACATTGATGACTCCATAAATGTGGGGCTCAACCGCGTACATGCTGCCTATTTTGAACACCGTAATAAGCCCTATTATGCAATAGAGTTTGAATCGGATCCTGAGCGTGGAATAACTGAGTATTTCGACGAGAAAGGTAAAAACTTACGCAGGGCTTTTCTTCAAGCTCCAGTCCAATTTTCAAGGATTTCATCAAGGTTTAATATGCGGCGAAGAATTTCGTACTATGGACGCACAAAGCCTCACTATGGAACCGATTTTGCCGCCCCTGTTGGAACACCTATTCGTACCACTGCTAGCGGGACCGTGGTTGAATCCGGCTACACAAGAGGCAATGGGAATTATGTTACTATTCGACACAACAGTACGTATCGCACACAGTATCTACATATGAAAAAGCGGTTGGTTCGCAAAGGGCAGCAACTTCAACAAGGGGATATTATTGGAACTGTAGGTATGACAGGCTATACTTCTGGACCACATGTTTGTTATCGTTTTTGGAAAAACGGGAAACAAGTAGATCCTTTTAGACAACAATTGCCGGAAGCAAAACCCATAGAACCAAAATTAAAAGAACAGTATATGGTTTATATGCTCCCCTTAAAGGACGCTTTAGACTGTATTCAATTTTATGAACCTGAAACAACAAGTTAATATGTCATTTCCAAATACCAACCCAACATCAACAGAAAGCTGGAAAAAGCTCAAAAAACTTGCCGACAACCCTAGCACCTTGCAAAAATATTTTGCCGGCAACCCCTCAAGAGCTAAAAGCTATTCAATATCCTGGGAGCAGTTTTTTGTGGATTATTCTAAAAACCATATCGATAAAGAAATTTTGGATTCGCTGCTTAAACTCGCTAAAGAAACAGGATTAGAAGACGCAAGAGCAGCATATTTAGGCGGCAAACCAATCAATCAAACAGAAGGACGTTCAGTACTTCATACCGCGCTAAGGGCAGCCCCAGAATCAACCATTCAAGTGGATGGCGACAATGTTGTCCCTGAAATATATAAGGTTCGGAATAAAATACGATCTTTTAGTAAATCAGTGATTGACGGAACGCGAAAAAGCGCTTCTGGGAAACCGTTTACTGATATTGTAAATGTTGGTATTGGAGGATCTGATTTAGGTCCCGTAATGATTACAGAGGCCTTGGCATATTACAAAAACCACCTTAACGTTCATTTTATTTCTAATGTTGATGGTGATCATGTTATGGAAGTACTCAAAAGGGTAAATCCCGAGACAACATTATTTGTAGTGGTTTCCAAAACGTTTACAACACAAGAGACACTTTCCAATGCTATGACTTCCAAAAAATGGTTAGTTAAGGCCATGGGAGAGCAAGCCGTGGCAACTCATTTTGTTGCTGTTTCTACCAACCTTCCTGCAATTAAAGCCTTTGGAATTCAACCTGAGAATGTGTTCCCTATGAACGATTGGGTTGGAGGGCGTTTTTCACTTTGGAGTGCAGTAGGGTTGTCAATTGCCTTAGCGGTTGGCCCTGACCATTTTGAGGAATTGTTATATGGCGCTAACCAAATGGACCTACACTTTGCGTCAACACCATTAGCAGAAAACATTCCGGTAATATTGGCATTGCTCACGGTTTGGTATACTAGTTTTTTAGGAGCACAGTCCGAAGCAGTTATTCCTTACACACAATATTTGCACCGCTTGCCAGCATACTTGCAACAGGGCATAATGGAAAGCAATGGTAAGTCAGTTGACAGAAATGGCGCACCGGTTACTTACGAAACGGGGAATATTGTTTGGGGCGAACCGGGCACCAATTCACAACACGCCTTTTTTCAGCTTATGCACCAAGGAACAAAGCTTATTCCTGCACACTTTATTGGATTTAAAAACCCCCTTCATGGAAATGCAGACCACCATGACAAGCTCATGGCAAATTTCTTTGCGCAAACGGAAGCCTTGATGAATGGTAAAAATGAAGCGCAAGTCCGAGAAGAATTGATTAAAATAGGGATGAGGGGAGAAGTTCTTGAAAAGTTAGTCCCCTTTAAAATTTTTACAGGGAACAAACCCACCACAACCTTACTTATTGATAAACTTACGCCTAAAACACTTGGAGCGTTGGTTGCCATGTACGAGCATAAAATTTTTGTTGAGGGTGTTGTTTGGAACATTTACAGCTACGATCAGTGGGGTGTAGAGTTGGGCAAGCAATTGGCAAGCGTTATTTTAAACGAGTTTGAGGGTACTCAAAAAGCAATACACGACTTCTCAACCGAACAATTACTTGCGCACTATAAAAAAGACGCCAGCTGAATGTCTTTTAAGCGCAACTGTATCGCTACATTACCCTGCCAATGGTTTTCCTCGAGCGTATAAGCTATTTTGAAGGGCTTTCCTTTTTTAAGCAGCTCTAGTTTATTTCCTAGACCAAACCCTATAGCATCAATCGGGGGGCTGTTGCCTTGTAAAAGGCGCGCTTTGATATGATCATTGTTTCTACCGACCAACTTTGCGTTGCCGTTGTCAATTACATTTTCAGCAAAAAACACCGGACTTCTGTTTTCAGGGCCAAAGGGCTCCATTTGCTTTAGGATACGCAACATTTTTGGTGTAATAGCATCAAAAGGCAATTCAACATCTACTTCCAAAACAGGCTCTTTTTGTTCTAGAGTAAGAGTCTTTTTAACGTATTGCTCAAAAGCAAGTTTAAAGGCTTGATAGTTGTGTTCTTTTAAAGTAACCCCTGCGGCATATTTGTGACCGCCAAATTGAATAATGTGCTCGGAGCACGCTTCAATTGCAGCATACACATCAAACCCACGAACGGATCGTGCGGAGGCAGCTAAAATCCCTTTATCAGATTGAGTAAAGACAAGGGTCGGACGATAATACGTTTCAATTAGCCGTGAAGCAACAATTCCAATTACTCCTTTGTGCCAGTGCGGCGCATATAGCACGGTACTTGCTTTATTCGTTTCGTTGTTTGCTTCAATTTGTGTGAGCGCTTCTTCCGTAATTTCTTGGTCAAGGCTTCTTCGGGATGTATTAAAAACTTCTATGGTTTCTGCAATTTTTGCAGCTTCTTCTTCAGTACTTGAAAGCAGTAACTCTACCGCATATAACCCGTGTTTTATGCGTCCTGCTGCATTAATCCGCGGAGCCATTCCAAAAACCACATCTGAGATAAGCTGTCCCCCTGTTTTGTCGCGCAGAAGCACTTTTAATCCAGGTCTGGGGGTAGTATTCAGTTGCTGTAATCCCATAAAAGCCAAGGCGCGATTTTCACCTGTTATAGGGACAATATCGGCAGCAATGGCAACAACTAAAAAATCTAAATAAGGCAAAAGCACATCGGGCTGTTTGCCTTGCTTTTGAACAATCCCTTGCAGGAGTTTAAATCCTACCCCGCAGCCGCATAAATCTTTGTATGGATAAGCACAGTCGTTACGCTTGGGATCTAATACAGCCAATGCATTAGGAAGTTTTTTACTCGGATTATGGTGGTCACAAACAATAACATCTATTTCTAACGAATTAGCATAATCAATTAAATCAATTGCCTTTACACCACAGTCCAGTACAATCATACAAGAGATGTTTGCGTTTTTTGCGGCATCAATCCCTTTTTTAGACACCCCATATCCTTCGTCGTAACGGTCGGGAATATATGACATCACAGAAACACCATGCTGTTGTAAGAAATGACTAACCATAGCAACTGAAGTAGTGCCGTCAACATCATAATCGCCAAAAACCATGATAGATTCTTGCTGCGTGATAGCGTTTAATAAGCGCAATACAGCTTTGTCCATGTCTTGCATTAAAAAAGGATCGTGAAGCTGATCAAAATGGGGCCTAAAATAAGTTTTTGCAGCATCAAATGTATCTATTTTGCGTTGGGCTAATAGGGTAGCGATAACGGTATCTACACCCAAACGTTCTTTTAAGTTGGTTACAATGGCTTTGTTAGGGGTAGGCTTATAGTTCCAACGCATATCATTTTCCTTGTACAACGATGACAAATTCACCCTTAGTAGGGGCATGAGTAAAATGTAAAATAAGTTCTGCAAGTGTTCCGCGTATAGTTTCTTCGAACTTTTTAGAAAGCTCCCTAGACACACTAGCGTTTCTATCTCCTCCAAGCTGTACGGCAAGTTCTGTAAGGGTTTTTACTAAACGATGGGGAGATTCGTAAAACACCATAGTTCGTTGTTCGTCTACTAAGCTTTTTAAACGGGTAAGCCGCCCCTTTTTTTGAGGCAAAAAACCTTCGAAACTAAAGCGTTCAGATGGCAATCCGCTAAGAGTAAGGGCCGGAACAAGGGCAGTGGCGCCGGGAAGTGCATGCACGGGGATTTGTTCAGTTACACATGCGCGGACTAACAAAAATCCAGGATCTGAGATACCAGGGCTTCCAGCATCCGAAACCAAAGCAAAACAACCGCCCGCAGACAATTCTTGTGTGATTTTAGACAAGGATTTATGCTCGTTATGCATATGATAAGAGCGCATAGGCGTGTCGATATCAAACTTCTTTAAGAGTTTCCCTGTAGTTCGGGTATCCTCTGCCAAAATCAGGTCAGCACAGCGCAGCACCTCTAGAGCCCTAAGCGTAATATCTGACAAATTCCCTATTGGCGTTGGTACCAGCCATAGCCCGTTAGTAACGTTAATTTCTTTAAGTTCTTCCAAATCAATCTGCTTTAACGTGAAATAAACATGTCCGAAACATGTGCCAAAAACGCAGAAACTTCCTTTTGTTTAGCGCTCCAGTCGTACTCGGGTTGTATGTGTTGCTCAATAAAATGCTGTGCCTCCTCAGCAGTTTCTTTAGAACTCAACATAGACATTATTCGTTGATAATCGGCACGACTTCCTTCAAAAAGACTAGTTACATAATCGTAAGAAATTGGTTCAAAGACCAATTCATTTTCATGATTTTGTAGTGCTTCTTCTAATGTTGTTATGGCAGCCTCTGAAGAAAGATTAGTTGCATTTGGAGTTGTAAGAGATACAATTTCCAAGGCTTTGGCATTAATGTCTGCAAGACTCATACGAGAACGGCTTCGTAAGATATCGTGCGCTAGACTCATGATTTTCTTTTCAGCATCGCTATGAATAACTTTTTTTTCTCCCATAATTTCGGCTCTCTAAATTTAATACTTTTAATGGTTCATGCGTATCTTGGCATCAGGAAATAAAAATTAAAAGTATGTTCCTCGAAAATAACCCATATAGCAATCGTTCTTTTGGCTGGATTGAGGTCATTACGGGCTCTATGTTTTCGGGAAAAACGGAAGAGTTAATACGAAGACTTAAGCGCGCTTCAATTGCAAAGCAAAAAGTTAAAATTTTTAAACCCTCTGTTGATAGTAGGTACGCCCAAGAAAAAGTTGTTTCACACGATGCCAATGAAGTTGTTTCAACTCCAGTAGCAAATGCAGCCAATATTCGAACGTTAGCAAATGGATGTAATGTGGTAGGCATTGATGAGGCCCAGTTTTTTGACGATGAAATTGTTAGTGTGTGTAACCATTTGGCAAATAAAGGAATTCGAGTTATTGTGGCAGGATTAGACATGGATTTTAAAGGAAACCCCTTTGGCCCTATGCCAAATTTGATGGCTATAGCTGAATATGTCACCAAAGTCCATGCAATATGTCCTCGCACAGGACAATTGGCACAGTATAGTTTTCGAAAAAATGAAAGTGAAAACCTTGTAATGCTTGGCGAAAAAGAAGAATACGAACCTCTTAGCAGAGCTGCTTTTCATAACGCCATGGGAGCAAAAAGCGCAAAGAAAGCAACTCAATCAAAAAGAGAAAAGGGAGTTAACCAAAAAAAGGGTTGAAACAGCATGAGTGAGACAATATTGGAAATTCATTTTCCTAATCTAAGACATAACTATCAATTTTTGCGAAAGCATTTGGCAGATGAAACCAAGCTGTTGGCCGTTGTCAAGGCCTTTGGTTATGGTAGCGACGCCATTGCCGTCGCGAAATGTCTAGCCGAAACGGGTGTTGATTATTTTGGCGTGGCCTACGTTCATGAAGGAATTGCTTTGAGAAAAGCAGGTATTGACAAACCCATTTTGGTGTTGCATCCTCAGGAGCCAAATCTTAAATCCTTAATCGAACATAAGCTTGAACCTGGCCTATATAGCCATCGTATTTTTGATGCGTTTATTAACGCCGCTAAAGAAAGTAATGAAAAAGAATATCCCATACATGTAAAATTTAATACAGGTCTAAACAGGCTTGGATTTGAACCTAAGGAAAGTAAAAGTCTAATAGCGCGCATAGCAGAAGAAAGCAAATGTGTACAGCTTAAAGGAGTGTATTCGCATCTAGCTTCTTCTGATGATCTGAAAGACGATGCGTTTACCAAAAGGCAATTGAGTGCGTTTGCTGTAATTGTAGACAGGGTAATAAAAACTTTTCCAAACACTAATTTTCACGTATTAAATACGTCCGGTGTGCTTAACTATCCAGAAGCACAATACGCTATGGTACGCACCGGGATTAGCCTATATGGCTATGGAAACGCCACCCAAGTGGACGCTGAACTCAAGCCCGTATTGACCCTAAAAACAATCATATCCCAACTTCACACACTCCAAAAAGGAGATTCGCTTGGTTATAATCGTGCATTTATTGCCACAACTACAACCAAAACAGCAACGCTTCCATTGGGGCATGCTGATGGTATAGGACGTATTTATGGCAACGGGAATGGTTTTGTGTGGATACATGGTAAAAAAGCACCTATCTTAGGTAATGTTTGTATGGATATGATCATGGTAGATGTAACTCACATTGAATGCCAGGAAGGCGATGAGGTCATCGTGATTGGCCCAAGTGCAAGCGCCGAGGCCTTAGCAAATAATGCGGGCACGATTTCTTACGAGCTTATAACAGGGCTTTCACAGCGTATCAAGCGAAGAATCGTAAACTGATTGTTATAAATAAAACAAAACGTTATTTTTTTGATAAACGTGATTAGCAATTCAGATTTATTTGACGAATGGCGTACATTCGCAGCAAAATTTAAGATATGCGCGTAGCAGTAGTAGGAGCCACCGGAATGGTGGGCGAAGTCATGTTAAAAGTGTTGGCAGAAAGACAATTTCCCATCACAGAGTTAATTCCAGTAGCTTCAGCACGTTCTGTAGGCAAACAATTAGAATATTTAGGAAAAAACTACAGCGTTGTGGGGCTGGAAGAGGCCGTTTCGTTAAAGCCCGAGATTGCGTTATTTTCTGCAGGAGGTGAAACATCACTTACATGGGCTCCAAAATTTGCTGAGGTAGGTTGTACGGTTATAGATAATTCTTCAGCGTGGAGAATGCATCCAGATCATAAACTTATTGTGCCTGAAATAAATGCACATGTCCTTACTGCAGAAGATAAAATTATTGCTAACCCAAACTGCTCTACTATTCAGATGGTAATGGCGCTTGCTCCCATTCATCGCGCATTTGGCATAGAGCGTGTAGTGGTTTCTACATACCAATCCATTACTGGAACTGGTGTAAAAGCGGTACAACAACTTGAAAATGAATATAAGGGCATTGAAGGCGAAACCGCATATCCACACCCTATTCATCGAAATGCCTTGCCACACTGTGATGTTTTCTTGGATAATTTGTATACCAAAGAAGAGATGAAATTGGTAAACGAAACACATAAAATTTTAGACCCAAATATTCGGGTAACCGCAACTGCAGTACGAATTCCAGTCGTTGGCGGTCATAGCGAGTCGGTAAACCTTACGTTAAGCAATCCTGCTGAGTTAAATGAAGTACGTCAATTACTTTCCGAAACACCGGGGATTGTAGTACAAGACGACCTAAAAAGTAACGACTACCCCATGCCATTAAACGCACACGGAAAAGATGAGGTTTTTGTAGGGCGTATCAGAAAAGACAACTCTCAAGATAATGGGCTTAATCTTTGGATCGTTGCAGACAACCTACGCAAAGGCGCGGCTACCAATACCGTACAAATTGCGGAATATTTAATAGAAGCGGGGCTATTATAATATTTTTTAGCGTATTGTAATTTTTTCTACCTTGTTGGTAAATTTATGATTATGCGCCTTGTATTTCTTTTATTGCTAGTTTTAATTTCATCCTGCTCCAAAAAAGCACCCATTATGTACCCCGAAACAAAGAAAGAAATTGTTGTCGATAGCTTTTTTGGTCAAGCAGTAGAAGACCCTTATCGCTGGTTAGAAGATGACCGATCCGCTGAAACGGAAGATTGGGTTTCTCGTCAAAATGAAATCACTTTTGAGTATTTAGACAATATTCCTTTTAGGGATGAGTTAAAGGAATCTTTAACCAAACTTTGGAATTACGAAAAACGCTCAACACCTTTTGTAGAGGGCGATTATACCTATTTTTACAAAAACGACGGCTTACAAAATCACTATGTATTGTATCGCCAAAAAGGAGACAAAGTCCCAGAAGTATTTCTAGACCCAAACACTTTTTCCGAAGATGGAACCACTTCTTTGGCGGGTGTTCGATTTACCAAAGATGGAAGCCGATTGGCGTACCTAATTTCGGAAGGCGGCTCCGATTGGCGTAAAATAATTGTAATAGACGCAGCATCTAAAACCATTTTGGAGGATACGCTTACCAATGTGAAATTCAGTTCGGTTTCTTGGAAAGGGAACGATGGCTTTTTTTACTCATCTTATGATAAACCCGACGGCTCAGAACTTTCCGCTAAGACAGATCAACACAAATTATATTACCACAAATTAGGATCCCCTCAAGCTGAAGACAAAATTGTTTTTGGAGGAACAACGGACCAAAAGCATCGTTATGTGGGTGGAGATGTTTCTGACGATCAACGTTATTTATTCATTAGCGCATCGAATACCACTTCTGGCAATAAACTGTTTGTAAAAGACCTTAAGAATCCTACTTCCAAACTGATTACAATTGTAGATAACGAGGATTCAGACACCTATGTACTAGACACAAAAGGAGAAATTTTCTTCTTAGTAACTAATTTGAATGCACCCAACAAGAAGCTTATAAAAACCACTATTACATCGCCTTCGCCTGAATTTTGGGAAGACCTTATCCCTGAACAAAAAGACGTTTTGAGTATCAGTAGTGGTAGTGGCTATTTTTTTGCTGAATATATGGTCGATGCGCTTTCTAAAGTGTATCAATACAACTATAACGGCAAGGTCATTCGTGAAATTGTATTGCCTGCTGCAGGAAGCGCAAGTGGTTTTAGTGGTAAAAAAAATCAGGAAGTATTATATTATAGCTTTTCAAATTATCATACGCCCGCATCATCGTTTAGCTTAAACCCAAAAACAGGACTAACGCGTCAGTACTGGGCACCCGAAATTGCTTTTTCTCCGTCAGACTTTGAATCCAAGCAAGTTTTCTATACCTCAAAAGACGGAACAAAAGTTCCCATGATGATTACGCACAAAAAGGGACTTAAACGTGACAGCAAAACACCTACCATTTTATATGGCTACGGCGGATTTAATATTAGTCTTACCCCAACCTTTAGTATCACAAATGCGGTTTGGCTGATGCAAGGGGGTGTATATGCAGTACCCAACCTTCGCGGCGGTGGTGAATATGGAAAGGCATGGCACAATGCAGGAACGCAATTAAATAAGCAAAATGTTTTTGACGACTTTATTGCAGCTGCCGAATATTTAATAGACAACAACTATACCAGTCCAGAATATCTTGCAATTCGTGGCGGCTCAAATGGCGGATTACTGGTAGGTGCTACCATGACACAACGCCCAGAGCTTTTCAAAGTAGCGCTGCCCGCGGTAGGTGTTCTAGACATGTTGCGCTATCATACTTTTACGGCAGGGGCAGGATGGGCATACGATTACGGTACCGCACAACAATCTAAGGAAATGTTTGAGTATCTGAAGGGATACTCCCCTTTACACAACGTGAAACCAAGTACAGCTTATCCAGCAACTTTGGTAACTACAGGAGACCATGATGATCGTGTTGTTCCGGCACATTCTTTTAAGTTTGCTGCAGAAGTTCAAGATAAACAAACAGGAGAAAACCCAGTACTTATTCGTATTGAAACCAATGCGGGGCATGGAGCAGGAACTCCTGTTGATAAAACAATTGAGCAGTACGCAGATATCTTTGCGTTTACACTATACAATATGGGCTTTAAAGTGTTGCCGAGTAAAAAAATAAAAGGATAACTATTCCTCCTCCATTTCAAAATCCTCCATAAACTTGGTAGTGTAATTACCCGCCACATACTCTGGATGATCCATTAATTGACGATGGAATGGAATGGTAGTTTTTACGCCTTCGATAACAAACTCATCCAAAGCACGTTTCATTTTATTGATGGCTTCTTCTCTAGTTTGTGCTGTGGTAATCAGCTTTGCTATCATTGAGTCATAGTATGGAGGAATCATATAGCCTCCATAAACATGCGTATCTAAGCGCACCCCATGCCCCCCAGGGGTATGTAGTGTGTTTATCACTCCTGGTGATGGCCGAAAATCATTATACGGGTCTTCTGCATTTATACGGCATTCAATGGAATGTAATTTTGGGAAGTAGTTTTTACCTTCAATTGGCACTCCTGCAGCGACTTTGATTTGTTCAGCAATCAAATCGAAGTCAATAACTTGCTCGGTTATTGGATGTTCTACTTGGATACGAGTATTCATCTCCATAAAATAGAAATTTCGGTGCTTATCAACCAAAAACTCAACTGTTCCTGCACCCTCATATTTTATGTATTCTGCCGCTTTTACTGCTGCAGCACCCATATCTTTTCGTAGTTTATCGGTCATAAAGGGAGAAGGCGTTTCTTCAGTCAGTTTTTGGTGACGGCGTTGAACGGAGCAGTCACGCTCAGACAAATGACAGGCTTTTCCAAAAGAGTCACCAACCACTTGAATTTCAATATGTCTTGGTTCCTCTATCAGTTTTTCCATATACATATCATCGTTTCCAAAGGCGGCTTTTGACTCTTGACGGGCACTTTCCCAAGCTTTTTCCAAAGCATCCGCTTTCCATACTGCGCGCATGCCTTTTCCACCACCACCTGCGGTAGCCTTAAGCATTACTGGATAGCCCATTTCTTTTGCAAGTTTCTGACAATCCTCAAAAGAAGCAATGATTCCCTCAGAACCAGGAATGGTAGGAACACCGGCAGCTTTCATTGTAGCCTTGGCAGTAGCTTTGTCTCCCATTTGTTGAATCATTTGAGCAGAAGCCCCAATAAACTTGATTCGATGTTCTTCACAAATTTTTGAAAATTTAGCATTTTCAGAAAGAAAGCCATAGCCGGGGTGAATTGCATCTGCATTGGTAATTTCTGCAGCAGCAATGATGTTTGCTATCTTAAGGTAAGACTCACTGCTAGCTGCTGGACCAATACAAACGGCTTCGTCGGCAAAGCGAACGTGTAGACTATCTGCATCTGCTTTGGAGTAAACAGCTACAGTTTTGATGCCCATTTCTCGGCATGTTCGAATAACACGTAGCGCAATTTCGCCTCGATTGGCGACAAGTATCTTTTTAAACATAAAGCAAGTTTTTAAGCAGGATCAATTATGAAAAGAGGCTGGTCAAATTCTACGGGTGACGAATCATCAACTAAAATTTGAACAATAGTTCCGCTTGTTTCCGCTTCAATTTCGTTAAAGAGCTTCATTGCCTCAATCACACAAAGGGTGTCACCTTCGTTTACACGATCTCCTACTTCAACGAAGTTAGGTTTATCAGGGGAAGGTTTTCGGTAGAAGGTTCCAATAATAGGAGACTTTACAGTATTTTGATTCGATGCTGCTGATTCAACAGTAGAGGCGGCAGGCGCAACAGGTGTAGCTGCTACCGGGGCAGCGCTAACTTCTGGAGCAGGAGAAATCATTACAGGCGAAGCTTGTGGAATAGCCGCCACGGGCACAATAGCTTCACCTTTATCTGTTTTAATGGTAATTTTAATCTCCCCCATTTCTAGGCTTACTTCGCTAGCCCCTGATTTGGCTACAAACTTTATTAGGTTTTGGATTTCTTTTAATTCCATGATTCTTGTTTTAGTTGTTATATGCCCATGTTAGGTAGGTAGCTCCCCAAGTGAAACCACCACCAAACGCGGTAAATAGTAATTTTTGATTTTTTTTAAGTTTATCCTCGTAGTCCCACAATAATAATGGCAAGGTTGCTGCGGTTGTATTGCCATAGCGTTCAATATTGATAAGCATTTGGTCGTGTTGCAAAGCTAGGTTTTTTGCAATTGCATCTAAAATACGCTTATTTGCTTGATGCGCGACAACATAATCGATATCGTTTTTAGTAAGGTTGTTTTGCTCAAGGAGCTGATTAACTGCACGCGTCATATTTGAAACAGCAAATTTGAATACAGATTTTCCTTCTTGGTACAAAAAATGTTTTCGCGCAGATACCGTTTCGGCAGAAGCAGGCATCATCGACCCCCCGGCTTCAATTTTTAAAAAAGATCTGCCATTACCATCAACGCGGAGGACCTCATCTTGAAGGCCAAACCCTTCTTCATTAGGCTCAAAAAGTACAGCCCCAGCACCATCTCCGAAAATAACACAAGTTGTACGATCAGTATAATCAATAATTGAAGACATAGTATCTGCACCTATTAAAAGTACTTTTTTGTAACGCCCAGACGAAATATGTGCTGAAGCAACAGACATGCCATACAAAAACCCTGAGCAAGCGCCCTGCAAGTCATAACCAAAAGCATTTGTTGCGCCCAATTCAGTAGCCACATAGGCTGCTGTTGAGGAAACTGGCATATCAGGAGTTGCGGTACTTACAATAACCAAATCAATTGTTGAAGGGTTTAGCCCTTTCTTTTGAATAAGCTCTCTTGCTGCTGCTATAGCCATAAAAGAAGTTCCAAGAGAGGTAGGTTTTAAAATTCGACGCTCTTTTATCCCTGTGCGCGTAGTTATCCACTCATCGCTTGTGTCAACCATTTGCTCTAAGGCAGCATTGTTGAGCACATGCTCTGGGACGTAGCCTCCAACGGCGGTAATGGCTGCAGTTATTGTAGTCATCTAAACCGAAATACACAAAAGTATATTTCTACAAATTTTGGCGAAAATTAGTAAAAAACTGCCCATTTTAGGCAAAAAATAGACAAAAACTTAGTAAAAGGGCTAAAAAAAGCGCCTTTTACGAAAGGCGCGATGAGATATTGTATAGGTGCGATTATGCCTCTGTTTGAGCAGAATTGTCTATTAAAACCTTCCCTCTATAGTATAATTTCCCTTCATGCCAGTGTGCACGATGGTATAAATGTGACTCACCCGTGGTGCTACACGTAGCAATTTGAGGTGCAACGGCCTTGTAGTGTGTGCGGCGTTTATCACGACGCGTTTTGGAAATTTTTCGTTTTGGATGTGCCATAACAGCTGTTTTTTAGTCTTTCTTTAATTTTTTTAACGCATCCCAACGAGGATCCGTAGTTTCAGGTGCTTTGGTGCTTTCTTTTGGATACAGTTCCGCTAAGCGGTCTAACAAATCAGATTGTAACGTTCCGTTTTCTACACCTGGGTGAATTCGTTTTTGTGGTAACGCCAACACGATAGTTTCAAAAAGTGCTTGCGATATGTCAAACTGGTGTGAGCCGTGTGGCAACACAAGCAAATCTTCATTTTCATCGTTGTATTCTTCTCCAAACTTCACAACAAAATCGTATGTTGGATGAATGGAGAGTTCAAACGGCTCATTTGTAAGGTCACAAGTAACGGTTACTGTTCCGTTAACAGCTAAATGAACTTCTAGAAGGGTTGCTTTTTTGACTAGTTCAAGCTGTGCAACGAGCGCAGCATCGCTAAATTCGGTGTAGTCAAAAGCATCAAAGAACGTTGAAGTAATGTCGAATGAAAAATGATGTAAACCGTCTTTAAGACCAGCAAATGCTAGGACAAAAGGAGTCAAAACATTTTTAGCTTCGTTCATTACAGTCGGCAAATATATAAAATTTGGCGGGATACCCTGAAATTTAATTCTTCTTTTGACGCGTATTCCAAATGGTATTCGCTGTGGTTACTGCTTCTTTAAATGAGATGTGGTTTGCGATTCCTTTTCCCGCAATATCAAAAGCGGTTCCATGGTCTGGCGAAGTTCTGACAAAGGGTAGCCCAGCGGTAATGTTTACCCCACTTCCAAAGGCTAAGGTTTTAAAGCCTACTAAGCCTTGATCATGGTAACATGATAATACCACATCATAATGGATGTAATTTTTTTGTCCAAAAAAAGCATCTGCCGCAAAGGGACCTTCTAACTGGACGCCTTCATTTACCAGTGCTCTTATTGTTGGAGTTAAAATCGCGTCATCTTCTGTTCCTATTACGCCATGATCTCCAGCATGTGGATTAAGCCCAAGTAATGCAATTTTAGGGGAAACACAACCAAAATCGTCTTGCATCGTTTTTGAAAGCAAACGAATTTTTTTGGAAACCAATTCTGAAGTTATTTGTTTGGACACCTCGTCAAGGGGAATATGGTCAGTGAGTAATGCAACGCGAAGATTTTGGTGAGCTAAAATCATTAGCGCTTCGCCACCCCAAACAGAAGCCAAATAGTGTGTATGCCCCGCAAAAGGGAAAGCGTCACTTTTAATAGCTGCTTTGTTAATTGGAGCAGTTACTAACATATTCGCTTTACCTTCTCGCACAGCAACTGCAGCTTCTCGTAAAGAATCATAGGCAGCAATACCCGCTTCATTAGTTTGTTTTCCAAAGTAAATTTTTGGGGAATTTTTCCAAATCGTCACGATGTTCAATACACCTCTTTCGGGCTTTCCAACCATGGGATGTAAGGGGACTTTAGTGCCAAAATGCTGCTGTTGCGCTTCAACAAAGTCAAAGCTAGCATAAACCACAGGGGAACACGCCTCAAAAAGGCGTGAATCACTAAAGGTTTTCAGAATCACTTCCATCCCAACGCCGTTGGGGTCACCTACAGAAATTGCAATAATGGGCAACGCAGACATTTTGTGTATTTTTGCTGCACAAAGGTACAGGATTCACCAATTATGTTTACAGGAATTATTGAGACCATGGGTATAATCGAACACATAGCATGCGAAGGCAGCAATGTGCATTACACCCTTTCAAGTACTATTACGGGAGAATTAAAAATTGACCAAAGTCTAGCGCACAATGGTGTTTGCCTTACGGTAGTGGCAATTGATGGCGAGAAATACACTGTAACTGCCATTAAGGAAACCCTAGATAAAACCGCCTTGAGTCAATGGGCTGTTGGAGATAAAATAAACTTAGAACGTGCGATGCAGTTGGGTGATAGGCTCGACGGACACCTTGTTCAAGGGCACGTTGACGAAGTAGCTACATGTACGCATATCGAAGACCAAAACGGCAGTTGGCTTTTTCGTTTTGCGTACAGTGAGTCCTCTAAAAACATGACCATAGAAAAAGGTTCTATTTGCGTAAACGGCACTAGCCTTACAGTTGTAGGATCTGAGGACCATAGCTTTGGTGTTGCTATAATCCCCTACACGTATAATCATACGGTTTTTCATCAACTTCAGTTAGGCGACTTGGTTAATGTTGAATTTGATATGGTAGGAAAATACATAGCAAAACTTCGCTAAAGTTTCAAAAGCATTTAGCTTCTTGGTTCCAATTATTAAGTTTTTTTATAATTTTATAGTTCCAAATTTTAGTCATGAAAAAATACCTACAGTTCTTTATGGTGATTTTCCCATCACTATATGTATTTTCTCAATCGCTTGTAATAAACGAGGTTAATTCCAATAGTCCTGGAGCAGATACTGCGGAATTCGTTGAGTTATATTCCCCTTCTCCCAATTTTAATCTTGATGGCTATGTGCTCGTCTTGTTTAATGGAGTAGACGATGCCAGCTATGCTTCCTACGATTTGGATGGCTATAGCACCAACAGCAGTGGGTATTTTATTATTGGAGATACTGGCGTAACGGGAGTTTCCTTAAATTTTCCTGCCTCACCAGACTCCTTTCTTCAAAACGGAGCCGATGCTATTGCCCTTTATCAAGCGAACAAATCCGATTTTCCAAACGATACTGCTGTAACCAAAACAAATTTGGTTGATGCAATCGTTTATGGGAATAATGATGTAGATGATACGGGATTGCTCACAGGTCTTGGAGAAACCACGCAATACAATGAAGACGAAGCCAACGACAGCCAAAATCACTCCCTACAGCGCCAAGCAGATGGAAGTTTTAAGGCCGGAACAGCTACGCCAAATGACAACAATTTGGTGTTGAGCATTGAAGAAGCCCTTTCTAAGTCACTCAAAATTTACCCGAATCCAACTGCCAATATGCTCTATTTTAAGGGCCTTGACGGTAAAGCTTGGGTTAGTATATATAGTATTACAGGTCAACGCGTTATGCGCCAAGAGATTTTTAAAAGTTTAGACGTTTCAGCCTTGACGGAAGGGGTTTACATCCTCGAAATATCTCATAAAGAAACGGCGATACGTAAAAAAGTATTAAAGCGGTAGAATTAATTCATCTGATATAGCCAAAGCGCAGGATTTTGAGGAGTAGTATTTTGGAATAGGCTAAACTGTAAAGCTGTTTTCCCAGTGTCTGTATTGGTAAAAATTTGCCCAATAGCCTGTTTTGCTGCTACGGCATCACCTTTTTTGACATATACACGACTGAGGTTTTTATAGCTCGTAATATAGTTTCCGTGTTGAATGAGCACAATAGGGTTACTCCCTTTAAATTGCACAATATTTAGCACTTTCCCTTCAAAAACGCTCCTAGCCTCTGTGTTCTTTGGAACAGATAATGTTACGCCATTGCTTTTAATCGTTGTGGTACGGACCACAGGATGTGGTTGGGTACCAAACCTTTGTGTAACAATTCCTTTTTCAACCGGCCAAGGCAACCTACCCTTGTTGGAAGCAAAACTTGCCGCAAGGGCTTTGGCTTCTGGGGTCAGAACAAAATTTGTGGATTTACTACCGGCTTTTTTATTAGAAGCAGCAATAGCTTCGCGAATCAGCCGATTTATTTCTCGGTCCAGAGCTTCTTGCTGTTGTTGTTTTTTCTTGATTTGGGCAGTGTAGTTTTTTTCACGTTTTTTAAGCTGCTGTACAAGACTGCTTTGTTGTACCCGTATGGCATCCAAGGATTTTTGAGCTTCTCTGTTTTCAAGAATTAGGCGCTCTTTATCTTTGCGTTGCGCAATCATATCGTTGGTATACTGTTGAAGCGTTTGGGTCTTAGTAGCAATTTGTTCGCCTTGTTGCTTTCGGTAAGCAGCGTATTGTTTCATATATGTCATGCGCTTATAGGCTTGCCAAAAATTCTCAGAAGACAACAAAAACATCAATCGGTTTTGAATAGATTGATTTTTTCGTGCAGCGATAACCATGTCGGCATAATCTTTTTTTAGTTGCTCCAATTCGGTTCGGAGTTGCTCTATGTTACGCAGGTTAAGGGTTATTTCTTGATTTAATCTATTTATTTGACGATTGGTAAGCCGAATTAATGCGTCTTGACGATCCATTTTTAGCTGTACCGTTTCTACTTTGGTGAGGACGTCGGCACGTTTTTCTACACTCGATTTTATTAACACATTGATTTGAACAATTTCATCCTGTAGGCGTTTTTTTTGAGCTTCAAGCGCAGCCTTTTTATCTTGAGCAAAACTCAAAATGGGAACAAGCATTAAAATCCAAAGCCATTTTCTCATTGAACTAAAATAGGAGTGTAGTTTTTCGGAATATTAAAGGGCATTTTAAGTGCTTCGTTAAGTTGTATTTGCTTAGCATTAAGAAGTACGGTTGTCGTTCCTTTTTCCTCAAAGAGCGATGCATAAATTGTTTCAGGAATCCATTGCCCACGTATTTTTTTATAATCCTTATAAACCACACCAATTGTAGCCTCTGCATTTTTCAAACGCTGTTCCATCAACCTAAACGCTCCATCATATATATACTGTATCGATGTTTCTTTTCGGGTGTAGCTAAACACATAGGTGCTATCTGTAAACGATAGCTTTGACCGTTTTAATGCGCGTGCTTCTACGGGTTTTGATGTTAAAATATGTTCAAGGACAAGGTAGTCTGCCGAAAACCCTAAAATGTTCTCCAGCCTTTTGTAGTCTATTTTTATATACTGACGGTTAATTTTCTCATAAAACTGTAATTCTTTGGGGGTAATGAGCACTCGGGCTAAAGGCACCACCATACTTCCGTTTAGCCAAATTCCTTCATTTTGTTTTATACGGGTGTTTAGGCTAATTTTTTGACGCTTTCCTCCACGGTCTAAGGTTGCATGCCCACGCCACTGAAGCGTTTCAAACGAAAGGAAATTTTTGCTAATCTGTTGTTGTATTACTTTTGGGCGTAGTGAAGTATCGGTGCGTGCAGCAGGTGTAGCTTTTGTGAGCGATTTACAGCTCGATACCAAAAGCAACCCAACAAAAAGGACACCTATTTTTTTCATTTTATTCTAGTTCAGAATAATCTCCAATACTTACCCTACTGTATTCGCCATTAAAACGCACATGGTTACCAATTATCGAATTCTTTAGCGATGCATTTTTAAGGCTGCTGTTCGTTTGAATTATGCTTTTTTCAATGGTGCTGTTAACGATAATCGTTCCTTCACCTATAGAAACGTGAGGCCCTACAGTGCTATTGATCAGGGTAACACCATCTGCAATATGGCAAGGGGGAATAATGCTGCTATTTTCAAGAGTAACAGTTCCAACAAGTTGTTTTCCTTCACTAGTAAGAAAATCCAACATTTGTGTGTTTGTTTCAAGTATTACTTTTGGATTTCCACAGTCCATCCATGCAGCTACTTCGCCAGGCACAAAGCGCTTTCCTTCTTTCATCATGCGTAATATACCATCGTTAATTTGGTATTCGCCTCCGTGAGTAAGGTTATCGTCCAGAACGCTTTGCAAAGCGGTTTTTAAGTCGCCAATTTCTTTAAAATAATATACCCCAATGACTGCTAAATCTGAAACAAACTCTTTTGGCTTTTCCACCAAGGCACTAATGGCACCACTTTTATCTAATTGAACGACTCCAAATTGTTCGGGATTTGTCACTTTGTTTACCCAAATCACGCTATCGGCTTTGGGGTCTAATACTAAATCGGTACGGATTAGGGTGTCTGCATAAGCAATAACGGCAGGTCCGTAAAGCGAAGGTGCGGCACACATTACAGCATGTCCAGTTCCTAAAGGGCTATTTTGCCGATAAATACTTGTTTTGGCACCCAAACTTTTGGAAAGCTCGGTAAGTGATGCTACGACCTCATCGCCAAAATAAGCGGGGTCACCCAATACATAGGCAATTTCGGTAACGGGCTCAGGTAGCACCCGAGCGATGTCACTCACCAATTGGTGAACAATGGGTGCCCCTGCTACAGGAACCAATGGTTTAGGGACACTTAACGTATGTGGGCGAAGGCGTGATCCACGTCCCGCCATAGGAACAATTATCTTCATTTTTTATTCAATTCCAGTACTACCAAAACCCCCTGCACCACGTGCGGTTTCAGATAATGATTTTACTTCTTCCCACTGAGCGCGTTCGTGTTTGGCAATAACCAATTGTGCAATCCTATCACCACCAGCAATAGTAAAAGGTTCATGAGACAAATTTATTAGGATAACGCCAATTTCGCCGCGATAGTCTGCATCTATGGTACCGGGAGTATTAAGCACGGTAATCCCTTTTTTAAGAGCCAATCCGCTACGCGGGCGTACTTGTGCTTCTACACCTATAGGTAATTCCATAAACAAGCCAGTTTTGATAAGCCCTCGCTCTAGTGGTTGAAGGGTGATAGGAGTCTCGGTATGTGCGCGGAGATCCATTCCCGCCGAAGCTAAAGTTTCATATTCTGGCAAGGCATATGGGGAGAGGTTTACAATACGAATGTTCATAGTTACAAAAATACGAAAAGCCCCTCAATGGAGCTTTTTACAATACAGGGATACGCATTTAGTTGTTTAATCTAAAGCGCACCTTTACATTAACCTGTATTTTTTGTGGTTTAAATTGAATTTCGGGCACAGCAACCTCTTTCATATTCATTTCGTAGGCAATTACGACTTCTTCCAATGTATTTTGTCGATAGCCTACAAACCCTGAGTGTATGTTATCTGAGATGAACAGGGCTTTTTCAACTTTTTGCCCAAGGGGTTCAGCCATAGCGTTTGCCTGAGCTTTAGCCTTGATTACGGCTTCACCCAAAAGCTGTAGTTTTAGCTCTTCCAGTTTACTGTAATCTGTTTTTGCAAGGCGAACATTTGAAACACCATTTTCTTCAAGAGCAGCCAATACAAGACCGGCCGTGGAGGCGTCGAAAACTTTTAGTTCGAAGCGTTTACTTTTTTTGATGTCTTTCCGACGCAGAAAATAGTTTTTAATATTACTTGATAAATCGGCGAGTTTGAGCTGTTTTTCAATATCAATTTTTAACTCTAGAAGGGTTTCTAACAAGCGTTTTTCAAGTTGCTCAACGCTTACGTTTTTTCGCTCGTCTGATTCGCGGAGCTCTATGCTGAGATAAATTTCATCAGGCACAACGAGCGAGTCAGCCTCGGCACTTGTTTCGATATAAGGAATATGATTTTCATTTTGTGGTTGCGCCCACAAAAAGGGAATCGCAAATAGGGTAATGAAAAGGAGCTTCATGATATAAGATTTGGAATAACGCTATCAAAAACAACACCAAAGTAGTTAATTCCCTGCAAAGGGTGATCCAAAAATCCCAACGGCAAGCTCAACCCAAAGCAACAAAACCATCAAAACACCCAAAACTATGACAATAATTTGGGTCCTTTTTTTTGAAATATATTTCGTTGTAATAGCTGATAGTATTCCTAAACCAAAAAGCATTACACCAGCCATTAAAAAATCCTCTGGTCCCCAGCGCACTTCATCCGACAACAACGTAGCTAGGGCAATTAGACCTAAAATAAACAGGACACTTCCAAAAACAATAATAATGGCTTTAGCTTTCAACCGATACATATAAAAAAAGATGCCGTGTATATTATCCCTTCAGTGCTTCGGCACCCCCAACAATTTCCAGAATCTCGTTGGTAATGGCCGCCTGACGAGCTTTGTTGTACGTTAGTTTTAACTGATCACGAAGGTCGGTAGCGTTATCAGTAGCTTTATGCATGGCGGTCATACGTGCACCGTGCTCACTAGCAAACGAATCGCGTAAGGCTTTGAACAACTGCATTTTGAGTGCTTTTGGCAGTAATGTGGTAAATATTTTAGCCTTATTTGGTTCGTAAATATAGTCGGTTTCGGTTTGCGTTGAAGATACTTCGGGGACTAGTGGCAGGAAAGGTTCAACAGTAACCAATTGAGTAGCGGCATTTTTAAATTGGTTGTAAATCAAATATACTTCGTCAAATTTTTCGGTAACAAAACCGTCCATAAGTTCTTTTGCTAAGTCGGCAGCATTAGAAAAACTGAGGTCATCAAAAACATCGGTGTTGTGTCCAATTACATCAAATTCTTTACGAAGAATATCATTTCCCTTTTTACCAATGGTAAACACCGCCGTTTCAACACTATTGCTGAGGGCTTTGGCTTTGACTTCTTTAATAATATTTGAATTAAACCCACCACATAGCCCTCGGTTGGAGGTAATTGCTACATAGACCACACGCTTAACGGCACGGGGTTTTGTATAGGGACTTGCATCGTTGTCTTGCACGGTACTACTAAGGTTTTGCAAAAGCTCGGTTAGCTTGGCAGCATAGGGGCGCATCGCGGTAATTGCGTCTTGCGCTTTTTTCAGTTTTGCTGCCGACACCATTTTCATGGCGCTGGTAATCTGCATCGTTGATGATACAGAGCTAATCCGATTGCGTATTTCCTTAAGATTTGCCATGGGTTATGCGTATTGAGCGGCTAGGTCAGTTGCTACTTTAGTTAGCGTTTCGGTAACTTCGTCTGTAAGCTTCCCTTCTTTTAAGGCGTCTAGGACATCACGATGTTTGGCGTTAAGCAACTCCAAATAGCTTTGTTCAAAGGCCTTTATTTTATCTACTGGGACTTGGCGTAACAAGTTTTTAGAACCAGCGAAAATAATAGCAATTTGATCTTCTACAGCAAATGGATCATTTTGTGCTTGTTTTAATATTTCTACGTTGCGTCTACCTTTTTCAATCACATTTAAGGTAGCCGCATCCAAATCAGAACCAAACTTAGCAAAGGCTTCCAATTCACGGAATTGCGCTTGGTCTAATTTAAGAGTCCCGGCTACTTTTTTCATGGATTTAATCTGTGCCGAGCCACCCACACGAGACACCGAAATACCTACGTTAATTGCGGGACGAACACCTGAGTTAAACAAATCAGACTCCAAGAAAATTTGTCCGTCTGTAATGGAAATTACATTTGTTGGAATATAAGCTGATACGTCTCCGGCTTGTGTTTCAATAATTGGCAATGCCGTTAACGAACCTCCTCCTTTTACTTTTGATTTAAGCCCTTCAGGCAAATCGTTCATTTGCTTGGCGATAGTGTCATCTGCAATAACTTTTGCTGCACGCTCTAATAAACGCGAGTGCAAATAGAATACGTCACCTGGGTAAGCCTCACGTCCTGGTGGACGACGAAGTAATAACGACACCTCACGATAGGCTACTGCTTGTTTAGACAAATCATCATATATGATTAACGCAGGACGACCAGTATCACGGAAATACTCACCAATTGCAGCACCTGCAAAAGGGGCATACACTTGCATTGGCGCAGGATCAGAAGCGTTAGCAGCTACAACAGTAGTATATGCCATAGCGCCTTTTTCTCGTAATGTGTTGGCAATTGCAGCTACAGTTGATGCTTTTTGACCTATTGCAACGTAAATACAGTATACAGGTTTGCCAGCATCATAAAATTCTTTTTGGTTTAGGATAGTGTCAATACACACAGTAGTCTTACCAGTTTGACGATCGCCAATAACCAGCTCACGTTGTCCGCGACCAACGGGAATCATTGCGTCAATAGACTTAATTCCTGTTTGTAGGGGTTCGTTTACAGGCTGACGAAAAATTACTCCAGGAGCTTTGCGCTCGAGAGGCATTTCAATGGTTTCACCCGCGATAGGCCCTTTGCCATCAATGGGTTGTCCTAAGGTGTTTACCACACGCCCAACAACTCCTTCGCCCACGTTAATAGACGCAATACGCTGGGTGCGCTTTACGGTATCTCCTTCTTTAATTCCTTTAGATGGACCTAAAAGTACTACCCCAACATTGTCTTCTTCAAGGTTTAGTACGATCCCTTCTAATCCAGAGTTGAAAGTAACCAACTCGCCGTATTGAACGTTAGAAAGGCCATAAACTCGCGCAATACCGTCACCGACTTGGAGTACTGAACCCACTTCGTCTAAAGTGACACTGCTGTCAAATCCCGTTAATTGTTGTTTTAATATCGCGGATACTTCCGCAGCTTTTACTTCTGCCATGATATTGCTTTTGAACGTAAGTTTTGTTTTAATGAATTAAGTTGATGTGCCACACTACCGTTTAGCTCTATGTCATCAAGTCTTAAGATAAACCCACCGATTATGGTTGGGTCAACTTTGTTAATAAGAGTCACCTTTTTATGAGTAAGTGTAGCAACTTTCTTTAAAATTTCTTTTTCTAATTCAGGGGTAATAGGCACAGCGGTAGTGGCAATTGCTTCAACGAGCCCTAAGTGCTCCTGATACAATTCTTTTACTTTTAGCGCAATCCCATCTAAGTGGTTGGCACGATTGTTTTCAGCCACAAGACGCAAAAGGTCTTTCCCGGCATTACTACATTGAGCAAAAACTGCCTGTAACACATTGTGCTTTAATGCGGTACTTATTATAGGACTTTGCAATACCCCCTCTAGATCACGGTTGGATTGTACGGTATCATACACCAGCTCCATGTCGGTAGCTAAGCCTTCAAGTGCTCCATCTTCAATGGCCTTTTGAACCCCTGCTTTAGCGTATCGCAATGCTACTCTAGTACCTATCATGCGTTAAGATCTACGTCTTTTAAAAGTTTTTGAACCAATTCGGTCTGCTTTTTATCTGATGAAAGTTGCTCTTTTGTAAGTTTTTCCGCAATTTGAATAGACAAGTCAGCTACTTCGTTTTTAAGCGAAGTAATGGCAACTTGCTTTTCGCTTTCGATAGCTTTGCGTGCTTGTTCAAGAAGTTGCTCGGACTGTACTTTAGCATCTTCTTTGGCATCGTCAATCATTTTTTGACGAAGCACACGTGCTTCTTTAAGTAAGCTTTCGCGTTCTGCTCGAGCCTCTTTTAAAATACGTTCATTATCGGCTTGCAGATTTTGCATTTCTTGACGCGCCTCTTCAGCAGCGTCCATAGCTGAACGGATTCCTTCTTCTCTTTCGTTAATGGTACTTAGAATAGGCTTCCATGCGAATTTGCGGAGCAAAAAAATAAGCGCCACAACAATCAATGTTTGCCATATGAACAAGCCAAACGAAAATTCGCCTAATAATTTTTCCATACGATTTAAATTTAACAAGATAAACGGCAGCCTCGCTGCCGCTTATCGTATGATGTTATGATTATACAGCAAATAATGCGGCAAATCCGATTCCTTCAATAAGAGCGGCTGCAATCAACATTGCTGTTTGAATTTTCCCGTATGCTTCTGGTTGACGTGCAATAGCTTCCATAGCTGAGCCACCGATTCTACCGATTCCCATACCAACGCCGATTACGACGAGACCTGCACCTACGATTACTGGAATTTCCATGTGTATATATATTAATTGTTAATGTTTATGTTTAATGCGCTTCATCATGATGTTCTTCTACGGCAAATCCAAAATAGAGTGCCGAGAGCATAGTGAAAATATAGGCCTGCAAGGCGGCCACTAATAATTCGATGATGGAAATAGCAAATGCCAAAACAAACGATAAGCTACTCCCTAACCAATTGTTGAAAATAAACATCAGCCCAATAAGGCTCATGAGTACAATATGTCCTGCCTGCATATTTGCATACAGACGTATCAACAAGGAAAAAGGTTTAATAAACACCCCTAATAATTCTATAGGCATTAGAACTATTTTCATGAGCACAGGAACACCCGGCATCCAAAAAATATGCGCCCAATAGTTTTTATTGGCAGTTAAATTTGTTAGTAAAAAGGTAATAAGCGCTAACCCAAAAGTAATGGCAATATTCCCTGTTACATTGATCCCAAGGGGGGTAAGCCCAAGAAGGTTAAGAAACCAAATAAAAAAGAATACAGTAAGTAGAAAACTCATGTATCTCCCATAATGTTTTTCGCCAATATTTGGAATAGCAATGTCATCACGGACATATAAAATGATAGGTTCAAAGAAACGGCCAATGCCTGCAGCAATCCCTTTATTTTTGCCATAGGATTGTGCTAATGAGCGAAACAAAAAGAACATCAACAGAGCTGTTAAAAGCATTGTCATTACACTTTTAGTCATAGATAGGTCTAGCGGCTTTTCATTTGTAGCATGATGCGCATCATCATAGTTGATAGTTCCAGCCGCATCGGTTTTATAAATTTTTCCGTGATATAATTTGTAATAACCATCTCCTCTTTGAACAACGGCTTTACCATGTTTAAACTTAGAAGAAGAAAAAACAACCAATCCATTATCCCAAAGAATTATGGGCAATCCAATATACCCGATGTATTTTTTCTTGTCGCCCTCCTTATAAGAACCCAAATAGAAATCGTGCGAATCTTTTAGGTGATGTTGAATGTAGGCCTTAATTTCATCTTTTAAAGAGCCTTTTTTTTCAGGGGCATTACTCTCAGATACTGCAAAAACATTTGATGCTAAAAGAACAGAAAAAAAGACGTGTAATAAATGCTTCAATTGTTTTGTTTTTGACGTAATGCTATCGTTGTAATTAAAACGCTGCAAATGTACACTTTTAGCCAAAAGAAAAAAAAGTAAATTCGTGAAAAATGGCGTGAATTTTAGTTTATCACATCAGCTCTCTTAAACGAGCTATTTTAGCCATTTGTAGCAAATTAATTGTACCGATTTAGGAACTTAATCAATGCATAGATGTTAGCAGTCAACATCAGCATTAGAAGAATCAATGTAAACGTTTTACCTGTTTCCCATCGAGCATCAAGTGCCTTACCAGCGAATGATGCCAAATAAAGCGAACCTCCCATTTGAAAGGAAACTCCAGTGAGTACCGCCCAAGTTTTAGGCCGTTTTTTCGGCTGTTTTGGGCTTTTCATCAACAATTGACTTTATTGCGGCTGTTTTCATGCTACATTGTGCATTAAGAGTTGCCCCAGATTCTACTGCTAGCTTACCTACAGTAATTTGACCTTCAACAATTCCGTCTGACTTAATGGTTAATAGCCCATTGACCGATAGATCTCCGTTAAAGTTACCCATAACATCGGCGTAGCCACAAGACACTTCACCAGAAACGTTGCCTTCTTTGCCGATAACAACACGTCCAGAAGTGTTAATTTTACCCTGTAAATTTCCATCGATTCTAAAATCAGATTTTGATTCGATCTCACCAACAAACCGAGTATTGGGTTCAATAAAATTGATTTTAACTGCATTTTTACTTGAGTCCATATTTTTCTGTTTTTTATCTGAAAACATAAGTTAGCTCTATTCCTATTATTCTAAACGCTTATTGATAAGCGCATTTCGATAAGCGGACGCCAAAATTACAATATTTTTTGTTCCTAGCAATTTCGGGTTGCTCGTCTTCATGAGGTTACGCGTCTCTTCAGCACTTTTTTCCGAACTGAACCCGTGCATGACTAAAGTCTCTAGGTTACGATCAAACACATCGATAGACACCTTAAGACGCCCATCAACGCCTTGTTGCTCAATCCATTGTTCAATCCATTTCATGTCTTTTTCTGATTGTTCACGCTGCGTAGGTGTTCGAACGAAAACTAATTTTGCCTTTTCATTTTCAATGGGAGCAATGTCATTATACACTTCGAAGCCATCTAACTGTTTTTTAGCTAGAACACCACTTTTTGTTTTTGGATACGTTTCAAACAATGAAGTCAGCGCTGTTTTGTAGGCATCAAGCCCATCAAGTCTACCCAAAGATTTTGCCCTTAGAAGTGCCCATTCTGCCTGAAGTTCTTTATCTTTTAGTTGGGAAATTAGCTGTTCACTTTTATCAATAACGGCAACAAAATCTTGTGCAGCAAACGCTTCAATAGCGGTTACAAGAGCTGCTTTATTTTCAAGCATATTTTCCATTAAGGTTTCGGGGGTGCGTATCATTAATGCGTAATCGCTTTCTGGATATTGTGCTAAAATCTGTTCAGCATATAGTGCCTTTTGTGCAGCGTTTTCAGGATACAATTCATATAAATGATAAAGGGTTGGTGGAATATATCGCTCGGCTGGGCTTGTATCTATCAATGCAGAAAAGCGCGCAATTGCAGAGTCCGTTACATTAAATTGCTCTTTATATGCTAGTCCAGCTTGGAAATAGGCTTCGTGCTGCAATTGCTGAATACTATCTTTTGCTGTTATGGGAGGAATTTGTGATAAGTACGTTTCAGGAATAAACGTTGGGTCTTGCGTGCCTTTTTCAATGGCGTCGTCGGGCTGTAAAACTGTAACAGAAGAGGTTGTTTTTGGGCTGTATTTCCAATTGTCTTCTAAGGCTACATTTGCCCAATCGCGTTGAAACTCACGTTTTCCGTCATCAACCTGTTTACTGTTGTAAAAATAAAAACTTCCGATCTGAACCGTATTGACCAATTCTCCTTTTTTGGCAAGGGCTTCTGCTTTTGCTTTTTCTTCTTTGAGCGTTTCAATATGTTTGCTAACTACTTGTTTTTGCTCTTCGGGAGTCATTTGCATCAGCTTTAGTAGGCTATCCGTTTCGGCAATGGTTTTTTCATAGGATATGATATCGTCCAGCTTTTTGCGTTGACGGTTGAGCTTGCGATAGCGCCGTGTTTTTTCATCAAGATTTTGAAGGGTACTGTCTAAATACGCACCTGCCGATACAAAAGCAACTTGATCAATGCGATTTGACGCTAGTTGCTCATAAATAAGGGACTTAAGGTAGCTGTCTTGAGTTTTTGTTTGCAAAGAAGCATTTAGTTCTTTTTCACAACCCAAACTATCGTTACCTTTAAGCAAGTAGGTACCATAGAAATAATGAATTTTATCTCTGAATCTACGATCTTCGTCGCTACGAAGAAGCTTTTTGTAGGCAACTAACGTTTCTTCGTTATTCGGGCTGTTATTTTTAAGCTGGGCTAGACGCGCATGAATCCATAACTCACGAGGAATCCGACGATTTAAATCCAAAACCTGCCCATAGGCAATCATTGCGGAGTCGTTATATTCAAGCTTATCATATAATTGCCCCAACAAATAGGCATAGCGTCCACGCTTTAGTGTTGACTTTTCAGTTGCTATTGCTCGTAGTAGTGGTTGGGTTGAAAGGGTGTCTTTTTCTTCTCGCAATAGTGCATCAGCGAGGGCTGATTGCACGATAGCATATTGAGAAGGCTTCAAAGTTGTAGATGCTGCGATATTGGTCAATTCACGAGCGGCGCGATCGTGTTGTCCCATTTCTAAATAACTTTTGGCGCGCCATAATTCGGCCTCAAAGGCTTCGGAAGAGGCAGCCATATTTTTTATAACATAGGAAAAAGCCTCAACAGCTTGAAGGTAACGTCCATTAAAATAACGCGCTTTGCCCAGAAGCAAATAGGCTCTCGAAATTTGGTTATTGTATTGTTCGCCTTTAATAAGCATGGAGTGTTTTTGCACTGTTAGGATGGCTTTTTCTTCGGCGCGGTCAAAAAATTCGTTTGAGGTATTTTCTGTATTAAAGGGGTCGGGAAGTTCGTAGGAGTCAACAGACAAAGGCAACCAATAATTATCTTGATGCCTTTGGGTGATATCTAAAAGTCCGAAACGCAAGGCTTCTTCTCCGTTAAAAAGAGGATTGAATTTGGAAGTGGTGTTGTGATAGACGCGGTTGAGGGCACCATTCTTTTTGGTTGAGCAGGACGCAACCGTAATCATCACAAGAAAGAAAAGCGCTTTTTTCATGCTATAAACCTATGATAAAAACTGAAAAAAAAAGGCTTTAGTATGTACATTATTACAACTGTTCGCTAAAAAAGCCTTCCAATTCCTTTAATGTATCTGGTGAGGTCACCTCATCTCGCACAATTTTTCCTTGATGCAATACCACAATACGATCACAAACATCGGTGATATGCTGTAAATCATGACTTGAAATCAAAAATGTTTTTCCTGATGCACTTGCCTGCTCTTTCAGTAAATTTTTAAGCCTGATTTGCGTCGTAGGGTCTAGGTTGGCAAAGGGTTCATCTAAAATTACCAAAGGGGTATTGGAAAGCAATGTTCCTACAATTCCCACTTTTTTTTGGTTTCCTTTAGACAAATCACGGATATATTTTTTTTGTCCTAAGACCTCACCATGAAAGAAGTCTGTATATGCCTCTAAAGCAATGGAAACGTCTTCTTTTTTTATTCCACGCAGCCCTCCGATGAAAGTAAAATATTCCTCGGGGGTGAGGTACCCTATCAGAAAACTTTCGTCCAAAAAAGCAGCAGTATGTGTTTTCCAGTCTTCACTGTTTTGAACGATCACTTCGTTGTTGGTAACCGTTCCCGATGTGGGGGAAATAAGATCAAGCATCAAGCTAAATAGGGTGGTTTTTCCGGCACCGTTGTTGCCTACAAGGCCAAAAGTTTGTCCGGCGGGGATATGCAGCTGTTCAATGTTGAGAACCGTTTGAGCGCCATAGGTTTTCGAAAGGGTAGATATTTCAATCATGCGTTCTTTTGTTTATACGCTAGTAGCGTTTGATATTTTTCTTGTTGGTAGATTTTTTCAATCCATCCAAAAACTAAGTTTCGGAAGGCAAATCCTAAAATGCCTACCAAAGCCACAAAGGCAATGCCCACCCCTTTGCTATGCACTAAAACCCCCACATAAAACACAAACATGGGGAGTAAAATTTTAGGAATGGAGAGCAGTAAAGACTTTAGGTTGAACGATTTTTTATCGCCAAAAGCATTTTTGGTTGACGTTAGATCAATGGGGGTACGGGTATAGGCACCAGAAAGCAAAACTAGGTAGGCATTTATCCCAATATTATACACCCCACCTGCTAAAATAGCCAGGTAAGTTTCCCACCCAAAAAAGACATAAAAACTTGACAAAATCATTCCTGCTAAGGTGCCAACTACTACCAACCACCACTTGGATGTTAGATATTCCTTGTAGGGAATGTTTTGCGTCATCATCAAGGGATAATAACTACTATCCCAACTGGGTACGTATTGCCCAAAGCCAAACAAAAATCCGCCACTAACAAAAATCCCTACAAACACCATCCACACGGGGCTGCTGTAAATATCATTCATAAAAAAAAGTCCATAAAGCAAAAAGGCAAAACCCATCCACACCGAAACACGAGCCCTTTTGTTGCGTACAATAAGGCGAATATCGTTTCGCAAAAAAATGGCGATACGCCCAAAGCGATCTAACCAATTTAAATCTGCAACACGGTGCGTTTCCTTTTTTGGGCGCATCGCGTCGCTATCCAAAAATAGTTTGTTTCTAAAGTGGGCAAAACTCCAGCGGTATAAGAGCACCAATAATCCAAAGGGGATTAAACCCCAAAGCGGTTGTTTGTAGGGCGCCATAAACAAGGGCGCAGTCCAAACCGCAAGGTTAATGATTTCAAAATACTGTAAAGCAAAAAGACCTGCCAATAGAGCAGCCACTACAATTAATATGCGGTCTACACTATTGAGCATGATGTTTAAGAAATTGGTCGCTAGAATGAGACTTCCGACGGCTATCCACCAGCCTAAAACACCAAGTGGGTTATACTCCTCACGAAAGAGAATAATGCCAAAAGGCACAAAAAAGAATAGGTTGCTGAGATTAAAAAAACTCAATACGGTTTTGGATAGTCCATAGCGAACGATGCTTTTTTTAGAAACAGGGAGGGCTAAAAGCGGTTGCACATGCACAGCAGGCATTTTTTGTAGAAAGTATCGAAGAATTACCCAAAAAACCACACCATAAATAAGGTTACCTGAAAGAAACACTAGTGGGTCTTCGCCCAGCTCGTCTTGTGCGTAATAAAAGCCAATAAAGGCCAAACCAGTAAAGACAAAAGCAAAATACACCCACCCAAATCCGAGGATGATTTTTTGCGCCAAACCTGTGGCAAAGCCAGCTCCGCGCACAAAAGATTTCCATTGTAAAAATAAAAAGTGACTTAGCATAAGTAGATGTGTGCTAACAAATATATCTCTTTTGAACTTACCTGCCAATTAGAACTTCTAACACTAACTCAATCACTGTTTTTGGGGCAATGCTTCGCATGGCATCTTGGTAGCCTTTGTGGGTTTTGTTTCCATATACTGAACTGGGTAGTAGTGGGTATTCTTGGCGACTGGGGGTGAGGCTATGCTTTTCGGGTTGCGCAAAAGGGGTAAAGCCCAAACAAGGGTGCGTACTGCCCCAAAGCGTAATGACGGGAACGCCATAGTTTGCAGCCAAATGTCCATTTGCCGAGTCCATGGAAAGCATAAGGTCTAGTTGTGCGATAAGTCGCAGTTCGGCATCAAACGTATATACGCCCGTGGCGTTGGCTACGTTTTCGTAAGCATTGGCCCAAATATCGAGTTGATGTTTTTCTTCCGCTCCGTAACCAAACAAAACCACCTGATGTTCTTTTTGTAAAAACGCCACTACCTGTTGCATGAGGTCTAACGGATATTGTTTGCTTTGGTGTGCGGCAAAAGGCGCAATACCAATCCACTTGCGGTTTTCGTTTAATCGAAGGGCTTGGGTATTGGGACAGGCGGGGCGCAACGGCACTTCGTGCTCACTAAGCGAAATGGGAAGGCTTAGTTTTTCAAACACTTGTGCATAACGATGGATTTGTGGGAGTAGCGGTACTAGGGTTTTGGGCTTTTTTCGCGTAAGCCTTTTTTTATCACTCCTGCCTTTGTTGATGCGCGCTTGCTTTATCCAAAACAAAGGGCGAAAAAAGGCCAATAAAACTTGTGTTCGCAGCACTTGGTGGAGGTCTGCAATAGCTGACGGGTGTAATTTTTTTAATGCCAAAAACAATCGGTATAGTCCGCGAAGTCCTTTGTGTTCGCCTGTAAAGTCAGGGGTGAAAAACTGTACATTGGGCAGTTCTTCAAACAGGGGTAAAAACCGTTTTCGGGTAACAATGGTGAGTTTTAGATGGGGGTAGACTTGAGTAAGGCAGCGCAGGACGGGCAGGCACATGGCAACATCGCCGAGGGCCGAAAATCGAAACACCAAAATGTGTTTGGCTGCCATTAGGAATTTTTCTGGTACAACACCGGGTTTAGTGATTCGTCATTGTACATTTTCATTTGTTTGTATTCTTTCATGTATTTACGTCCTGCTGCCATATCCTCCAGTAGTTGGTCTATAGCGGTGGATAAATCCATTTTTTGTTCCAATAAAACCGTCAATTTTTTAGCACAGGTAGCGCGGTGGGCTTCGCTCGCCGAGGGCCGATTTGCCTCTTCATTCATGTGGTAAATTTTAAGCGCCAAAATAGAAAGTCGGTCTATAGCCCATGCCGGACTTTCAGTGTTGATAGTCGCATTGGAATGAGGGGCAACATCTTTAAATTGCTGCAAGAAATAACTGTCAATATATTCCACGGTATCGGTGCGGTCTTGGTTAGAGGCATCTATTTTGCGCTTTAGCACTAATGCGTCAACAGGGTCAATACCGGGTTCACGAATCAGATCTTCATAGTGCCACTGTACGGTGTCGATCCAGTTTTTTCGGTACAATAAATGGTCTAGGGTGTGGCTATCATGCGGATTTTCAAAGGCTTGGTCTACCGAATCAAGAACGTGGTATTTTTCGATGCTTTGCTCAAATATGTGAAATGCTTGTGCGCTAGTCATGGGAAAAACTTTTGCCAAAGATAGGTCAAAATCCAAAAGGGCTCACTTGCTTCACGTCGTTTTTAGGTGTATTTTTGCCTTACAAAATCAATATTATGAAAGCCTTTTTTGAAGCCATTGCCTACCTGTTTGAAGAAATATTGTTTATTCCACTCAACATGCTACGCGATTTAGAGCTTTCAAGCTGGTTTTTAGCAAACGCGCTTAACTGGCTGTTTTTAGTTATTGGTTTTGCTGGAATGATCTACTGGTTGGGTCAGTTAAAGAAATTTAACGATAACAACGAGGAAGACCGCGATTCTACTTCGCATTCTTTTCTATAAATCAAAGCCTAAATCTTTTCTAAAATACATTCCCTCAAACGCTATGTTTGTTAGGCCGGCATAAGCAGATGTCAGTGCTTCTTGAATGTCATTTCCAAATCCTGTTGATGCCAATACGCGACCTCCGTTCGAAACAAGTTTGCCGTTGTCGAGTGTTGTACCCGCGTGGAAAATTAACCCATCGTTGGGGATTCCCGTGATTTCTTTCCCGTTTTCATAGGCTTCAGGATAGCCTCCTGATACGGCAACTACGGTTGCTGCTGCTTCGGGGCGGATGTGGAGTTCCACTTCATTGAGTCGTTTTTGGGCGGTTGCTGAAAGCAATTCCATCATGTCGTTTTCGATACGAGGTAGCACCACTTGGGTTTCAGGGTCGCCCATACGTACGTTATATTCAATTACATAGGGATCGTCGCCTACGCGAATAAGTCCAATAAACACAAAACCCACAAAATCTAGCTTGTCTTTTTTAAAGCCTTCGAGGGTTGGGCTAATGATGCGGTCATGGATTTTTTGTTTAAACACCGCGTCGTTAAAGGGCACAGGTGATACAGCGCCCATTCCCCCGGTATTTAGTCCGGTATCGCCTTCACCGATGCGCTTGTAGTCTTTGGCAAAAGGAAAGGTAACGTGACCGCTACCGTCGGTGAGTACAAAGCATGAAAGTTCAATGCCATCTAAAAACCCTTCTATGACCACTTGTTCACTTGCTGCCCCAAATTTTTTGTTTGCCAACATATCGGTTAGGGCTTCTTTCGCTTCAGCGAGTTCATGAATTATCAACACCCCTTTTCCGGCAGCTAGCCCATCGGCTTTAAGGACATAGGGTGCTGGGATGGTTTCCAAGTACTCCAAGCCTTCGTTTAAGGTTTTGGCAGTAAATTGTTTGTATGGAGCTGTTGGAATGTTGTGACGTTCCATAAACGCCTTGGCGTAAGCTTTGCTACCTTCTAGTTGGGCAGCTTCTTGTTTGGGACCAATCACGGGAATATGACTAAGCGTTGGGTGTGCTGCAATATGATCGTGAATACCTGCTACCAGCGGTGCTTCAGGACCTACAACTACCAAATCAATTTGGTGTTGGGACATGGCAAGGGCAACAGCTTCTAGGTCTGTGGGATTTACGGCTAGGTTGGTGCCAAGTTCAGCCGTGCCGGCATTTCCAGGGGCAATAAACAAATTGGGTTGTTGTGGGCTTTGGGCGAGTTTGTAGCAAAAGGTATGTTCTCTACCGCCACTGCCTAGAATAAGAATGTTCATGAAAACGTTTTGGCAAAAATAGGAAAAGGAAGGGATTGAAAGACTTAATGAAACCAGATTTACTGTTTATAGCTAACCTTCACAATGACTTCATTACGGCGGTTATAAAACTTATAGGGACTGTCGTAGCCCAAAAACTCCACATCGCCAAGGGGTTCAATACCGTTTGCCTCTAGGGTTTCAAGTAATTGTTTTTTGTGGGCAGCCTCTTTAGATGCATTGGTATAACCCCCATAACGAATGGCAGCAACATGCCGTGGTTCGGTAATTCGAAGGTTGACATTTTTCCCTTTCGGTGTTGGTGCTCCTTTTTCATGTACTTCTAAAGGCATGACAAATGCCATTTCAGACTTATCCTCACTCATGTAAACGGGTGCAGTCATCGCAATTTTCTCGCTGCCTTCGTTGTTGCCAGAAATGTACTGAAATAGCTTGCCAAAATTGTTATCGCCATTAGTTTCTACTAGGGTAGCACTAGGGTAATAACGAACTTCAACCTCATTGAGTATTTTGACAACCTCATAGGGTTGAATTTCAGTGTCTTGAGCAAATAGTGACATAGTTACAAGGATAACAAAAAGGGTGTTAAAAATAGTTTTCATGCGGCTGCTTTTTTAATGTCACGCAGCACGTCTTTACGCACTACGGATAAATATTTTTTACGTTTGGCATCACTCACAAAAGGCACCGACCAAAACTGCTTAGTTTTAGTAAACAAAGACAATTTCCACCCAAACACAAAAGAATAAACACCCATAACGAGTCTGAGTTTTACTGAATTAAGATAGAGTGTTTTAACAGGGATGGCAGGCGCTCCATGGGTTACATAGGTTCTGATTTTTTTATCCTTTAAAAAAGGTTTTGGGTAGGCGTATAGCTTGGTGACATTCACAAACTTGTACGCAAATCCAGGCGTTAATACTTCGTCAAAGAAAATTTCCATTCGTGGGGTGAGCCGAAACCACCACACAGGCGAAATAAAATACATACTGTCTGACCACGTAACCAATTCTTTGTATTTTTCAATGACTGCAGTCCGAGGACGCGTAAAGCTATCACGGTATAAATCAATGACTTTGTATTCTTGTTGTGTAGCTTCAAGAGAGTCTACAACGGTTTTAAAGATACCGTTATAGCAAAAGGAGGATTGGTCTGGATGACCAATGATAACCAGATTTTTCATAAGCAATTTTTGCAAAGGTATCAATTTTTCGCAGTCAAAGGTGCTGGCGCTAATTCAGTGTTCAGAGTACCATAGTGTAAATAAAAAAGAATCTTTAGACAACTTGCTAGCATCAACGCATGAGGGGCATCGTGATCAATATTGTCGCTAAAACTGACAATAAACGTGTCTTTTAGGCAGCGTTGTTTTGTTGTTTGATTAGGTTTAATGCAGAACCCGCCTTAAACCATTCAATTTGCGCTTCGTTATAAGTGTGATTTGCCATTATAGTATCAGAAGACCCATCGCTGTGCGCCACCTCAATGGTGATCTGCTTTCCAGCTGAAAATCCAGACAAGTCAACAAAGTTAAAAGCATCGTCTTCTTGTATTAAATCGTAATCGGCTTCGTTGGCAAACGTAATCCCTAACATGCCTTGCTTTTTAAGGTTGGTTTCGTGAATACGTGCAAACGATTTTACCAATACCACCTTAACACCTAAATGACGTGGTTCCATAGCTGCATGTTCTCGAGAAGACCCTTCTCCGTAGTTATGGTCGCCGACTACAACAGTTTCTATCCCTGCCGCTTTATAGGCGCGTTGTACATCAGGTACCCCACCGTATTCGCCTGTCAATTGATTTTTGACAAAGTTGGTTTTTTGATTAAAGGCATTAACCGCTCCTATCAAACAGTTGTTAGAAATGTTGTCCAAATGCCCTCTAAAGCGCAACCATGGACCTGCCATAGAAATGTGGTCTGTAGTACATTTTCCATGCGCTTTGATAAGCAGTTTTGCTCCTATAAGGTTTTTGCCATTCCAAGGCGCAAAGGGGGTAAGCAATTCTAATCGCTCAGATTTTTCAGCAACAATAACTTCAACTTTAGAACCATCCTCTTCAGGTGCCAAATAGCCGTTGTCTTCTACATCAAAGCCACTTGGCGGTAGTTCCAACCCAGTAGGTGCCTCTAGACGCACTTCTTCTCCTTCTTGGTTGATAAGGGTGTCTGTTATTGGATTAAAATCTAATCGCCCAGCGATGGCGACAGCCGCTACCATTTCAGGAGAAGCTACAAAAGCGTGAGTGTTTGGGTTCCCGTCAGCACGTTTTGAGAAGTTTCGGTTAAAGGAGTGTATAATAGAGTTTTTTTCTTGCTTATCGGCACCTTCACGCGCCCATTGTCCGATACACGGACCACAAGCGTTAGTAAAGATTTTAGCATCTAAATCTTCAAAAATTTCAAGAAGGCCATCACGCTCTGCGGTGTAGCGAACTTGTTCAGAACCAGGGTTGATACCAAAAGCAGCTTTTGTAACGAGTTTTTTCTCAACCGCTTGTTTGGCAATCGAAGCAGCACGAGACAAGTCCTCATAGGAGGAGTTTGTACACGACCCTATAAGTCCCCATTCGACCATTATAGGCCAGCTATTGGCTTTTGCCGTTTGTGCCATTTCGGCAATGGGTGTGGCTAAATCAGGAGTAAACGGGCCATTTATATGTGGAGACAACGTATTTAAATCAATTTCAATGACTTCATCGAAGTATTGCTCAGGGGTTTCATACACTTCTGGGTCGGCAGTAAGGTGTTGTTTAACTTCATTAGCAGCATCTGCAACATCGTCTCTATCGGTTGCTCTTAGATATCTTTCCATAGACGCATCATAGCCAAAAGTAGAAGTAGTAGCTCCCACCTCAGCACCCATGTTACAAATAGTGCCTTTTCCAGTACAAGACATGGCTTCTGCCCCTTCACCAAAATACTCAATGATAGCACCCGTTCCTCCTTTAACCGTTAAAATGCCAGCTACTTTTAAAATAACGTCTTTTGGCGCTGTCCAACCGTTAAGTTTTCCTGTAAGCTTAACACCAATAAGTTTCGGAAATTTAAGTTCCCATGGCATATCTGCCATTACGTCGACCGCATCAGCACCTCCTACGCCAATGGCTAACATGCCCAAACCACCTGCATTTACAGTGTGTGAGTCGGTACCAATCATCATTCCTCCAGGAAACGCATAATTTTCCAACACCACTTGGTGTATAATTCCAGCGCCAGGCTTCCAAAAGCCAATGCCGTATTTATTCGATACCGATTGTAAAAAATCAAAGACTTCGGCAGAGGAGTTGTTAGCAGATTTTAAATCGGCAGCAGCGCCATCTTTGGCTTGAATAAGGTGGTCGCAATGTACGGTTGTAGGCACGGCTACCTTAGCTTTTCCCGCCTGCATAAACTGCAATAGCGCCATTTGCGCAGTAGCATCTTGACAGGCAATACGGTCAGGAGCAAAATCTACATAATCTACACCACGTCCAAAGGCTGTAGTAGCTTTACCATCCCAAAGGTGGGAATACAAGATTTTTTCAGAGGCAGTGAGGGGTTTTCCAGTTGCTTTTCTTGCAGCTTCCACACGCTCGGCTAAACGCGCGTACGTAGCTTTAATCATTGCGATATCAAATGCCATGGTGAGTTTGGTTTTAAGTCGCTGTAAAAATATAAAATAGAATGCTTTTTTTTTAGTTAAATAATAGATTTAGTAGATGCACTAATAATAAATGCAAATTCAGCAACAAAAAAAACGCAACATCTACAGTTTAATAAACAAAACGCACTCGGTTGTCATTGGTCTTAATCAATATGTTTTAATACTTTTGGAAAACAAAAGAAAACGATGAAAAGAGCAATAATTGTTAGCGGGTATTTTAACCCGATTCACAAAGGACATTTAGAATACTTTCAAAATGCTAAAGCCAATGGCGATGCCCTTTTTGTTATTGTTAATTCGGATCACCAGCGCGCTTTAAAAGGATCAAAAGAATTTCAAGATGAACAAGAGCGCGTTTTTATTGTTTCTAGTTTGCGAGTAGTTGACAAGGTGTTTTTATCTGTAGATAAAGACCGAACGGTTTGTGAGACGATCGCTCAAATTCACAACGAACTCTCATCGGAATACGAACTATCCTTTGCCAACGGTGGAGATCAAAACAATGACACTATTCCGGAGCGCCCTGTATGTGATCGCTTAGGTATTTCTCTTATAGACGGTTTGGGCGATAAAATTCAATCCTCTTCTTGGTTATTGAAAAAACAATAACCAAGAAAAGGGTAATTATGGTTTATAAAACGGTAAAAGGAATTTCTACTCGAATTTTTTCCCAGCCCATATAAAATTTGGGGTTTTCTGTATTATTCGAAAAAGCAATAGAGAATGCTTCAAGAGAATCTTCGACAGTAGTGTAGGACACCCTAATCCGGGCAACATCTTTATCTTTGTCATAACTGTAAGCCCCCCAAGCATTTGTAGCACTGTTAACAATAAGTGAGACCCCATCCTTTTCAAACAGAGTATATATCGAATAAGTACCCTTTTTTAGTGTGGTGTCTCCAAACTGAATAGGTTGATATACCCTGAGTTCAGTAGCTTCGTTAGCCCCCGTTCGCCAAACCTTATCAAAAGGGACAATTTCGGCAAAAGACCTTCCTCGGAGTTGAGGCCTACTGTAGGTAATAACAGCAATCTTTTCAGATACTCTATAGCTTGATGGGAATGATGCTTTATCCATAGGACTTTTGTCTAGCGCTCTAAAATTTTGAGCTTGAACAAATGTAAAAGGCAACAAAAGCAATAAGTAACATAGATTTTTCATTTGATTAGATTTAAGTGATTCGTATGTAAAGTAACATAAAATTCCAACAACAAAAACACCAAGTACTATGGTAAGCATTTTATTTTAAGCGTAAAGGGGTTTCTAAAACAGTACGTTGTTCATTGAAATGATACCTAAAACACATCAACAAAATCTAGCCAAATTAAATTACTCTATTACAATTCTGTGAAAAGAATGACTTTTGCCATGATATACTTTAAGCAAGTATAAGCCGCTCGATAAGTCATCCACATAGATGCGTTCAACGTTATGCACTAGTTCTTTCATTTTCTTTCCAGTAATGGAAAACAACTCAAGTTTATCAGGTTTACTATCGGCTACCGAAACATAAATTACATCCTTAACAGGGTTTGGGTAAACGGTTACTTTTGAAAACAAATCAACCTTATCAACACTTAAAGGACATACATCTCCCACTTCATAAGAGAAATATTTGGTAACGGCTAGCCCACCAGCAAAGGCAAACTTACAAGCATAGGAAATGGTTTGCCCAGACGTGAAACCGTTCACGGTAATGCTAAACGTATTCCCAGAACCGCTCATTGCAGTTTCTGTGAAATTTGGTGCTTGTCTCCATAAATAAGCAACAACCCCACTTTTGTCCGTATCTAACAACTCAAAAGTAAATGTCACGCTACTTCCACTGGTTACAAATGAATAGGTATATCCCGTACTAAAGGAACCTTGACTTGCTTGGTTTTCTGTCCCTGAGCAAGCGGTATTGGTATCTGCCGTTGTGGTTGCTTGAAGCGCGATGGGATTATTACTTGCAGCATTTTGACTGATGTCTTTTGCCGTAACAGAGAAGTTGTAGGTCGTTTCGGGCGAAAGGCTATTGATAACCAGCTTGGTTTGTGTTCCCGAGTTTCCTGTTATGGTTTTTTGTTGTTGCCCATACGTAACATTATAAACTAATGAGCCAGAGTTATCGTTGGCTTGTAGAAGCAATTCTACTGATCGCGCACCTACAGTTCCCACAGACGCTGTAAAGTTTGTAGGTCCTTCTGTATCGGTATTATTTCCGCTACAATTATCGCCTACGATATAGCTCATGTATTTTGTTACAACCAAACCGCCAGCATATGCAAATTTGACTGCATAAGAGATGGTTTGCCCCGCGGATAACCCACCTACTGTTTTTGAAAATGTTTTTCCACCATCATGATTCATTTGAGATTCTTGAAAAGGGGACTCCCGCCATAAATATGCCACAGGCCCCGATTTATCTGTATCTAATAGAGTAATTGAAATGGTAACGTTGGTTCCTACAGTTTCAAAAGTAGCTTCATATCCAACAGAGAAAGACCCTTGACTTGCCTCATTGTCGTTAATAACACAAGAAACCACTTCATTAACGGTAATCGATACGGCTTGGGATGTGGCTACAGCCCCTCCATTGTCTGTTGCCTTAGCGGTTAATTGATGGGTGCCAACAGCTGCACCAGTCCAAGAAAAAGTAAAGGGATCAGAAGTGTCTTCTCCAAGTTTAGTAGCACCAGCAAAAAATTCAACCTTTGTGATACTACCGTCTAAATCTGATGCCAAAGCAGTAATATCGATCGTAGAACCCTCAGCAAAAGAAGCCCCATCACTTGGAGAACTAATCGAAATAGAAGGATTTGAATTACCAGACTCTGAAACGATTATTTGCACCTCATCAGTAGAAGTATAGGTACCATCAGAAACCGTTAGCAAACATTTATATACGCCAATAGCTAGATTAGACACTTGTGGCGACACGCTAGAACTAGTTGTAAAGGTTAGTGAGGTGGGGCCATATACTTGCGACCATGTGTAAGTCACCGTTTTTCCTGCTGGGGCATAAGTTCCCGATCCATCTAAGGTAACCGATGTAGTTGACAAAGTGGCGGATACATTTGTTCCTGCATTTGCAACGGGGGGGTCATACCCCAAATCTCCCGTACGGGTAAACGTCATTTTCCCTAAGTTAATCTCACCATCATCAATGGCAACACGCAGAATTTGTTCTCCACCTGTCAGGGGAATATTCGTTACTGTTTTGGTTGCCCAAGTACCCCAGTCAGAGGTAGTCGAAAACGAAATCGATCCGCTTATGGTTTCGCCGTTAAGCTCAAAGTGCATGGGTCCTCCACCATTTGGGTTACCAGAAGCATATCGAATGGCAACGGAATAGATGCCAGGATTTTGTACATCTACGCTATACTCTAGCCATTCGCCAGCGGTAGTCCAACCAACTATCATTCCCTCGTTTGTGTCTGACACGGTGTCTACATATTCGTCTGTGCGTGCGTCTCCTTCATTATTTTGAGAGCTATCAAAGTAGGAAATATTTTGACCTACTCCAGCTTCGTATGTATCAAAGTGACCCGCTTCTATAGTTCCGGGGATTATATGGACTCCGGAATAGGGGATTTGCTCGCCTACTTGAACGGAAACACTATTAGATACCGCAAATTCTGTCCCTACAAATACTTTGGCGTACATGCCGTGAACACCCAAAGCAAGATTGCTGGGTTGCGCTTGATAAGGGGCTGAGGTATCTGTACTTATAAGTGTTGTTCCATCATAAAATTCCACTTTAGTAATGTTGGCATTCGAAGTGGAATAGGAAAGGTTAACGCTTCCGCCAACATAAGCTTGATAAAAATCTGAACCTAAGGTACCTGAAACATCAACATCGCGGTTTGTAACCATTTGCCGAGCAGGGACAACCAAGGTCTCTCCATCAGAGAACGTTACGGTTATTTGACTATTGCTGTAATTATGTGCTACATAGGTGGTTTCTCCAGCAGCATCTGTAAATGCAACCGCTAAGGGGTGATTGGAAGTAATAGAGGCATCTACAGGACCCAAAGCATTCATGGCGTGCAACCAATGATAGGTTTGCGCATCTGAAATACCGAACTTTAAATTTCTATCCGGATAGCTGTCGTATAGGTCTATAGCGGCTTGAGCATTGGTAAGCGATAAGAATTTCCAATAGGTATCATGCCATAGATTTGCATTTTCTTGGTTACTCAAAACACCAGTCTTTGCAGCCATTTCTGTCCATAATTCAGCCGCATAGGTTTGGTTGTGCCCTAAGTATAACGAGCCGCCATGTATAGGATACAGTTCAATTCCATAGGATGCAGCTATATCGGCTGTCCAAAAAGTACCGTTGTCGTAAGAGTTTCCCCAAACACGTGACACTAATTTATACTCCTGTCCAGAACCAAAAACTCTATTGTACATATCAAACCAATATTCTTCCACGGCTGCTTGTTCGGTCGTATAAATATAAATTCCTAAATCACGAATGGCATCGTTGGCGGTAATAGTCCCCCAATGAATGAGTGAAGTGGCAAATTGCATGCTTTCAGATGTAGATTCTTGATCATTTCCGTCTGGGAAGGTAGCAAACCCATTTGCCCAACTATGTCCTGCATAAGGGCTAAAGTTTCTCAAAAATGGAAATAAGCTATCATTTCGGTCTGTTGATGCTGCATCGCGAATCAAGAGATTTATCATATCGCCCCATTGGTTCGCCCAACCGGGTTCAAATTGTTCCATAAAAGCTGCTGCATGTATAAAGTAGCCCCAGTGAAAATGATGGTCGTTTATATTGCTATCTTGTCCGTGTCCGGAAGGATAGCCCAATAGAGATGTCCAAGTGTTGTTGTAATAAAACAAAAAAGCAACCTCGCCTGATTGGAAGGACAACCAATCCTCTAATCGTTCTTTTATGGTGGTGATCATTTTGTTTCGTGCCGCTGTATCTCCAGTTTGATCTGCGATACGCGCCGTTTGAATCATCCGATTCATCATCTGCCCTTCATTGTATGAATCTGTCCAAGAGCCCAAAGCGTCGTTTTCTATTACTCCAATTTTCTGGTCTAATTTCGTTGGGTCAAAACCTGTGCTATAGTTTGCCAAATAAGGCAGCGTAGGTAAAACACCTCTAAAAGTGTAGGCAACAGTGAAGCTATTCCCATCGAGCATTTTTAGCTCTCCTCGAATCGACTGGTAACTTTGCTCCGAGGGAGATGGCGAGTTGCTGGCAAGGTTGCTCCATTGATGCGGCAATAATCCCATAAGTACATTGGTATTCGTTCCTTCTTTAATACTCGTTGTTACATTAAAATCAGTAGTTACCTTAGCCGTTGTTGGATTGTAGCTCCACGATGTTGTTGTATTTGTTGGAAAAACATAGGCGTATTTTTTATAAGCTTGAGCAGTAGCGCTAACGTTTGTGGTGCTTTGTGGAAGCATTGCCATAGACCAATAGTTTTTCCCGTTTAATGAAGAAGTATAAGTGTTTCCCGAAACAGACCAAGTACTTCCTACAGGTGCATAAACAACAAAATCAGCTCCACTACTTGCATTTTCAATAATGAGGAGCTCACTCGATATAGTTGCTGTACCACTATTCACTTTTACGGTGGCTGTAGCACCTGAATTCTTTTCAAAGTACAAAAAAGGCATACCTATTCCAGATGTAACCTGCATATCTCGCACACCGTCATTCCAATTCATGCTAACGGTCCAATCTGAATAATCAGAGACGGTTGCTCTAGACGCATTCAACCCCGAAAGCCCAACTTCAATGGCGCTATTATCCCCAATAACCCCTCTTGGTATATAGGTGACTATAAGACCCGTATTGGTTGTTTTCATGGTCATCGGGTAGTTGAATAAATTGTCCGCATGATTCTCTTTAACCAATTTAGACCACCAATCATTAGTGGGCACCGGCTTGCCTATTGCTGTTTTTGAAAGTTGTGGGCTTCCGGATGGGAAACCATTCCGACCAGCAGCATCAGCCCCTGGATAAACAGTCGTATAACTTCCAGATCCTACAGCTGTTTGGCTAAAGCCAAAAAAGGAAAACAATAAAAGTGCAATGGTGATACAAGAAAAGGGGGAATGAGAACGTAATATTTTCATGAATGCAATTAAAAGGAAACATTAAATATCAAATCCTGAATTAAATGCCAAATTTGATATTAAATAACAAAAATTTATTTTCCATAAATATAATATCGATTATGCTAAGGCTTGTTAATATTATATGTACACTATATCTACACACATGATTTTGTAATGTGTGAACTAAAAGTGCAGAAAAGACAAAGATTTAGTTTGAGTTGCAGGCTCCCTTGGTCCAACTTGAAACCCCACTTGCACTTGCATAACAGTCATTAGAATAGGTTGTGTAGTTACAACCGCATACAGGTTCATAAATTTCTATACAAACAATATCAGGCTTGGGCGTATTAGTAAAACAATCTTCATTATCATCACACATGGTGATTAACAACAGCAACCCTAAAATAAAGTGTTTCATCATTTGTCTTTTTAATGAATATGCCCCATTAAAAACAGGCAGCACGTTAGACATGCTAACCAAATAGTGCCACCAAAGTTAAAAAAAGAACAGAACATGCTGTTGGGGATGGTTATCAAATATTGTAGATTGCAGTATATCCTTTTAAAACCAATATGAATTTAAGTCAAGTGCTAAACTACCGCCGTTCTGTTAGAGTTTTTGATAAAGAAAAACCACTGGATACCGATAAGGTCAAACACTGTTTAGAGTTGTCAACTTTGGCGCCAAATAGTTCTAACATGCAGTTATGGGAGTTTTACCATATTACCAAAGCTGAAGTCTTGGAAAAAGTATCTTATGCTTGTTTAGGCCAATCGGCTACAGCAACTGCAAACCAAATTGTAGTATTTGCAACACGGCAAGATTTGCATAAAAAACGCGCAAAATATGTGTTGGAATTTGAGCGCAATAATATAGCTCGGCATAGTCCCAAAAACCGGCAAGCGAAACGGATTAAAGATCGCGAATTGTATTATGGGCGGATTATGCCCTTTTTATATGCTCGTTTTTTAAGGCTAGTGGGGTTGACAAGAGTTATTTTAACCCAAGGAATTGGACTTTTTCGCACCATTACAAGACAAGTTTCCGAAAGCGATATAAGAGTTGTGGTTCATAAGTCTACTGCTTTGGCGGCACAAACGTTTATGATTGCAATGGCCAATGAAGGGTATGATACCTGTCCCATAGAAGGTTTTGACAGTAAGGTTTTAAAAAAGGTGTTAAAACTACCACGAGGGGCAGAAATTAATATGGCAGTTGCTTGTGGTATAAGAGATGGGAATAAGGGCATTTGGGGCGAAAGGTGTCGTGTTCCATTTGAAGAAGTATATCACAAGATTTAATTCAGAGGGTGAAATATTAGATTACTAAAGAATTAGATCTTACATAAAAAAACCCCCCATTTAAGGGGGTTCGTATGTTAAAAAATCAGCTAACGATATTAGTTAAAACTTCCATACGTTCTTAAAATACGTAAGTCAAAGTTTCCTGCGTTTAGAACGTCCCCTCTCTTTTTGAAATAAGATTTCCACTCATTTGCAAGTTCTTGATCCATTTTTGCCTTCATAACAATGTTGTCATCAACACCTTTGTATCCTACGGCTACCCAGTGTGTAGCTCCATTAGGGCTTCCAATATCGTAGGTGCCAAAAGCAACAGGCCTATCTTCCATAAGTATTCTTGCTTGCGAAACAATTTCCTTGTGCGCTGCGAAAAACTTTTCAGGGTCAGAAACGGCTAGTTCATAAATTTGAACGTAACCATAATGGTCAGGCGCTACATCGCCAGAATAGTCGAGGATTCTTCCGCTATATGCATCACCCCAAGATTCTACGTGGTCATTAACATTGCGCCAGAAAAGCCAGTTTTCATTTTCTTCTTTTTGACCCTCTTTCATCCCCCAGTTTTCAGCATCTCCAAAAAACACGATCCGGTGTGTTCCTAAAGTATTACCCCTTTGCAAGCGTTCTAGATAAATCCCTCCAGAATTAAATTCAACATCTTTATAGTGGTTGTCAAACTTATCTACTATTTCATCTTGTTGAAATGGCTTAGCATCAAAATAGCGCACCGTGAAAGAAGGAACTTGTGAAAAACTAAAGGTAGATAAAAGGGTGATTAAAAAGATTTTTAAATGATTCATATGATTGTTTTATTTATTAAAATATAAATTTTTTTAAAAATATCTTTAAGCTAAAGTTAACAAATTGACTACCACTATCGCTTAGGTAAAAGGTAGCAGCGCCAAAAAAAGATATGCTTTTGGATTACGACTTACCTACCGTTTTGGATAGGTTCAGTATCGGGCATTAATTTATTTAAAATAAAATATACTGGACAAAACTTAGTTATTGGACTTATAATTTGAAGACCCCCAACACCTACTGCTATCCACAAGAAATCTAAATTAGTAGTGTAGAATGTTAATCCAACGCTTATTAAATATAATACTCCCACAATAGCATCGTGAGCCCTTACTTTTGAAATATTTCCTCCCATTTGATTTATTTTAAATTTGATTAATACAATTTAAAAATAGAAAAAACTTCAATAAGAATACGTCTGTTGGTTAATTAAAATTTAACACCCAAGAATCATAAATATTTTGTAATTTTAAAAAAACACTAAATATGGAACATATTTCTTTATTATTTCAGATCATAGTAGCGGTTTCGGTATACGTCGTTTGGATTTTCAGGTTTCACAATGTAGTCGCTGAATTTAAACAGTTTGGCTATTCAGAGGTTTTTAGAAATTTTGTTGGAGCAGCTAAAATGTCCATTTCAGCCCTCCTAATTTTAGGGCTGTGCTACAATGAAATAACGCTTTATGCCGCACTTGGAATGGCATTTTTTATGTTAAGCGCACAGTTGACCCATCTGAAGGTTAAAAATTCTTTTATACAACGTCTTCCCTCGCTGGTATTTCTATTGATGTCATTATTTATTGCTGCATTTAACTATGGGTTAATCTAGTTAATGGAGCCAATAACTATTATTACCGCTTTTACGGGATTATCTTTTATTGCCTATGGTATCAATTCTTTTATTTCAAAAAGAATGATTCGTGAATTTAAACGCTGGGGACTAGCAGACAAGCGAAAAATAATCGGGGTTTGTCAATGTGTTGGGGGTCTTGGATTACTTATCGGATTTGAGGTAAACATAGCCATTAGTATAAGTGCCATTTTTATCATTATAATGATGCTTGTTGCAATTCTTGTAAGAATTCAAATTAAAGATAATATCTCTGATATTTTACCTGCTATTGCATATGTTTTATTATGCGCTATTATCCTTTATGAACAGCTATATAGGTGATAAAGCAACTAGCAATTGGCAGAACTAAAAGAAGAAGATATGCCAATGATTTAATTACTTAAATTTATACCACTAAAAAGAATACGATGAAGAAACTATTACTCTTATTATTGATTGCGCCAATGGTTGGGAATTCTCAAATTGGCAACATTTTCCCAACAGAAATTGTAGAAATAATTTCAATAGGAGATGGAGAGTTCTATGATATTCCAAAAGGATATGCTTTTCAGCCTATGATTGAAAAGGAGAATAGTATTGAAGTACATAGCATTAATGGCTCTAATCGTGATTATCTTTTTGACTCTTACGGAAGGGGCATTATAGGTGGGGGATACTCTGTCAAAGGAAATTCTGAATTTTTTTCAGGTGTATTATTAGACTTTTCAAACTCTAATTTTAATTTAATTTTTGAAGTTGATACGGATTTCGAATCAAACTTAAATCTTTCAGTTCCTGCTAATAAGTTTTGGTATTTATTAGGTTGTCAAGCCTCGAATATTACTAATGGTAGTTACGGTTTTGGAGTTTTTCCTGGAAATTTTGAAGTTGTTTTAAACTCTACATTTCAGTTTTGTTGTGATTGGAATAATGACGGTGTGTTTGACGAAGCTGATAATGACCAAAATGGAGACGGTGTAATTAACGATGATGATAAACAAAAAACCATTCAGTATGTTATTGCGATTGAAATGGATATAACATCATTCAACAATTCACTTTCTTACATTGAACAACCACAGTTCGAAAACATTTATTTTTACCCCAATCCCACATCATCTTTATTAGCACTAAACAGTGATAAACAATACGATATAGAAGTATTCGATATGGCAGGGAATAAAGTAATGGCACTTACAGGAAACACTATTGATATGTCGCACCTATCATCTGCCACTTACATAGTAAAAGCACTTGACAAAGCAGAGAACGATGAAGTGAGCTACAAGGTGGTTAAGAATTAAACCTATTTAAGAGGACTTGTAGTAGCAGAACTAAAAGAAGAAGATATGACTAAGGGTTAGGTTTATTTACACGCCTATAAAGAAATATAAAAAAAATCAGAAAAATATTTGCGGTAAAAACATAGGTATTTGACCAAGCTATTCCATCAAATCTAAAATTTGATATTGGCCAAAAAATTGGAGTTGGAAAAAACTCAATACTGTGTGTGAAAAAGTCTACAATTATATGAAGAGGCCACGCAAGCATTGGCCACGCAAGACTCCTTTTCATAAAGTAAACAATAGATATGAAAAGAAAAGCAGTTATCAGACTATGTGAAATGTTATAAAGTTCAAAGACCCAAAATGGAATTTCTTCTTTTAAAGGCCTGCCAAATTTTAAACCATCAACGTTAGATAAAAGTTGAACTAAAAAATAAACTCCAAAAGAAGATAAATCAGGAAGTGCTCCAAACAAAAATGATGACCAGCTATATTTCTTATAGCCAAAAAGCCCCTTTCCGTAAAGAGCGTGACTAAATATATCCATTCCCTAAAATTGAAGCAATCAATGACACAAATATTAATTTTCTCATTTTTTTGTCTTAAATGAAAAGTAAAGGATTAAGCCATAAAAGACAACAGCTACCCCAACAATAAGTTCTTTTGATATAACCACCCTCAAATATAGTTGAATCTAATTTAAGAGTAAAAGAAGTTGCAGACCTTTAAGGAGGATATACCTATGGAAAGAAAAAAACCCTCACACTGTGAAGGTTATCTTGTGGAGAAGAAGGGATTAACCTTTGGTTTTTCCCGTGAATCCCTTTTAGGAAATACAGCAAACTGTCTTTTCAGTCCAGGTGTCTAAAACTAACAAAGCCCTTACAAATACATTTGCAGGGCTTTTTATGCTTTTATCCACACGCTTGCTTTGCTTCAAAGTGGAGGCTAGGGGAGTGAAATCGAACTGTTTTGGAGGAATTTGGGGTGGGCAACTACAACGTTGGGAAAATGGTTCATATGATAAAGACGGCTCTCTAAAAGATTTAGGAGTTCCAGACAATCCAGCGATACTTCCAAGAATGGCAAAACTTACTGACAATATGTTAGAATTTGCTGAAGAGGTTAAGTCAATTGAAATTTTGGATAAATCGGGGAAACCTATTTTAACAAAGGATTTAGAACGTAGATTTTTTGAAGCACCTTGGATTCACAAGCATAATGGTATCTATTATCTAAGCTATTCTACAGGAGACACTCATCTTTTGGCATATGCAACAAGCGACAATCCCTATGGTCCTTTTACCTATCAAGGCGTGCTCAATGAGCCTGTTCAAGGCTGGACAAATCATCATTCTACAATTAAGGTAGGAAACGAATGGTTTCTTTTTTATCATGACATTGAAATTTCGGGCAAAACACATTTGAGAAATGTGAAATTCACTACATTTAAGCACAATGCAGATGGGACTATAGATCCTATGAAAACCTATTTCGGAACCGATTGGAGGTTCTAACAAAATATAACACCATAAACATGTACAACATTGGTTATGATATTGGCAGTTCTTCTGTCAAAGCCGCCTTAGTTGAAGTTGAATCTGGCAAAAAAATAGCCGTTATTCATGAGCCTGAAGGTGAAATGAGAATAATTAGCCCAAAACCAAATTGGGCAGAGCAGGACCCTGATATGTGGTGGCAATTGGTTTGTGTTGCCACAAAAAAACTTCTTAGCCAAACAGGTGTTAAGCCCTCAGATATTGCTGCTATTGGAATTGCTTACCAGATGCATGGTCTGGTAGTGGTAGACAAGCAAGGGGAATCATTACGCAATGCTATCATATGGTGCGATAGTAGAGCGGTTCAAACTGGAAAAGACGCTTTTAAAGCCTTGGGAACAAAAAAATGTTCAGAACACTTGCTGAATAGTCCTGCTAATTTTACTGCTTCAAAACTCAAATGGGTTAAAGACAATGAGCCTCATATTTATGATAAAATATACAAATTCATGCTCCCCGGAGATTACATATCCTTTAAGTTTTCTGGAGATATTACAACAACAATATGTGGTTTGTCTGAAGGAATGTTTTGGGACTACAAATCACAAGGAGTCGCAAGTTGGCTTTTAGATTTTTACGACCTTGATTCTAGTATGACGCCTGAATTAGTTGATAATTTTTCGAAGCAATGCGCTCTTAACAAACAAGCTGCTCAAGCCTCTGGACTTAACGCGGGAACTCCTATTACCTATCGCGCTGGAGATCAGCCCAACAATGCACTTTCCCTAAATGTAATGAAGCCAGGAGAAGTTGCTGCTACGGGAGGAACTTCTGGAGTTGTTTATGCGCTAACAGAAAATAAACAAACACAGGAATTAGAACGCATTAATCACTTTGCACACGTAAATTATAGCAAAGAAAAACCCGTTATTGGAAAACTGTTATGTATTAACGGCTCTGGAATACTTTATCGCTGGATGCGAAACAATACAGGGGTAAATGATTACAATGACATGAATCTAATGACAGCTCAAGTGCCAATTGGCTCTCATGGATTATGCGTGATGCCCTTTGGGAATGGTGCCGAACGAATGCTTGGAAACAAAAATATTGGAGCAAGGGTTCTTAATCTTAACTTGAACCAACATAACCAAGATTTCTTGTATAGAGCAGCTCTTGAAGGAATTGCTTTTTCATTTATTTATGGTATGATATTTATCAAAAATGACAATGCACCATTGCGTATAATTCGTGCAGGAAATGATAATCTTTTTAGGTCAGAAGTTTTTGGAAATACTATTGCTACTTTGATAGGTCAGGAAATTGAAATTTTCAATACAACTGGTGCCGTTGGTGCCGCAAGAGCCGCTTCAATGGATTTGTCCAATATGGATTCACAGAGCACTCAAGATTATAGTAGTAGTTACACGCCACAAAAAAATAAAGAGATGTATTTGGAAGCATATTCCAAATGGGAAAAAGAACTTAAAGAAATAATTAATAAACCTTAAAAACCAAACCGTGGGACATAAAGAATACTTTAAAGGAGTACAGTCAATTGCATTTGAAGGAAGAGAATCTGATAATCCATTTGCGTTTAAATATTATAATCCTGATCAAATAGTAGCAGGAAAAACAATGCGTGAACACTTTAAATTTGCTATTGCTTACTGGCACAGCTTTTGTGGACAGGGTGCTGATCCATTTGGGGCAGGCACACAAAATTTTCCTTGGGACAACAGTAGTGATCCCATTCAATCTGCCAAGGACAAAGCAGATGCTGCCTTTGAGTTTATATCCAAAATGGGTTTTGATTATTTCTGCTTTCATGATTTTGATCTCATACAAGAAGCCGACACATTGGCTGAATCAGAAAAACGATTAAACACCATTACGGACTACATTAAAACAAAACAACAAGAGACAGGAATTAAACTTTTGTGGGGTACAGCCAATTGCTTTTCAAACCCAAGATATATGAATGGCGCAGCAACCAACCCCGATTTTAATGTAGTTGCACATGCGGGTGCTCAAGTTAAAATGGCACTGGATGCAACGATAAAACTCAATGGAGAAAATTATGTTTTTTGGGGTGGTCGTGAAGGTTATATTTCCTTACTCAACACAGATATGAGTCGAGAACTCGACCACATGGCGCGCTTTTTAACTATGGCAAAGGATTATGCACGTGCACAAGGCTTTAAGGGAACCTTTTTTATCGAGCCTAAACCGATGGAGCCTAGTAAGCATCAATATGATTTTGATGCAGCAACTTCTATTGGTTTCCTCAAAAATTATGGATTACACGAAGACTTTAAATTAAATATAGAAGTAAACCACGCCACTTTGGCGCAACATACTTTTGAGCATGAGCTGACCGTAGCTGCCAATGATAATATGTTAGGGAGTATTGATGCCAATAGAGGTGATTATCAAAACGGTTGGGACACAGACCAATTCCCAAATAACATAGAGGAAACGGCTAGGGCGATGATGGTTTTTCTAAAAGCTGGAGGATTGCAAGGCGGTGGTGTCAATTTTGATGCAAAGATTAGACGTAACTCTATCGATTTAGAAGACTTATTTCACGCGCACATTGGCGGGGCAGATACTTTTGCACGGGGACTTCTTGTTGCGGATAAAGTCTTAAATGACGCTCAATTTTCATCTTTTGTAAAGGAACGTTATGCTTCTTTTGATAAAGGGAATGGTAGCGAATTTGAAAAAGGAAGCTTGAACTTAACTGATTTATACAACTTTGCAGGTGCAAATAATTCAGCTATAGTACCCGCAAGCGGAAAACAAGAATATTTAGAAAACATAATAAACAACCACATATAAAAATAGATCATGGAAAATAAATCGTATTTACTGCGTTTAACTTTAGTAGCTACATTGGGTGGACTGCTTTTTGGTTACGACACAGGGGTTATTGCTGGAACCGTTGGCTCTTTGGATGCTTTTTTTATTGAGCCAAAGGGATTAGATGAATTAGCGGCTAGTTCACTAAAAGGATGGCTGGTTTCCATTGCACTTATTGGATGTATTGTAGGAGGAGCTGTTGTGGGAGTAATTGGAAAAAAGTTTGGTAGAAAAAAAGGCTTAGTTATTGCAGGAATTCTTTTTTTCATTTCTGCACTTGGTTCAGCACTTCCAGAGTTATTTCTGCAACCCCTTGGAAAAGGAGACCACACCCTTTCTACTATATTTATGATTTATCGTTTTATTGGCGGTATAGGGGTAGGAATTGCCTCTATGTTATCTCCAGTTTATATTGCTGAAATTGCACCAGCAAAACAAAGGGGTAAGTTAGTTTCCTACAATCAATTGGCCATTGTTGGTGGATTTATGGTCGTTTATTTTGTCAATTATTTTATTGCTCTAAGCGGAGATGATACTTGGTTGAATGACATTGGATGGAGGTATATGTTTGCCTCCGAATTAGTTCCAGTAACTATTTTTCTTTTACTGCTTTATTTTGTTCCAGATACTCCAAGATCATTGGTGTTACATAACAAAGAAGAAGAAGCGTTATCTATTTTGCAAAAAGTCAATAGTGAAAATGAGGCTAAGAGTATTTTGAATGATATTAAAAATACATTGGTTATAAAATCGAATAGTGCACTTTCTTATGGCTGGAAACTTATTATTATAGGAATTTTACTCTCTGTTTTTCAACAGTTTGTTGGTATTAATGTGGTGCTTTACTATGCGCCTGAAATTTTCAAAACCTTGGATTTAGGAACAGACGCTGCCTTGCTTCAGACTATTGTTGTAGGTATTGTCAATTTCCTTTTTACCATAATTGCTGTAAAGACTGTAGATAATTATGGTAGAAAACCACTGATGTTTATTGGGGCTATTGGAATGGCGGTTTCTATGATTGCCTTGGGTGTTGCATTTTACACTCAAATAGGTGGTTATGCTGCTCTTATTTGTATGATGATATATGTTGCTGCATTTGCCCTTAGTTGGGGTCCTGTTACTTGGGTGTTATTGTCTGAAATTTTCCCCAATGACATTCGTAACAAAGCAATGCCTATTGCGGTGGCTGCTCAGTGGCTATCCAATTGGCTTGTTTCAGCTTCATTCCCAATTATGAATGAAAATTCATATTTAATTGAGACATTTAATAATGGTTTTGCTTACTGGATTTATGGATTGATGTCTGTATTTGCCGCTATTTTTGTTCTGAAATATGTGCCAGAAACAAAAGGTAAAACTCTTGAAGAGATGACTAAACTGTGGAAAAAATAACCCCCCCTAGTAGTTACAATTGATTTCTTAAACAAAAAACACCTTCCTTACCAAAAGAAGGTGTTTTTTCTATTTCTTGATTATTTGAATCAAAGTCTCTGACCAGTTTTGTCTTTGACATCAGTGAAACTATGGATAATAAACCAATCCAAAAACAAAAAATTTCAATATATCCTAACCCAACAGATAGTAGTTTTTTTGTAACAGGTGAATTTGATGAAGCTAAACTATCAATACTCGAAATCTCAGGACGAAAAGTGATGGAGAAATATATTACTCGTGGTGAATTGATAGATATTTCGGCACTAAATGACGGCTTATATTTTGTTAAAATCAACCTAGAAGGCGAAAACCAAAGTTTTAAAATTATAAAGAACTAATAATATGTTTTACCCAATAGAAAGAGTTGTTTTTTTATATTAATTCTTCTTTTTTCATGCGATAGTCGGTCAAAAGAAATCACCCTTACAAACTATAGTTGTACCCCTACGCAAAGTAGGTTTTCTTCTACGGTAAGCTCAAAAGAAAATAAAAAAAACGGCTTCTCGGTTAGGCTAGTTAAGGATTAAATTATAATAAAGTATACCCAAGAATAAATTATTATTCCCGGAAATAATTTGTGGAGAAGAAGGGATTAACCTTTGGTTTTTCCCATGAATCCCTTTTAGGAAATACAGCAAACTGTCCTTTCAGTCCAGGTGTCTAAAACCAACAAAGCCCTTACAAATACATTTGCAGGGCTTTTTATGCTTTTATCCACACTCTTGCTGTGCTTCAAAGTGGAGAAGAAGGGAGTGAAGTCGAACTATTTTGGAGAAGATTTGCTTAAAATTATTAGTCACTGGATTTAAAATTATCCTAAATTTTTTAATCGACTCTTTAAATTCATCTGTTTTTTTATTTTCCCACCCAGTACGTGAAGGTGAAGGTGGTGAGTTTGGAATGCTCACAGACCTATTATTTTGGGACTTAGATTTCCTCCCCATCAAATATGCTACAATAGCAAATAGGACAATACCAGATGATAATAATATAATATATTCCATAATGTTT
>JAURNV010000015.1 GCA_030830005.1 Flavobacteriaceae bacterium | reverse complement strand
CTAAAAATCCGTGCAAAATCAGCAATGGCTCTCCCTGCCCCACAACGCTGCTATGGACTATTGTCTCGATAGTTTAGCAATATATTGATTAATCACATTTTCAAGTCCCAAATAAAGGGATTCACAAACAAGCGCATGACCAATAGAAACTTCAAGCAATCCAGGTATATTTTGCGCAAAGTATTCGATGTTTTCTAAACTCAAATCATGCCCCGCGTTTAGACCAATGCCTACTTCTTTTGCTCTTTGAGCTGCCTTAATAAATGGTGCAATCGCCTTTTGTCGATTTTCAGCAAATCCTTCAGCATAAGATTCAGTGTATAACTCGATACGATCTGTCCCTGTTTTTGCGGCAGCCTCAACTTGAATTATGTTAGGGTCTAAAAAAATGGAGGTTCGAATACCATGTTGCTTAAACTCTTGAATGACTTCCTCTAAAAAAGAACGGTTTTTAATAGTATCCCATCCTGCATTCGATGTAATTTCATCAGGAGCATCAGGGACAAGGGTTACTTGGTTTGGCTTCACACTACACACCAAATCAATAAATTTAGGAATGGGATTCCCTTCAATATTAAATTCGGTTGAAATAACAGCAGGCAAGTCGTGTACATCCTTGTAGGTGATGTGTCTCTCGTCGGGTCTGGGATGAACTGTAATTCCGTGTGCTCCAAATGCTTGAGCATCAAGGGCTACTTGAACTATGTTGGGTTGATTACCACCACGGGCATTCCGCAAAGTGGCAATTTTATTAATGTTTACGCTTAATTTAGTCATGGAAACACATTAAAAGAATAGGGTATTTTAGTGCAAAAATACAACATTATGTGCCTTTGGACATTTTGGTCTAACTTTGCTTTATGAAAGTAGCGGTATACAGCTCGGTTTATGATCATGCAACATTAGAAATTGTATCTCGAATTATTACTTTTTTTATTCAAAAAAATGTTGCGCTCCAAGTTGAAAAAGAACTGCTTAAACATACGCCCCAAAAGGGTGTTTCAGCTTTTGAATCTCACAAAGACATCTCCCCTGAAACAGCTGTGTTTTTTGCGGTTGGGGGCGACGGTACCGTGCTAAGAGCACTCAACTTTATTCGTGAATCAAAAATACCTCTTATTGGTATCAATACTGGAAGATTAGGGTTTTTGGCTACCATACAGCCCAACGAAATTGATGCCTGCTTGAATGATATCCTTTCGAAAAATTATACAACCGAAGAGCGAAGTGTGTTGGAAATAAAAACAGTGCCTCCTCATCCTGAGTTAGAAGCCTTTCCTTTAGCGTTAAACGAAATTTCAGTTGCTAGAGAAAACACTACGTCTATGATTACCATAAATACAAAAATTAACGGTGATTATCTAAATGTATATTGGGCAGACGGTCTTGTGGTGGCTACACCAACTGGATCTACTGGTTATTCCCTTAGCAGCGGAGGGCCCATCATTGCCCCTGAAAGTAAAAGCCTTGTGCTTACCCCCATTGCTCCACACAATTTAAACGCACGCCCATTGGTCGTTGCCGATGATGTAGAAATTGAAACGCAAGTAGAGGGTAGAGGGAATACCCATTCGCTTTCCCTTGACACACGCTTATTTTCAATACCCATGAATTCGCGGATTCAGATAAAAAAAGCTAGCTGTCCAATGGTATTCATTCGTCCAAAACAACATGGGTTTTTTGACACCCTTAGAAACAAGCTTTTATGGGGGCAAGACAAGCGTAATTAACAATAAATCTAAAGATTTTCTGTTTATAGCATACACCCTTTTGTATGAAAAAAAATGTTTTTTGGTGTGTTTTGATAGGGTTTAGCTTGACGCTAACTCATGCTCAACGTCATGAAATTGGTATTCTGGTTGGGGGTGTAAATTATATCGGTGAAGTAGGAAATACCCAATACTTTAACCCAAAACACTTAGGCTATGGCTTCATTTACAAAAGAAATTTTAATGACCGTATTTCCTTACGTGTGCAATTTAGTACTGGGGATTTTAGTGGTAATGATCGTGATTCAACCAACCCTTTTCGTAAAGATCGTGAGTATACGTTCTCAAACACATTTAATGCATTGGGCGTAGGCTTAGAAGTTAATTATGTACCCCTTCCCATTGGAGATTTTGGCACATCTTGGACGCCCTTTTTGCATGTAGGAATACAACGTATGATTGTAGACGATTTGTATTTTATGCTAACCGAAACCACTGCTTGGTCTCAGGGAAGAAACATGACGATAAGCGTTCCTTTTGGGGTTGGTGTTAAATTCAATTTAGGGCAATATTGGGTGATTGCTGCAGAAGTGCAACCTCAATTTACGCTTACCGATAATTTGGATGGAAGTTTTCCCGACCGAAGCAAACAGCCCTCTGCCACACCCTTTTCTACGAGTTTAAGCAGCGATTGGTTGGTATTTTCAGGGATTTCTATAACTTACGCCTTTGGAAGATTACCTTGTTGTAGATAAAATAATTAATGAATCTAGAGGAAATTAATCATAACGAATTACCGCAACACATTGCCATAATTATGGATGGAAATGGGCGTTGGGCACAAAAGCAAGGAAAAATACGTGTTCGAGGACACGAGGCAGGAGCAAAAGCGGTTCGTAAAACCGTAGAGGCTGTAGCCAAATTGGGAATAAAGCACCTAACACTATATGCCTTTTCGACCGAAAATTGGAGTCGCCCCAAAACAGAAATATCTACTTTAATGCTGTTGTTGGTGAGAAGTTTACGTAACGAACTAGAACGAATGACGACAAACAACATTAAGCTTAGTGCAATAGGTTCCTTAGGTAAGTTGCCAAATAACGTACAGAAAGAACTTCAGGAGGTAATCATCAAAACTCAAGGAAACTCTGGCATGCATTTGACTCTTGCTCTTAGTTATGGGGCAAGAGAAGAAATTGAGCAGGCTGTAAAGCAAATTAGCTTAAAAGTTAAAAATAATATAATTCCTGTTGAAAGTATTGATGAAACCATAATTAATGAGCATCTTTACACGCAAAATTTACCTGATGTAGATTTACTCATCCGCACAAGTGGTGAAGTTCGCATTAGTAACTTTTTGTTGTGGCAAATTGCCTATGCAGAACTTTACTTTACTGACGAGCTTTGGCCGGAGTTTGATGAGCAATCATTACAGCGGGCAATTTTAAGTTATCAAAAAAGAGAACGTCGATTTGGAAAAACAAGCGAACAACTTAACTAACTATTTCCTCTATACTTTTCTTTTATGTCTTTGGCTGCTAGGAACACCCCTAACCGCACAACAGACCTCCTTTGATAAAGGAAAAGAATATGAACTCGGTGAAATTACTGTCACAGGAGTTAAAAGTTTTAGTCCCCAAACGGTAATCGCATACACAGGGCTAAGAAAAGGACAACGTATTCGTATTCCTGGAGAAGAAATTAGTGCAACCATTAATAAACTGTGGAAGCTTGAGCTTTTCAGTGATATTGAGTTTTTTATCACCAAGATCGAAGGTGATGTAGCAGATTTGGAACTCTACATACAAGAATTGCCTACCCTTTCTGATTATACCATTTTAGGTGTGAAAAAAGGTAAAATTGAGTCAATTGTTAAAGACACCGACATCAAGAAAGGGAAAAAAATCAGCAAGAACTTTTTGGCTACCACCAGAAACTACATAGAAAATAAATTTAAGAAAGAAGGGTTTCTTAACGCCAAGGTTACTATTGACACCAAGCCTGATACTACAGGTGTAAATAACCAGAAGTTACTTGTTTCATTAGATCGTGGTGAACGAGTTAAAGTACGTTCAATAAGCTTTGATGGAAATGAGGTTTTTAGCGACAAAAGACTTCGAAAAAACCTAAAAAATACACGCGTTAAATTTCCTGGTCGTTTTTGGAAACGTTCCAAATATATCGAGGGGGATTATGAAGAAGATCTCAAGTCTTTAGTTGATTTTTATAAAGAAAAGGGGTACAGAGATGCGCGTATTGTTTCGGACACTGTTTTGATTGATAAGAACAATATAGATGTAGCTTTGAGCTTGCAGGAGGGAAATAAATATTATTTCGGCGACATCAACTTTGTTGGTAATTCGGTATATAGTGATGTGCAGCTATCGCGTATTTTGGGGCTAAAACCCGGCGATACTTATAACGGTGTTTTGCTTCGCAAACGAATTGCTGACCAAACCAAACCCGATGGTGAGGATTTAACAAACTTATACCAAAACAATGGCTATTTGTTCTCAAGCATCAATCCCGTTGAGGTAAGCGCTGCTAACGATACTATAAATTTTGAAATCCGTATCACAGAAGGCAAACCCGCCTTTTTTAACCGAATATCGGTGCGTGGAAATGATCGTACTAATGACCATGTGATTTACAGAGAAATCCGAACCCGCCCAGGAGAATTATATAGTAAAGACAAAGTGGTGCGATCAGTTCGTGAACTTGGGCAATTGGGCTTTTTTGATGCAGAATCCATTTCTCCAGATTTTAAAAATGTTGATCCCAATGCAGGAACGGTTGATATTGAGTATGGTCTAACGGAAAAAGGAGCAAGTCAAATTGAGCTACAAGGGGGCTACGGAGGGGGCGGTTTTATAGGAACGCTTGGGCTTTCTTTTAATAATTTCTCAATACGCAACATTTGGAATAAAGAAGAATACAAACCTGTTCCTATGGGTGATGGACAGCAACTTTCATTGCGACTTCAAAAAAGTAGATTTTTTGAAACTTACAGTTTTTCATTTGCAGAGCCTTGGCTTGGGGGCGAACAACCCGTACGTTTTTCAACTTCTGTTTCACTAACTACACAATACCGCTATAATTTTACTACGGGATTAGCAGATAAAAATCAATATTTTAAAATCAAAGGAGTTAATTTTGGTTTAGCCAAAAGATTACAGGTGCCCGATGATTATTTTACGCTTTCTCAAACCATTGGTTACCAGCATTTTGATCTTAACAACTACTACACAGGCCTATTTACGTTTGGAGATGGTATCTCTAATAACTTATTCTATGCTGTTGCCCTTTCACGCAACAACACCTACACCAACCCTATATTCCCTGTTGGAGGCTCAACATTTACAATTGGAGCCAAGCTGACTTTTCCGTATTCATTAGTTGATAATGTGGATTATGCTAACTTGGAAAATCAGTCGGAATTCCAAAATGCTAACGGCACACCAAATAGAGAAAAAATTGATCAAGAAAAGTTTCGCTGGTTAGAATATTATAAACTCAATTTTGAAGGAAGTTGGTATACTAGTATCATTGATAAACTTATCTTAAAAACACATGCCGAATTTGGATTTTTGGGCGCTTATAACACTGATCGCGGTTTAATCCCTTTTGAACGTTACTATTTGGGAGGCGATGGTCTAGCTCAATACGCACTAGATGGAAGAGAAATGATTGCGCTTCGAGGATATGAAAATCAATCCCTTTCTGATAATGATGGATCAACCGTTTACAATAAGTTTTCCTTGGAGCTACGCTATCCAATTACTTTAAAGCCCAGCGCTTCGATATTTGCATTAGGTTTCTTAGAGGCGGGTAATGGATATAGCAATTTTCGGGAATTTAATCCGTTTAACAGTAAACGCTCTGCAGGATTCGGTATTCGTATATTTATGCCCGCATTTGGTCTGTTAGGCATAGATTTTGGATATGGGTTTGACAGTGCTACTGATAATGATTTAAATCCTCACGGATGGGAAACACATTTTATTATAGGTCAACAATTCTAAAGGCTATTTGCATGATTTCTTTGCGCTCAGTATGTAGTGTTCTGTTGGTGTTTATTGCTTTTTTAGGCAGTGCACAACAAAACGTACGCATTGGATTTATGGATTTAGATAAAGTGTTAGAAGCACACAAAGGATACGCACAATCCAGTCAGGAGTTAGAAACCAAAATTACTGCCTGGCGTAACGAAATTGAGACGCAACAACAAGAACTGAACAAGCATAAAGAAGCTCTTGAATTGGAACGTCCTCTCTTAACCGATGAAATTTATGAAGATCGCAAAGAAGATTTGGCGTTTGAACAGGAAAAATTGGACCAATATATTGAACAGCGCTTTGGTAAAGAGGGCGATTGGTTAAAACAGAAAGTGTTGTTGGCTCAGCCAGCACAAGATGAAATCTTAACAGCTATTAAAGAAGTTGCAGATGATCGGAATTTAGATTATGTTTTTGATAGCACAGCAGACATCTTGGTGCTGCATTCTGAAAAAAAATACGATATTAGCGAACTTGTTATTCGCTATATTGAAATAGAAGACAAGAAAAAGGCGCAAGAATTTTTAGCTGACACTAAAAAAAATGAGCGTCGCCAGCGTACAAATCCAGCTTTAGAAGAAAAGCGTAAGGCTCTAGAACAAAGAAAAGCAGAACGTTTAAAAGAGTTAGAAGAACGCAAGGCAAAACGGAAACAGAAAAAGAGTAAAAAATCCTCTAGTGAAAGTACCAATACTGATATCTCTACCAAAGAAGCTGAAGAGACAGAAAGGGCAAATCGAAAAACTGAACTAGAACAAAAAAAGAAATTACGCGCTGAGGAGCTTGAAAAAAGAAAAAAAGAACAAGCTGAAGCATTAGAGAAGCGAAGAAAAGAACGCCTTGAAGAACTTGAGCGCCGAAAAAAAGAACTAGAAGAAAAACGTAAACAAACGAAACAACAAACATAATTTTCAATTAAATCTAAATCCAATGAAGTATTTATCTACACTCATTTTAATTACAACTTTGATGTTAACTAGTGCAACTTTTGCCCAAAGTAAAGTGGCGCATATTGATTTTCAAAAACTCGTAAGTGAAATGCCCAGCGTATTAGCTGCCCAAGAGGAAATCCAAAAGCTAGAAAAGGATTACAAAACAGAAATTGAATCCTCAATTAAGGAATATCAAACCAAGTTGCAAAATTATTCAGCCGAAGCTGAAAATCAAACTGAAGTAACCAATCAAGCACGTCAGCAAGAACTTGCAGGTATGGAGCAAAATATTCAGCAATTTCGTCAAACTGCAGCGCAGGACATTCAAAAGAAACAAGCTGACTTACTACGTCCTATAATTGAGAACGCACGAGCTAAAGTTCAAGAAGTTGCTAAAGCCAAAGGTTTTGACTACGTTATTGACGCTAGCCTTGGCGGTGCGCTTTTGATGTCAGAAGGAACAGATTTGGAACCGGATGTAAAAAAAGCATTAGGCATCTAATCAATCCGAAAAAATAGTATCATAAAAACTGCCTCTTTTCAAGGCAGTTTTTTTATTTTTAGGCATGCACAAAAATCCAATTGGCGTTTTTGATTCCGGAGTTGGTGGGCTTTCTGTATTATATGCCATTCGAAAAATGCTCCCTAATGAAGACGTTATTTATGTTGCTGATCAGGCATTTTCCCCTTATGGAAAACGCACCAAAGAAGAGATAATTAAACGTTCCGATGCTATATCTAATTGGTTAATTTCTAAAAATTGTAAACTTATCGTTGTGGCGTGTAATACGGCAACAACAAATGCCATTTCTCATTTGCGTAATACTTTTACTGTTCCCTTTGTGGGTATTGAACCTGCTATTAAACCTGCTGCTTTAGGAAGTAAAACAGGAGTAGTAGGTGTGTTAGCTACAGAAGGTACGCTTTCCAGCGAATTGTTTCAAGCCACTACACAAGACCATGCCAAAGACATTGAGGTTATTACCCAAATAGGACATGGATTGGTAGCGTTGGTCGAAGAGGGTAATGCAGATAGCCCACAAGCCGAAATACAATTACGAAAAGATCTTGCTCCTATGTTAAAAAAACCCATTGACCATTTGGTTTTGGGATGTACTCATTATCCTTTTTTAAATAAACCTTTGAAATCCATACTTCCCAAAAATGTAACCATTGTGGATTGTGGCGAAGCTGTAGCAAAACAAACCAAGCGTCTGTTAGAAAGTCGCGAAATTTTAAACACAGTCGGTGGGAGAACTAATTATTACAGTACTGCCTTTCCTAACAAGAAATTATGGAAAATGTTTGGGGTTATTGAAGTAAATCAAACTGCTATTTAGTCTTTAAACCAGCTGGCGTAAAGGCTATAGTTTTTGGCTATACGCTCTATTTCTCCCGAAACTAGTTCAGGGGAAGTATCTTTGATTTTTTTAGCCGGAATACCCGCAAAAACTGAACCTGCAGGAACAACCGTATTTTTTGCAACCACTGCGCCCGCTGCAATTATGCTATTTGACTCTACCACAGCATCGTCCATGATGATAGCTCCCATACCCACAAGAACATTGTCGTGAAGCGTACATCCATGCACTATGGCGTTATGTCCAATTGATACATTATTTCCAATTGTTGTTTGTGAGGTTTTATACGTTGCATGAATCACAGCTCCATCTTGGATATTTACATGGTCTCCGATTCGAATGCTATTTACATCACCACGAACTACAGCCTGAAACCATACCGAACAATAATTCCCCATAATGATATCGCCAATAAGTGTGGCGTTATCAGCAAAAAAGCAGTCGGTACCATATTTTGGGGTGTGCCCTAAAACAGTTTTGATAAGCATACCGCAAATTACAAAAAACCAAAAGCATATATGTTACAATGTTATGAATGCCTACTTTTGCATCAAAAGCTTATGAATCACTTCCGAATCATCCCATCAGATAATCCCGATGTGTTGGTCTTTGCTACCAATACACCTTTGGTAGAACGTGCTTATGCGTTTAATAATGTGGCAGAAGCTGCAGAAGTGCCCCTCGCACAACAACTGTTTTACTTACCCTTTGTAAAAGCCGTTACCCTTAGCAGTACTCAGCTTACGCTAGAGCGCTTCCCAATTTTAGAATGGAAAGATGTCCAAGAAGAAGTACATGAACAACTAGAAAAATATATTGCTGACGGCGGAGATGTTCTTAAAAGTAAAAAAGCTACGCCTGCAAATGTGTATGCCGAAAGTACGCCCAACCCTGCAGTGATGAAATTTGTGGCAAATAAAAAATTAGTGCCTTCCAGTGTAGAATTTACTTCTATTGACACTACCAAAGATGCCCCCTTGGCTCAAGCATTATTTCATTTTCCTTTTGTCAAGGAGGTCTATATGGACGAAAATTTTGTGTCGATAACCAAATATGAAATTCGCTCTTGGGAAGAGATAGTACAAGAAGTTCGCACCTTTATTAGAGAGTATTTGGCTGCTGATAAACCTATTTTGGCTGCTGGTTTTATCCCTGCTCATGAAAGTCCCGAACAATCACAAGTCGACTATTCCCATACAGAACAAGAAATTATACGCATTTTGGACGAGTATATCAAACCTGCTGTAGCTTCTGATGGCGGTAACATTGTTTTTCAGTCCTTTAACGAGGAACAAAAAGCTGTACACGTGGTGCTACAAGGTGCATGTAGTGGTTGTCCATCTTCTACCTTTACACTTAAAAATGGTATTGAAACGATGATGCGCGAAATGCTGCCTGGGAAAGTAGAGCAAGTCGTTGCAACCAATGGGTAACCATCCTTTGTTTTAGCTGAATTAGTCATCGCTTCATTTTAAAAAGAGCAGGGTTGGGTATATGTTGGGAGGCATAAAATATAAAACCCTCAACTCTATAAAATTAAGGGTTTCCAATTATTAAACTTTTTCTTGGAAGATTTAGAAAGGTTGAGAGAATTTACTAAGCGTTATTTTTTTCTATTTTTACTTCAGTTTCAATTAACCAATTCCATGAAGCATTTTTTTACACTTTTAGCAGTATTATTAGTAACCTTAAATACATATGCTCAAGTAGGGATAAACAATGAAACTCCAGACGCTTCATCTGCTTTAGACATTACCTCTAACACAGCTGGTTTATTGATGCCAAGAATGACTGAGACCCAGCGCAATGCGATTACTACTCCAGCCACTGGTTTAATAGTATATCAAATAGATGGCACAACGGGTTTTTATTTTTACGATGGTGTTAGTTGGGATAAAATGGTTGTTGCCAGCACAATCTCTTCAACTGCATCAATATCATTTTTTACGGACCTAAATGATACATATGGTTCGGGTACAGCAGCTCCAATGGTGCTTTCTTTTGACTTGTCACCATTAGGATATGGTTTGTTCGGTTGGCCCATTTTACCACACGGAGCAGGAGTATATTTCAATACTTTTGATAGATACATAGGAGGTCGGCCCTCGCATCTTAGCCCCGTAACCTATGGTAAATTAATTCCCGAAATTTATGATGGCGGTGAAATATTATCAGGTACAATTAGTTACCAAAACAATTCTACGACAAACTATAGAGTCTTACTAGCCAATTACACCACTAGTGAAACAAAATTAATTGGAACTGCATTAGCTAATTCTTTTGGTTCTTTTGAGGTTTCACTTGATTCTGGCTCTGGTATTAATCTGAATTCTCAAGATTATATAGGAATATGTGTTGAAGATAATTCTGAAGGGGGGAATTTACCCCCTAAGGTTTTAATTGAAGGAAGTTTATATTTTAATTAAAATAAAAAACCCAGAATATTTTCCGGGCTTTTAAAGTACCTTGGGTGGGAATCGAACCCACACGCTGTTGCCAGCACTGGATTTTGAATCCAGCGCGTCTACCAATTCCGCCACCAAGGCGAACGGATCGCAAATGTAGCCAATAATTTTTATTGCGCCACAAGAAAAAAGGGTGTGAAACTATACAAGCTGAAATAAATTCCTACATTTGCAAACCGCATAAAAAACTATGGGTAAAGCAACTATTAATTCTAAAATTTTTGCCTGTACACAAAGTGCAGCACTTGCCAAAGAGATTGCCAAACATTATGGTGCTCCCGTTGGTAACGTACTATTCTCTCGATACAGTGATGGCGAGTTCCAGCCTTCCTTTGAAGAATCCATACGGGGTTCACGTATTTTTATTATTGGTTCTACAAATCCATCTTCTGAGAACTTGATGGAAATGCTACTTATGCTCGATGCTGCTAAGCGTGCATCTGCACGGCATATTACTGCGGTGATTCCCTATTTTGGTTGGGCACGACAAGATCGTAAAGACAAACCTCGTGTTCCCATTGGGGCAAAACTAATTGCTAAGTTACTAGAGGCTGCTGGTGCAACGAGAATCATCACTATGGATTTGCATGCTGATCAAATTCAAGGGTTTTTCGAAAAACCCGTAGACCACTTGTTTGCTTCTTCATTGTTTTTACCATATTTGAAATCCTTAAATATTGACAAGTTAACGATAGCCTCTCCTGACATGGGAGGATCAAAACGCGCTTATGCCTATTCTAAGTTTTTAGAAAGCGATGTCGTTATTTGTTATAAAGAACGAAAAAAAGCCAACATCATCTCAAGTATGGAGGTTATTGGTGAAGTAAAAGGCAAAAACGTAGTTCTAGTTGATGATATGGTAGATACAGCAGGCACGTTAACCAAAGCTGCTGACCTTATGATGGAGCGAGGCGCTATTAGTGTTCGCGCAGTATGTACACACCCGTTACTTTCTGGCGAAGCCTTCGAGCGTATTGAAGCTTCAAGTCTTAAAGAGCTTATCATAACAGACTCTATCCCTTTACGGAAAAAGAGTGAAAAAATTAAAGTATTGAGCTGTGCTCAATTGTTTGCCGAGGTCATGTACAATGTACACCATAACGAATCGATCTCAGGCAAATTTGTCATGTAATAAACATTAATTATGAAATCAATTACCATCAACGGATCTAAAAGAGAAAGCGTGGGCAAGGTAGCAACCAAAGCCTTACGTAATGCTGGACAGGTTCCTTGCGTACTATACGGAGGGGAAACGCCAGTGCACTTTGCTGCAGACGAAAGAGCGTTTGCCAAATTAATTTATACTCCTAATGCGCATACGGTGGTTATCGACTTGGGCGATAACGTAACGTTTAATGCCATTTTACAGGACATCCAATTTCACCCGGTTTCAGATAAAATTCTTCATATTGACTTTTATCAGTTATACGATGATAAAGAAGTGTCTATGGACATTCCTGTAGTAATAAAAGGAGCAGCTCCTGGAGTGCTTAATTCAGGTGGTGTGTTAAGCCGTAACAAGCGTAAACTCCGTGTTCGCGCTCTTCCTTCAAACCTTCCAGATACCATCGAGGCAGATATTTCTGGTCTTGAACTCGGAAATAAGTTATACGTAACAGCGTTGGAAAACGAAGCTTTTAAGTTTTTACACCCCGACAATACCGTAGTATGTCAAGTACGTACCTCTAGAACTTCTATAAAAAGTGTTGTTACAGATGCAAATATTGAAGGTGCTGAAGGTGCTGAAGGTGCTGAAGAAAATGATTCGACAGAAGAAAATGCTTCTGCTGAAGAATAAAATTATTTTATTTTTATTAAAAAGCATCTCGCTGTGAAGTGAGATGCTTTTTTTATTTTTACATGGATGAAACTTCGCATTCCTTTTTTTTCATCTGCCACTAAAAAAGAACCCAATATGAAATCTTTTTTGATTGTTGGACTTGGCAACATTGGTGTTGAATATGCCGGAACCCGTCATAATATAGGGTTTGATGTAGTCGATGCGGTTGCTAAAGAACAAGAAGTTGTTTTTGAAACCCTTCGCTATGGAGATATGGCATCCTTTAAACACAAGGGTAAAACCTGTCATCTGCTCAAACCCAATACTTTTATGAACCGAAGCGGTAAGGCGGTGCGTTACTGGATGCAACAAAAGAAAGTACCGCTCAAAAATGTGATGATTATTACTGATGATATTCACTTAAATTTTGGAGTGTTGCGCATGCGACAAAAAGGTTCTGATGGAGGACATAATGGGCTCAAAGACATTACACTTCAATTAAGTACTACTGACTATCCAAGATTGCGTTTTGGTATTGGTGCTGGTTTTAGTAAAGGAAGGCAAGTTGATTTTGTGTTACAGCCATGGAATAGTGAAGAAACCAAGGAACTCCCATTTGCCATTATTAAAGCCGCACAAGCTACATTATCCTTTATTACAGAAGGAATACAACCTGCAATGAATCAACACAACGGCAACGCACTAGAATTATGAGTATTCTTAGACAAAGTGCCACTTTTTCTCCCAACACAAAAACTGTTGTAACCGTTGGAACCTTTGATGGAGTGCATCTTGGACACCAAAAAATAATTAAACGACTTGTTTCTGTAGCGAGAGAAAGTGAAAGTACATCAACATTACTAACCTTTGACCCACACCCAAGAAAAGTATTACAACCCAATGTTTCTATGCCTTTAATTCAAACCCTTGAAGAACGTGCAGAAACTTTGGCAGATTTAGGGCTTGATTATATGGTGGTTCATCCGTTCACTAAAGCCTTTTCGCAATTGAGTGCGCAAGAATATGTTCAAGATATTTTAGTTGGAATGCTTAATATCTCACATATTATTATCGGATATAATCACAGGTTTGGTAAAAATAGAATTGCACATGTGGAAGATCTTGTCCGTTTTGGAGAAATTTATAACTTTTCCGTTACACAAATAAGCCCTGAAGAAATTGATAACATCTCCATAAGCTCTACCAAAATAAGAATTGCTTTAGCGGAAGGTGATGTCTTAAAAGCCCATAAATACTTGGGGCATCCCTTTTCGCTTTCTGGGGTGGTTATTAAAGGCCAACAACGAGGTCGTACTATTGGTTTTCCTACAGCAAATATTGCCATAAATCATACCGATAAGATAATTCCAAAAAATGGAGTTTATGCTGTAGTGGTAGGTTTTAAAGGCAAAAAATATTTGGGTATGATGAATATTGGTACAAACCCTACTGTAAACGGTCAACACCAAAGTATTGAGGTTCATATTTTCAATTGGGAAAAAGATCTTTACAATCACCACATTAACGTGTCGTTTATTATGCGTATTAGAGATGAAAAGAAGTTTGATTCATTAGATACTCTAAAAAAGCAATTGGAAAACGACAAGGCAGTTATTTTGGCTGCAAACAATACTTTACCTTTGTAAAAAATACGATTATGCTGATTCCTTCGCACGTTCGTGAACATATTGACCAAATAGTAGCAGCTTTAGCAAAACGCAATATAGATGCAACGTCACAACTTAACCTCCTTTTAGAGTTAGATGAGAAGCGAAGAACAACTCAGGCAGAACTTGATAAAATCCTAGCCAGCGCAAATACTATTGCAAAAGAAATAGGACACCTTTTTAAAAGCGGAGCTATTGATGATGCCAACCAAAAAAAGGAAACCTCAGCTACACTAAAAGCTACTGCAAAAGCCTTACAGGATAAATTACAGCACGTTTCCGATGCTTTACAAGAAGTCCTCTATCAACTTCCTAACATTCCGCACGAAAGTGTTCCAAAAGGAAATTCGGAACAAGACAACGAAGTAGTTTCTGAAAAAGGGACAATCCCAAATCTAGAAAATGATGCGCTTCCCCATTGGGAATTGGCAAAAAAATACAATCTCATCGATTTTGAATTGGGCGCCAAAATTTCAGGAGCGGGTTTTCCTGTTTATACTGGAAAAGGAGCCCAATTGCAGCGGGCGCTTATCAACTATTTTTTAGATTTTAACACTAAGTCAGGCTATAACGAGGTACAAGTGCCGCATTTGGTGAACGAAGCTTCGGGTTTAGGAACAGGGCAACTCCCGGATAAGGAAGGGCAAATGTATCACATCACCGAAGACGACCTATACCTTATACCAACGGCAGAAGTTCCGGTAACAAATATTTATCGCGATTGCCTATTGCAAGAAGCCGAATTGCCTATAAAATTGACTGCCTATACACCATGTTTTAGACGTGAAGCGGGCAGTTATGGATCACACGTTAGAGGCTTAAATCGATTGCACCAATTTGACAAAGTGGAAATCGTGCGTATTGAACAGCCTCAACATTCATATAACGCCTTAGACGAAATGGTAGCTCACGTAAGTAAATTACTTGAATCCTTAGAATTGCCTTACCGCGTGCTTCGTTTGTGTGGAGGTGATTTGGGCTTTACTTCAGCACTTACTTTTGATTTTGAAGTGTATTCAACAGCTCAAAAGAGGTGGTTACAAGTTAGTTCTGTGTCTAATTTTGAAAGCTTTCAAGCAAACCGGTTAAAACTTCGTTATAAGGGCAAAGATGGGAAAAAACACCTTGCGCATACGCTTAACGGAAGTTCTCTAGCATTGCCTCGTATCTTGGCAGGATTGTTGGAAAATCATCAAACTTCCGAAGGGATCCATATTCCTAAAGTCTTGGTACCCTACACCAAGTTTGATTTTATCAATTAGTATGCAGATTTACAACATTACATTTATTGTAGAACCTGCTATCGAGAAAGACTGGGCGACATATGTTGACAAAGAATTATTACCTGACCTTGCTCAATCTGTGCAACAAATTGACTTGTTACGTGTAGAATTTGAGGACGGCATAGAAGCCGTAAAGGGCACCACATTTAGCATGCAGTTTTATTGCGCAGAGCCAGAGCAGCGAACTTGGGTAAAAGAGATTGGGCATCCCTTAGTAATGCAAAAGTTATATCGTGCCTTTCCCAAAGATTGGGTTGCATTTGCCAGTAGACTAGAGTTCTTGAAGTCATACTCATGAGTGTTCGTCCAAAAAAGTATTTAGGGCAGCATTTTTTAAACGATGAAAACATCGCGCAAAATATTGCGAACACTCTTTCGGGAAAAGGATATTCAAGGGTTCTTGAAATAGGCCCCGGAATGGGCGTGCTCACAAAATATTTATTGGAAAAACCATTTACAACACATGTTGTAGAAATAGATCCTGAGTCGGTTGAATATCTAAAAATGCATTTTCCTTCTCTTGAAAATAGAATTATTGAAGCTGATTTTTTAAAACTAACCCTAACTGATTTTTTCAATGAGCAAGTCGCCATCATTGGTAATTTTCCATATAATATTTCCAGTCAAATTCTATTTCAAGTTATTGCCCAGCGGCAATATGTTCCAGAATTTGCAGGTATGTTTCAAAAAGAAGTAGCTGAACGAATTTGTGAAAAACCAGGCAGTAAAACGTATGGAATTTTGTCTGTACTCACGCAAGCTTTTTACGACACATCCTATTTATTTAATGTGTCAAGATTTGTGTTTGACCCTCCGCCGAAAGTAGCTTCGGGCGTTATCCACTTAACTCGAAGATCCGATTATACCCTACCCTGCAATGACGCACTTTTTTTTAGTGTAGTCAAAACTGCCTTTCAACAGCGAAGAAAAACCTTGCGCAACAGTTTAAAATCGTTTGGACTGTCGGCTAGTTTAAAAGAAGATAGTATCTTTGATGAGCGTCCAGAACGGTTGGGCGTTTCAGAGTTTATACTGTTGACACAAAAAATAGCTGATGATACCCTTTCAACTCAATGACGAACTTTTAGCGCAAATAAAAAGCGACATTGAGCAGCGTAAAACCGCTGCACTTAAAAGGCGTGCCAACGAGTATCACTACGCTGACCTTGCCGAAATTATTGATGAACTTTCCACTGACGAAGGCGTTTATCTTATTAAACTGCTCGATTCCGAAAAAACCTCAGATGTAATCACTGAACTTGATGAGGACATTAGAGAACGTATTTTAGAATCGCTTTCTGTAAAGGAGATTGCAGAAGAAGTTGAAGAACTTGACACTGACGATGCCGTTGATTTGATTGCTGAGCTTTCGGAAGAGCGTCAGGCCGAGGTAATTGCACAAATTGAAGATGAAGCACGTGTACAAGACATCCAAGAGCTTTTATCCTATGATGAAGACTCTGCAGGTGGGCTTATGGCAAAAGAGCTTGTGAAAGTTAATGAAAATTGGACCGTTACAAAATGTATGCGTGAGATGCGTGTGCAGGCAACTGAAGTAAAGCGTGTACATTCCATTTATGTCGTCGATGACAATAATGTTTTGATAGGTAGGCTATCGCTAAAAGATTTACTAACTTCAAATGATCGAGCAAAAATTAAGTCAATTTACATTCCTAAAGTTGATTTTGTATACGTAAATGACGAGGGGGAAGATGTTGCAAAGCTCATGGCAAAATACGATTTAGAAGCAATCCCTGTTGTAGACGAAAGCAAAAAGCTTTTAGGGCGTATTACTATCGATGATATTGTTGATTTTATCAAAGAAGAAGCCGATAAAGATTATCAGTTAGCTGCAGGTATTTCTACGGATGTAGAAGCTGACGACAGTATCATTGATCTTACCAAGGCACGTTTACCATGGCTTATTTTGGGGCTTTTTGGCGGATTAGGGAGTGTGTTTATTTTAGAAGGATTTGAAGAAGTTATGACTCATCCCTCTTATAAAGCCCTGTTCTTTTATACCCCCCTTATTGCAGCAATGGCTGGAAATGTCGGGGTTCAATCGTCAGCTATTATCGTTCAAGGTTTGGCTAATGACATTGTAAAAGGAAGTCTTTTTAGTCGCTTAGTAAAAGAAGTTAGCCTAAGCCTAATCAATGGTGTGGCTTTGGGCGGTCTATTGATTGCTTTTGGATATTTTCTTGGCTTAGAAACATCCGTTAGTTTTACTATTGCTCTCTCTATGCTGTGTGTGATTGTGGTTTCAGCACTTGTTGGCACATTTGTCCCAATTATTCTAAATAAGAACAATATTGATCCGGCTATTGCTACTGGACCCTTTATCACTACAAGCAACGATATTTTTGGCATTTTCCTTTTTTTCTATATCGCCAAAATCCTTTTAGGTTTTTAACATGATACGGATTTTGCATATTGACACAAACCACCCTAATCTTGTGGATGGCCTTAAATCGTTGGGGTATGATAATGTCATAAATACAACCGCGTCAAAAGAAGAAATTGAATCTGAAATAGAAAACTATCACGGACTTGTTTTAAGAAGCAGATTTCCCATTGATAGCATTTTTTTGCATAAAGCAAAAAAACTTAAGTTTATAGCTCGTGTTGGATCTGGGCTAGAAAACATCGACATAAAAACAGCTCAAAAATTAGGAATTGATGTTGTAGCAGCACCTGAAGGAAACAGCCCTGCGGTGGGCGAACATGCGCTGGCAATGTTGCTAAGTCTTTTCAATAATATTCCAAATGCAAATGACGAAGTACATATGGGAATCTGGCAACGTGAAGCAAACCGTGGTGAGGAACTTGGAGGAAAAACGGTAGGAATCATTGGCTATGGACATACCGGAAAACAGTTTGCTAAAAAGCTTTTAGGATTTGATGTTACCGTGTTGTGCCATGATATATTACCTAATATAGGTGATTCCTTCGCACAACAAGTATCCCTAAAAACCTTAAAGAAAAAAGCGGATATAGTCAGCCTCCATCTACCGCTAAACGATTCTACTCATCAATATGTAAATCAACGATTTATTGAAGAAATGAAGAGGCCTTTTTGGCTTATCAATACAGCGCGTGGAAATCAAGTGGTTACAGATGACTTAGTTGAAGGGCTCAAAAGCAATAAAATAAAAGGGGCTTGTTTAGACGTATTAGATATAGAGACCTCCGCTTTTAATGTAGCGTTTACACAATCTACCCAATGGGTATATTTATCCCAACATCCAAAAGTTCTTCTATCTCCACACGTGGCGGGTTGGACAACACAAAGCCACTTAAAGCTGAGCGAGGTAATTTTGTCCAAAATCACATCGCTTTTAGAGGGTAAAAACGTTAACAAAACTTAACATAAAATAAAGCTATTTAATTTAAATAAGTTATTTATTCGTACCCATGAAAAATATACTCATTCTTTGTACAGGGAACTCGTGTCGTAGCCAAATGGCTCACGGTTTTATGAAATTTTACGGTGGTGAAAATGTTTTTGTTTACAGTGCTGGAATTGAAACCCACGGGCTTAATCCAAGAGCTGTTAGCATTATGAAAGAAGCCGGACTTGATATTAGTGAGCATACTTCAAATCACGTAGATGAGTATGCGGCTATTGATTTTGACCATATTATTACAGTATGTGATCATGCTAACGAAAATTGCCCGCATATCCCCAGTAAGAACGCCCAACGTTGGCATAAGAATTTTTCAGATCCTTCTAAGTTAAATTCACAAGACGAGAATGAAATTCATGCTGCCTTTGCTGCAACTTGTAATGAAATAAAGGATTACTGCAAAGCCTTTGTGAAAACCCATTTGTTAAATTAATGTAGATTCGCTTCTAGCGAAGATTGGAACTCCTCCAAAACAGGCTGAACAGTACTAGCTGGAATGTCTTTGACTTTAATATACATCAATCCGTCAATAGCATTATTGAAAAGGGGGTCTACATTAAAAGATACTACGCGAGCGTTTTGTTTGATGTATTTTTTAATCAAAACAGGTAAACGCAAATTTCCCGGCTCTACCTCATCTATCAACTTATCAAACTTATTAAGGTCTGCCGAAGTTTCATCAAAAACAAACTCCTTATCGGCATCGTTTAGTTTTACCTTAAATTCTTTTCTCGGGGTGATGTATTGCGCCAAAAAAGGGTCATAATAGTGTGAGCGCATAAACTCAATCATTAACGATTTTGTAAATTTCGAGAATTGATTGCTAATGCTCACACTTCCCATAAGATATATATGGTCAGGGTGGCGAAGTGTTGCATGAATAATTCCTTTCCACAACAAAAATAGTGGCATGGGGCGTTGTTGGTAATCTTGTGCAACAAAAGCCCTTCCTAACTCAATAGTGTTATTAAGCATATGATGGACTTCAGGTTCAAATCTAAACAACTCCGCCAAGTAGAATCCCGACAATCCATATTTGTTCATCAATTGCTTACCTAGCCCTAAGCGATAAGCCCCCACAAGTCTTTTAGCATGGTGATCCCATAAAAAAAGATGGAAGTAATCCTCATCAAAATGATCTAAGTCGAGGGCTTTGTTGGTGCCTTCACCAACTGCCCTAAAGGCTATTTCACGTTGTCTCCCTATTTCAGTTATCACATTAGGAATATCAATTGCGGAAGTCAAAAAAAGCTCGTAATCTTTTGAGACCAAAAGAGATTTATTTGTTTTCTTTAAGTGATCAATTTCATTCAACAGCAACGAAACTGGCACAGAAGGAGCGATAGGCATTACTTTTTTACTCCTTCTACGTAGTGCGCTTGGAACCCGATTAAGCATAGGCTTTCGCTCATATGTGTTTGAAAGCATATAAAGTTTACGACGTAAAAATTGGGAGTACAAAGCAGGTGTTTCGTAGTTTTTTTGATCTTTTAAAGCAATGGGTTTACCAACGCGAACGCCTATACTTCGATATTTTTGGGTTAGCAATTCTGCAGGGAGCCTTGCTGTACGTAACAAACTGTGGATTTTTGCCAAACGATAAAATAAGGGACTGTTTCGTGCATGAAAATAGATTGGCACCACAGGTGCATTTGCATGCTGAATAAGACGCAGGGTTGCATGGTTCCAATCAGGATCAATGGGCACTTGTTTTTTTAGCTTTGATGCTACTTCCCCAGCAGGGAATACGGCAAAAAGGCCATCATTTTTAAGGTGCCTCAATACCTGCCTAAATCCACCAATACTCGATTTGTCAGACTGTTTAGCAGCAAAGGGATTTACCGGTATTATCCATTTCTTTAAAGGCAGGGCACGCTCCAACAAAAAGTTTGCCATTAATTTTATGTCAGGGCGAACTTGTTGCAAAAAATGCATCAAAATAATTCCATCTATTCCGCCAAGTGGATGATTGCAAATAATTACTACTGGACCTTTTTGAGGAATGCGCTTAAGTTCAGTATCGCTAATGTGATATGTTATTTTAAAGTGAAAAAGAAGCTTCTCCAAAAATTGGTTTTCAGCTCCATCGACAATGCTTTTATCGTAAATGGAATTTATTTCATTTAGACGCAACAACCATATCACAACGCCTGCAATAATGCGACCAAAAATACCGGTTCTTTTAAGGCCCAGTACAGCGACTATATCTGAATTTTGTACAAGAGGCATTGGGGGGTTTTTGTAAATATAACTATTTCATTACCATTTGAAGTGTCGTCTGAGTACGTTGTTCAAGCAGCAAGTTGTGCGTTTTTAGAAGTCCATTCGCAGAGTCACTTTCAAAATGGCGTATAGTGTATAGCGATACTTCAGAAGTGTGTTCAACATCAAATCGTGCGCGGAGTGAATGCAACAAAGCTTCCATATTATTATACTTGTCATTAACACACACCGAAAAACTTATCGCCGAATTCTGAATCAAATCCACAGACATTTTTTGGTCGTGTAACATTCTAAAAATTTCACTAATGTTATCTTCTACTACAAATGAAAAATCACGGGTAGATAGTCGTAAAAGCGATAGTCCCCTTTTTACTATGTAACAAGGAACTTGAGGGTGCATCCGTACCCCTTTACCCACTTGAGTTCCACTTGCTTTCGGATCTAAAAAGGACTTTACAAACAATGGAATTTCTTTGCGCTGTAGGGGCTGCAGTGTTTTTGGATGAATTACCGACGCGCCATAAAATGCCAATTCAATTGCCTCTTGATAGGAAATGTGGTGTAGCAATTGCGTGTCGTCAAAAACACGAGGATCAGCATTAAGAACCCCTTGCACATCTTTCCATATGGTCACATCTGTAGCTCCCAAACAATATGCCAAAATAGCTGCTGAATAATCTGACCCTTCACGCCCAAGTGTCGTAGTAAAATTATTCTCGTCAGAACCAATAAATCCTTGAGTGACTTTTAAAATAGTGCCTCGCAGTTGATTTTGAATCGCCGTTTGGGTTTGATCCCAATCTAAATGAGCACTTCGATAAAAATTATCGGTTTTTATGCACGACCTGGCGTCAATCCACTCAGTAGCGATGCCTGCATGGTTTAAATACGCGCATACAATAGTGGTAGAAACTAACTCTCCAAAACTCACCACTTGATCATAAACAAAAGCAGCGTGAGGTGATCGGTTAGTTACCAAAAAGGCATCACATTGTTCAAAAAGATTTTTAACCTCTTTTGATATCGGATTATTTCTCCCCTCAAATAATTCATTGATAATATTTTGATGAAATACTTCAACTTCGTGAAGTAAACTACGATACGTTTCTGGTGAATCAAAATAAGCAGCCACTACCTCCTCTAAAGCATTGGTTGTTTTACCCATAGCAGATAGTACCACAACGGTATTTTGATGTCCTGTTTCAGACAATACACGAACTACGTTTTTTACTCCCTCTGCATCTTTAACTGATGCTCCTCCAAATTTAAATACGCGCATGATGTTTTGCTGTAAATCGTTTAATAGCTCCCTCGGTCATTTGGGTAATTCTCCAATCCGAAAGGGTAGTAGCCCCATGTTTTTTATAAAAATTGATGGCTGGTGTATTCCAATCCAATACCGCCCACTGAATACGCCTAACCCCAGACTCCTTGGCAAAAACGATAAATTTTTGTAACAACGCAAAGCCAATGCCCTTTCCACGCATCGACTCAGTTACTATCAAATCTTCCAAATGCCAAGATTTGCCCTTCCATGTAGAATAGCAAGGGTAAAATAATGCAATACCCACAATGACCCCCGCTAACTCAGCAACGTAACAATGAAAATGAGCATATTCTCCAAAGCCGTCTGTCAAAAGCTCTTGTTCTGTAACTTCCACAGCATCAGGCTCGCGCTCAAAAAGTGCTAACTCACGTATAAGTGCGTAAATGCCAGGGACATCAGCAGGAGTTGCGGTTCGAATAAGCGGTTGTTTCATCGCGGCAAATGTAATAACTCTTACCTGAATGTAGTCATCAAAGCTTCACAGTTGATGAAGAATTTGTTTAAAAAATAACGTTATGCCAGTGTAGAGCCCTTTGACTTCGTATTTTTGTCAAAAATAACGTGTGGCTGAACTTCCCGTGCTATATCAAAACAATCAACAGCATATCGCCTTGTATGAGAACGTATGTGCCAACGGTAGTGTTTTTGCTTCTGGACTTATAGGTTCTAGACACAGTTTTTTGGTTAAGTCTTTAATTGAACAACATCAAAGCACTGTCCTTTGGGTATTGAATGACAAGGAGGAAGCGGCCTATTTTTTAAACGATATGGAAGTACTCTTGACGGAGTCACCCCTTTTTTTTCCATCTAGCTATCTCAGACCCTACGCTATTGAAGAAATAGACAACGCTAATGTGCTACTTCGAGCAGAAGTATTGCAACAATTAAAAGCGTTTCCAAAGCAGCTAGTGGTAACGTATCCCGAGGCGCTTTTTGAGCTAGTTTTAACCTCTAAAGCACTGCAAAGGAAAACCTTAGTCGTAAAAAAAGGCGATTTGCTAAGCATTGCCTTTGTAAATGAAAGTCTTTTTGAATTCGGTTTTAGTCGAGTAGATTTCGTGACTGAACCTGGACAATTTGCCGTTCGGGGTGGCATTTTAGACGTTTACTCTTTTAGCCATGATGAACCTTATCGAATGGAGTTTTTTGGTGATGAAGTAGATACCATCCGAAGTTTTGATGTTACCCATCAACGTTCTACACTATCGCTCGAAAGCATTAATATCCTGGCAAATATCGAACAAAAACATCTTAAAGAGGAACGACAGTCTTTACTCGATTTTATAAAAAGAGATACATTGGTTTGTGTGCAAAACCAATCCTTAGTAATTTCAGAACTTGATAAGTTATTTGCACATGCCGAAAAAACTCATGAAAATTTAAACGGAGAAATAAGTAGACTGCCCCCTATTGAATTGTTCTGTAATGGAACCCTATTTGAACAACAGCTCAAGTCATTTCGATCAATTCAATTTTCTGCAAGCAAAGGGCTTCCCACAGTGCTTTTTAACTGTCAGCCGCAACCCTATTTTCAACGCAAGTTTGATTGGTTTGTTGAACACCTACTCCAGAACACCGAGCAAGAGCGTAGTAATCATATTTTTTGCGCATCGGAAACACAAAAGGAGCGGCTTCTTCAAATCATAGATGAACTTGCCCCTGAAGTACCGCTTAAGTGTTGGGTAGCGCCACTATATCAAGGCTTTATCGATGAAGATGAAAACGTAGTTTGTTATACTGACCATCAACTTTTTGAACGTTATCACAAATTCAGGCTTAAAAATGGTTATGCCAAAAAACAAGCGATATCACTCAAAGCGCTATCCCAATTAGAGGTTGGCGATTTTGTGACGCACATTGACCATGGTATTGGCACTTTTGGAGGATTGCAACGCATTGAAGTAGAGGGTAAAACTCAAGAGGCAATCAAACTTTTTTACGGCGATCGAGATATCCTATATGTCAGTATTCACTCGCTTCATAAAATTTCTAAGTTTAACGGCAAAGATGGTGCAGTTCCCAAAATATATAAACTAGGCTCTTCTGCTTGGAAAAACATTAAGCAAAAGACAAAAAAGAAGGTAAAAGAAATTGCCTTTAATCTTATAAATGTATATGCCAAAAGACGCATGAACAAAGGGTTTTCTTGTGGTCCAGACACCTATTTGCAGCACGAGTTAGAGGCTTCTTTTTTGTTTGAAGACACCCCCGACCAGCGAACTGCAACAGAAGCTGTAAAACAAGACATGGAAGGACAACAACCCATGGACAGGCTTGTTTGTGGCGATGTTGGTTTCGGGAAAACTGAAGTTGCTATTCGCGCAGCATTCAAAGCAGTAGATAATGGCAAACAAGTGGCCATTTTAGTGCCAACAACCATTTTGGCTTTTCAGCATTACAATACCTTTTTAAAACGTCTAAAAGATTTTCCAGTACGCGTCGATTATCTAAATAGATTTAGATCTTCCAACCAAAGAAAGGAAGTCCTAGAGGGCATTGCAAATGGGAGTATTGATATTGTCATCGGAACGCATCAATTGGTTGGAAAGTCGGTTTCTTTCAAAGATTTAGGTTTACTTATTGTTGACGAAGAACAAAAGTTTGGTGTTGGAGTAAAAGAAAAATTGCGTTCACTTAAAGAACACGTAGATGTGCTAACGCTTACCGCAACACCAATTCCTAGAACGCTACAGTTTAGTCTTATGGCAGCACGGGATTTGTCAGTAATCACGACCCCTCCCCCTAATCGATACCCTATTGAAAGTGAAGTGATTTCTTGGAGCGAAACCCAAATTCGTGATGCGGTAATTTATGAATTACAGCGCGGGGGTCAAGTGTTTTTTGTTCATAATCGTATTGAAAATATTGGAGAGGTTTCGGGTATGCTGCAACGCTTAGTCCCAGACGCAAGAATTGCTACAGCTCATGGTCAACTCCCTGGAAATAAACTCGAACAACTCATGTTAGGCTTTATTGATGGAAAATTTGATGTGTTGGTAGCTACAACAATTGTGGAAAGTGGACTTGATGTGCCTAACGCAAATACCATTTTCATCAACAATGCGAATACTTTTGGGTTAAGCGATTTGCATCAAATGCGAGGGCGTGTTGGGCGTAGTAACAAAAGAGCATTTTGCTATTTTATCACTCCTCCGTTTTCTGTACTTTCCCCCGATGCGCGAAAGCGAATGGAGGCCATTAGCCAATACACAGCTTTAGGCTCTGGATTTCAAATAGCCATGAAAGATTTAGAAATCAGAGGTGCTGGAGATTTATTAGGAGGGGAGCAAAGCGGATTTATCAACGATATTGGTTTTGAAACCTATCAAAAAATCTTAAAAAATGCTATTGAAGAATTACAGCAAAATGAATTTAAAGCCCTTTACCCTGACCAAAAGCCTACAGTAAAAGAATTAACCCTCGATACCGATTTTGAAATCTTCTTCCCTACCGACTATATCAATAATGTTACTGAACGGCTTTCGCAATATCAAGAATTGGCAACCTTAAAAACAGAAGAAGAACTTGAGGCGTTTGGTACTTCGCTTATCGATCGTTTTGGTCCGCTGCCCGAACCTACAAAAACTCTTTTTGAGAGTGTTCGTTTGAAATGGTTGGGCGCAAATTTAGGTTTTGAAAAAATCATACTAAAAAAGAACAAGTGTATTTGTACTTTTTTAGCTGACCCCGAAAGTTCATTTTATCAAGAAGATGCTTTTAAATACACCTTAAGCAATTTGAGCAAAATGGGTAAGGGACAACTCAAAGAAAAATCTACTAAAGATGGTCCGAAACTAGTGCTGGTTATTGATCAAGTCACATCAATAGAAAAGGGTATAGCATTACTAAAAAAACTTTTAAAACCTACAACTGCTTAAGGTCTTTGACAACCTTAAAAGCCTTGTCAACTTGTTGGTCATTGACCAAAATGGTAAACTCATTAGAAGTAGAAATTACTTCGTAAATATTGATTCCCTCCCAAGATAAGCGCTGAAACACGAAGTAGTAAATCCCAGGTATGGCAACATTTTCAGTGGGTAACTTTAGAGTTATAGAGGATAAATTTTCCTCTTTGTGTAAACATTCTTCTTGTCCCAAATATTTGTCTATAAAGGGTGCCAAATGCTCACTTACAACAATGTTACATTCATGAACACCTCGAGAAGAGGTGTAAAAGTTTTCACTCGATAGCTTTAGCTGTGCAAGTAGTTTTGCTTGAGCAGCTAATAATGTGTCCGAAACTTTGAAGTTGTAATCGATAAGTGCAGAACGCACCGTAATATCTCCAATGCTTTTTAAGATCTTAATTATTTTGTGCGAATACCGAAACTCCATATCTGTAGAAAGGCGTTTTAACGCCATAACAATAGCTCCAGAGCGCACTGGCTTTTTAACTTGTTCCTGGATTTCTTTTTGCATCATTCGCGAGAGTGAGGTAAGGTTGATAATACCTTGCGTTAATGCACTTATCAAAAATGGTTTTGACTTAATATAAGCCTCTACTGCAGAAGCGATGGTCTTCATTATTATTAAATTATATCACAAAGATATAAAAAAACAAAATGTTATATAATTAACATTTTAAAAGAAATAAAATGCTTGCTTTAAGTGTTCTATTGTATGCTGTTGTTCAGACCCTACAATGCTGATGATATCAAAACGGGTTTCGCCTTGCCAATCAAATTTCTGGATGTAGTATTCCGCCGCACGTGCCATAAGCTTGCGTTTTTTTGGAGTTACAAATTCATGCGGTGCGCCATGTACATCTGATTTTCGCCATTTGACCTCCACCACAAGCAGCATATCGTCCTTTTTGGCAATTATATCTATTTCCGCTTTTAGGTAGTAAAAATTACGTGCCAAAATCGTGTAGCCATGTGCTTGCAGATAAGCAACGGCAAGGGCTTCGCCTTTTGATCCTTTACTTCGAGTGTTCATAGATTTTCAAATTATTAACATCTGTGTTGTCAATGATAATATTTGCAAAATGTAAAGGATTGTTTTCTTCAATACCATTTACAGCAACACGTATTGGCTTTTGTTTTGGTATTTTTTTGAGGCAATTTTCTATGCTCTCAAAAACAGCGATTAATTTTATCTTAGGTTACCGATAGTTCATATATACATTTGGACATCTATAAAGATAAAAATCCATTCAACACACGGCAGTAAAATGCCTATTTTTGTAACGAAAACAAGTGCATGAGCAAACGCTACACAATTACCGCAGCCCTTCCCTACACCAACGGTCCGATTCACATTGGGCATATGGCGGGAGTTTATGTTCCATCCGATATTTACGCACGTTACCTTCGCCTTAAAGGAAAAGACGTGCTGTTTATTTGTGGGAGCGATGAGCACGGAGTTGCCATTTCGATGAAAGCCAAAAAAGAAGGCATCACTCCAAAAGAAGTTATAGACAAATACCACAGCATCATCAAAGACTCTTTTGATGCTTTTGGAATTTCTTTTGATTACTACGGGAGAACTTCAAGCGAGGTACATCACCAAACTGCGCAAGAATTTTTTAAAATAATGCACAACAATGACTGCTTCGAGACCCAAACAACCGAACAGCTTTATGATGCCCAAGAAGATCAATTTTTAGCAGACCGCTATGTAGTGGGGACCTGTCCAAAATGCCAAAACCCCGAAGCCTATGGAGACCAATGCGAGTCTTGTGGAAGCTCACTAAACGCCACTGACTTAATTGACCCAAAATCGGCACTTTCGGGGGAAACGCCAAGCCTAAAAACCACTACGCATTGGTATTTACCACTAAACAGATATGAAGATTTCCTTCGTAAATGGATTCTTGAAGAACATCAATCCGATTGGAAACCCAATGTATTGGGACAAGTGAAATCGTGGTTAGATGACGGCTTAAAACCAAGAGCGGTTACCCGAGACTTGTCATGGGGAATTCCTGTGCCCGTGGCCGGCGGAGAAAACAAAGTGTTATATGTTTGGTTCGACGCACCCATTGGCTATATTTCAGCAACAAAAGAATGGGCACTACAAGAAGGTAAAGATTGGAAACCATATTGGCAAGACAAAGAAACTGAGTTAGTGCATTTTATAGGAAAAGACAATATTGTGTTTCACTGTGTTATTTTTCCATCGGTACTCAAAGCTATGGGCACTTATGTGTTGCCCACAAATGTACCTGCAAATGAATTTCTAAATCTGGAAGGGCAAAAGCTTTCCACATCAAAAAATTGGGCGGTTTGGCTACACGAATACCTTGAAGATTTCCCCGAAAAACAAGATGTATTAAGATATGTACTTACAGCAAACGCTCCCGAAACCAAAGATAATGACTTTACATGGCATGATTTTCAAACGCGTAACAATAGTGAGTTGGTTGCCATTTTTGGAAATTTTGTTAATCGTGTGATGGTACTGATGAAAAAATATTACGAAGGTGTTGTGCCCAACCCTAGTGCTCTGACTGTCGAAGACAACGCTACACTTGAGGCCCTAAAAGAATCACCAAATATTATTTCGACTTTGCTAGAACAGTATAAATTTAGAGCTGCAAGTCAAGAAATGATGCAACTTGCACGTATTGGGAACAAGTATTTGGCAGAGGAAGAGCCGTGGAAGCTAATAAAAACAGCCCCTGAGCGAGTGGCAACCATAATGCATACTGCAATTCAAGTAGTTGCCGGATTGGCAATACTGTGCGAACCTTTTATGCCTAAAACTGCAAACACACTACGCAACATGCTAAATCTAGGCAATCTTGTGGGTTGGAATGATGTTGGCAATAAAGCTTTGATTTCAGGTGGACACGTCTTAGGCAAAACAGCCCTTTTGTTTGAAAAAATTGAAGACGATGCCATTGCTGCGCAATTAGAAAAGCTCAAGGCTTAAGTGAAATCTATAAACCATAATCTCTTTTCCATTTTAGCATAATTTTTGTTTCTTTTCCAATACTTGTTTTACTTGAAGTTGAGACCTCAGAATTTGTGCGCCATTTACGCTATTTATCCTCGGAAGAGGGTGTTGTATGTTTGTTGTTTGTTCTGGGTCTTGTTTTGACTATTACCAGTTTTATTCTAAGGAAATTTAATACCGTGTAAACTATATTTGCGGCAATGATTCGCATTGCCTATCATCCTATTTATGCACATCCTTTACCAGAGGGGCATCGTTTTCCTATGGCAAAATATGAATTGCTCCCTCAACAATTGATTTATGAAGGAACATGTCATAAGGGTCAATTTTTTGAACCCCTTCAAATTAGTGATACCCATATTTTAAGAACTCATTGCGTTTCTTACTTTACGCGGCTCAACAATTTACAATTGAGCAAAAAAGAGATTAGACAAACGGGGTTTCCTTTGTCTAAAACTTTGGTGGAACGCGAGTGCGTTATTGCTCAAGGCACGTTAGAAGGCTGTGAATATGCACTTAAAAATGGTGTTGCGTTTAACATAGCTGGAGGCACACACCACGCTTTCTATGATCGTGGAGAGGCTTTTTGCTTACTAAACGATCAAGCTATTGCAGCAAACTACCTGTTGCACACAAAACAAGTAAATCGTGTTTTGGTAATAGATTTAGATGTTCATCAAGGGAATGGGACTGCTGCCTTATTTCAATGCAATCCAAATGTATTTACCTTTTCTGTACACGGCAAATCCAATTATCCTTTTAAAAAAGAGGAAAGTGACTTGGATATTGCTTTAGAGGACAACACTAATGACGCTGACTATCTTAGGATATTAGAAAAGGATATGATTCCTTTATTTGACACCTTCAAACCTGACTTTGTTTTTTATCTTTCCGGTGTAGATGTGTTGAAAGAGGATAAACTCGGACGTTTAGCCCTAACACTTGAAGGTGCAAAAAAACGAGACGAACTTGTTCTGCGAACTTGCTTTGAACGAACTATTCCGATACAATGCAGTATGGGCGGGGGTTACGCACCCGATGTGAATCTAATTGTAGAAGCACACGCAAACACCTATCGCATCGCTGCACAACTTTATGAATAATTAAAGCATATGTAATTCATCTAGGTGAATTTCAGCAGTATGCCGTTTTTCACCCGATTTGGTTTCAAAATCTTGATAGACCAAGCGTCCTCGACACGCAACATGGCTTCCTTTTTTCAGATGCTTAGAACAAACTTCTGCTAGCTTATCCCAGGCTACAACACGATGCCATTGTGTGTTTACAATACTGTCTCCATCTTTGTTTTTATAACGAAGATTAGTAGCAAGGGAAAACTTAGTTAACTTTTTTTTAGATTCTAATTTTACTTCTTCGGGGGCATCGCCAAGATGACCAATGAGCTGAACTGTGTTTTGAATAGTACTCATGATATGGGGGTTTAATGGGTTAAATAATTAGCGCCAACGCTGGCTACGTAACAATAAAGCAGCTTTCACTACATCTTGCCGGCTTATTTGACCGATTAATCTACCACGTTCCAATACTGGGAGTCGGCGCCTATTGGTTTTATAAAATAGCGTCGCAGCATCAAAAATAGTTCTATCAGATTCTATGGTGTCTACTTCTGCAGTCATGCTTTCTTCAACTTTACGATCAAAAAAAGGTTGATTGAAATACTTCCCTTCAGACAGATACTTGATGCAATCGGCTTCGGAAATAATACCGACAAGCCTAGACATCTCATCAACAACTGGTCCACCAGAAATTTTGTTGCGGATTAAAATTCGCATAACCTCTAAAATGGATTGCTGTGGTGAAAACGTAATCAAATTGCGTGTCATATAATCTTTTACCAATAGCGATTTACCGCGTTTTGGTGTGAGTTTTTGACGTGCAGCTTGAAAACTTTTTATAGGCATGTTTAAGGTTTTGTGAACAAAAGATACTAAAAAAATTTTAAACACAACTGTTTCAATAAAAAAGATACTTTTACAATTGTGATAAAGGTAGTCTCTATATTGGGGTGTGGTTGGCTAGGTCAAGCACTTGCGCAAACGCTTCTGTCGAAAGGATATGTGGTGAGGGGTAGTGCCACAAGTCAAGAAAACGGTAACAAGTTAAAAGCCTTAGGGGTTGACCCATATAAGATTACCTTAGAGAACAATGAAATTTTTGGTGACATCAACTCATTTATTTCTGGTACAGATATACTTATTACTGCAATCCCACCAGGACTTAGAAAAAATCCAGAAGCGAACTACGCAATGCGTATCCAACAATTGTTAACTATTGTTACAAACCATCCAAACTGCAAGGTGCTCCATTTAAGCAGCATAGGGGTATTTGGTGATGCACAAGGAAGTGTTGATGAAAATTCTAAGCCTAACCCTGATACTCTTGTTGGCGAACAATTGATGCAAGCAGAATCATCTGTCTTATCTCTAAAAAACAAGGCAACCTTAGTGCGTTTAGGAGGGTTAGTGGGTAAGGGAAGGCATCCTGTAAAACAACTTGCTGGAAAGCAAAACATTCCTGCGCCATATGCGCAAACAAATTTGGTGCACCAAAATGATGTAATTGCTTTTTTAGCAGAAATAATTGAAAGAAATTTATGGGGGCATATTCTCCACTGTGTTAGCCCTTTACATCATGAAAGAGCCGCTTTTTACACTCAGGAATGTCTCAATAATAACTTTCCTATCCCCTCCTTTTCATCCACAAAAAGCGCTCGTACTAAAAAAGTGGATGATACAAAAAGTGAGGCGTTATTTGCCTTTCAATACCAGTTAGTTGAGTGTCGCTTAAAAGACTGCTGAAGGCTCAGCTGTTGCCTCAAGACGCAAAACGAAATTGTTCCAACTGTTTTTCATTTTGACTATACTACGTGCCTGTCCTTCTACAATGCTGTCATTGAGGCGTTGATCAGCTGCAATACTTGCGTGAGTAAGATATACCATATAGCGAGACCGTATTGGGTTTGTATTCCATTCTTCTGGCCAAGGAACATTAAGAAGCTCTATAGATTCTTCTTTAATGGTTTTAAGGGTTATGTTTCGTTGTGCTGCGGGGATTTTGCCAAGCGAATTCATCAATTGACTCAAACTATTCCAGTTTAGCGCCTCTTTATTTGGGGCAGTTTTAGCTGAAACTGTATGTATTATTGAATCCGCTACAGCTGAATAATCTTCCTTAGTTGAAAGGGTTTCTTGAGCGGATTGAGTGCAGCCCAAAACTATTAAAATGCAGCTGAAAAAAATAAAACGCATAGTCAAAGATACGTTTATATGTATTTGTGAAAAAGACTTATTTAATTGTACTCCATTCCACTGCCTTGAACAAACAACTCCCCTTCCCCATTAGGGCTTGTTGGCCATGTAAAGCTAAGTTTAGCTTGTGGGGTTGTGTTTCCAAAAAGCACATCAGCAATGCCCTCACCAGCCATACCTGGCAAAAATGAAGCAACAAAAGCACTCCATTGGGGTAGGTGCTCATGAACCATAAGCGGTCGGCCAGAAAGCAAGACAACAACTACAGGATTCCCCGAAGCATAAACACGTGATAATATTTCCAAATCGGATTTATTAAGTCTCAAGTCGGCATCATCCCCAAATCCCTCGGCGTAAGGATACTCTCCAATGACTGCAACGACAACCTCTCCTTTTTTGATGGCATTCGCATTAGGATTATATGTAATTTGTGCTTCAGGGGCAATTTGGCGTAACCCTTCTAATATAGTAGTTCCATTGGGTTGAAGCACACGGGTTTTCATAAAATTAGCGAAATCTGCTCGGACTGCCTTGCCATTTTTATCAGCATCTATTTCGTTAAAATGACGCATCCAACTGGCTTCATCATATTTACCATCATAGATTTTTTTTAGTTGGTCATTATATTCGTTCAAGGTCAAAATACCATCTGCATCTAAGTCCAAAAAGTCAAAGTCTGGAGTAAAAAACCCTTGCCATTCTGTAGTCCAGCCCCCATTTTGAACACCAAGATTATTGGCTCCAGATCCAACTACAGTAATCGATGTAGTTTTTTCAAGGGGAAGAACACTCTCATTTTTTAATAAAACTGTAGATTTTTGCACTGCTTCACGAGCAAGAGTACGATGAGCTGCTGAACCTACTTCTTCAAGATGGGAATCATCTTTGTAAGGGTTGTCAAAAAGACCTAACTCCATTTTTACTTTTAAAATTCTACGTACCGCATCATCAATACGTTCCATAGAAACACTGCCTTCGTTTACGGCTTCAATTAAAAATTGAATGAAAACTTTATAATGCTGTTGGTTTTGTCCTTCCATAAGTCCAGGAACCATAACCATATCAATTCCTGCATTTACTCCGTTTATAACATCCGATTTATAATCTCCCGGAATTTCATCTATACCTGCCCAGTCTGAAACAACAAATCCTTCAAAGCCAAGTTCATCTTTGAGTAAGTCTGTTAGGATGTATTTACTCCCGTGACATTTTTCTCCACGTACACTATTAAAACTTGCCATAATAGTTTTTACATCTGCATTGATGGCAGTTACGTACGGGGGTAGGTAAATTTCACGTAGGGTTTCATCATCCAATTGCACGTCGCCTCGGTCTAGCTCATAACGGTGAACCCCGTCAACTCTAGTCCCTGTTCCCCATACCGTAGCACCATCACCAATAAAATGTTTGGCACAGGCAGCAACCTGCTTATTTTGGATCTCCCCCAACCTGTCTTGATACCCTAAAACTGCAGCTTCTGTTAACCCATTTACAATGGCTGTAGTTTGTCCAAAACCTTCGTAAAATCGACCCCATCTAGCATCTTGTGGAATGGTTATACAAGGTGAGAATGTCCAGTGTATACCAGTAGCTGCAACTTCAATAGCAGTAGCTTTATTTACGCGGTATACAAGGTCTGCATCGTTTGATGCGCCAAGGGCAAGGTTATGCGGAAAGACTGTAGCTCCCAAAACATTATTATGTCCATGTACAGCATCAATTCCATAAATTAATGGGATAGCAAGTCTATTACTCATCGCTATTTTCTGGAATCCATTAACCATGTCTAACCATGCTTTTGGTTCATTTGTTTTAGGGGATGAACCCCCTCCGCTAAGTATTGATCCAATATGATATTTTTGAATATCGCTAGGAGAATCCAATAAACGCACATCAATTTGCGTCATTTGACCCACTTTTTCTGCTAAGGTCATTTGACTTATAAGCGCATCTATATTTTTGGCTATTCCCTTTTTGTTTTCATTGGGAGCGCAACTAATAATTAGAGCAAAAACAACTAATGTAAGGGAGTTAATGTAAGTATTCATTGGTTTAAATTTAGTTGGGTTTAAAACTTCACTTTTTCATTTTTATCCCAAAGCCCCCAGTAAGCGCCCACTTCTCCTTCGGGGCCAACTTTCCAAGATTCGTCAAAAGAAGAAAAATAAAACACTTCAATATTTGCTTGTTTAGACCAAGATTGGGTATTAATGAAGTATTTCATGGCATGCTCCTCAGAGGGCACAGATCCTTTAAGCGGCTCGCCTTTGCTTGGCCATCCTGTCTCTGTAATAATGACTTTTTTACCTCTAGCCGCATCCATTGCTTGACCGTACATACTTTGCATGTGATTTAACGCATATTCTTCAGGGCAACCTTCCCAAAAAGGATAGCAATTGGATAAAATTACATCAGAATGTTCAACAAGTTCTGGGTGCGATGAAAACTCGTAGTAAGCGTCTACATAACCAATTGGAATATGCGCAGGAATAGCATCTCTAACTTGCTTCATAAATGCAAGTAGTTCCTCTAATGTTAAATCTTTACGGTACAGCACTTCATTACCAACAGCGGCGATGTCTACATAACCTTCATTTGCAAGTTCAATAAGCGCATTTATTTCCTGTTCGTTTTTTTTTGCATCATCGCCCAACCATGCACCTACCATTGTTTTAATGCCATGCTTTTTTGCTACTTTAGGTATGTGCTCATTACCCTCTATGCAAGAAAAGGAGCGTATCCATTTGGTATGTGGCTTTAAGATTTTAACACGGCGCTCCACTTGAGCTACTGTTATGGTGTCTCCGGGTTGTTGACCATCTTCATACATACTGAAACAAATTCCATGCATGCCTGAATTCAGTGTATTTCTCCAAGCCTTCTTTAAGTCATTATCAGTATGCTTGTCAAAATTTACTCCTTGATAGGATTTGTACTCTAATTCTTCTAAATTAAATTCTACACCTTCTCTGTATGACATTTTTATTCGTATTTAAGTTTTTCGTTTTTATCCCAAATTCCCCATCGTGCGCCTAAATCTCCCTCATGATGTACTTTCCATGATTCATCAAAAGAAGAAAAATAGAATAGTGGCACTTTCTCCAATTCAGCCCATCTATTTACATTAACAAAATACTCCATAGCATTCTGGTGAGATGGCGTTGATTTACCAACATTATCCCCTAGGTTAGGCCAACCTGTTTCGGAAATGATAACGGGTTTGTCTTTGGCAATATTTTTAGTTGCTTGATACATTTCATTTAAATTAGATGTAGCAAATTCAATGTGACTACCTTCCCAAAAGGGTAACAATTGATAAGGATTATATCACATGCGGCTACTAGTTTGGGACGTTGAATAAACTGATAATACGCATCAACATACCCAACCTTTATGTCAGGAATAGCTGCTTTAACTTCATCCAAATAATCAATAACATTTTGCTCTTTTAAATCGCCGCGCATTAAGGCTTCATTGCCCACTACAGCAACATCTACCAACCCTTTTTTGGCAAGATCAATAAGTGCCTTGATTTCCTTATCATTTTCGTGTTTGTCGTTGCCAATCCATGCACCAACCATAGTCTTTAGCTTTTTTGATTTAGCTATTTTTGGAATATGCTCATTTCCCCCAGTACATGAAAACGATCTAACCCATTCAGAATATGGCGCAATAATATCCATGCGTTCCATGATTTGATCTTCAGATAAGATGTCATATACATCTTGGTGCTCACGATACGGGCTAAAGCATATGCCGTATAATCCCTTGTTTAAGGTATTGGCAAAAAGCGCAATTTGTTTTGATTTGGTGTGTGAAGAAAAATCAATGTCTGAACGAAGTCTTGAAGTAAAGCTTTTGCCTGTCAAAGAAGAAAGATGGCCTTGCATTTGCTGATACGATAGGTTTTTGGGTTCTGCCTTTCTAGCTTTTAGTTGTTCTCTAATCTTATTAGCACGTTTCTCATCAACACCATAATTACGCATGATATACATGGCTAAAAGTGTGCCTGCAAGCGGAAAGAAACAGAAAAATGCATGCAGTCCATCAACAGCCGATTGTTGCTCTAAAGTGGTTAACTCTGGGGTGAATCCAACAATACCAATAATAACACCGCTTAAGGCTCCTGCTATAGCAAAGCCCACTTTAACCATCCACCAATAGATGGCGCCAAAAATTCCTTCTCTTCTTAACCCAGAATTTAATTCATCGATATCTATAACGTCTGCGGTCATAGACATCATAATGGTAAACAAACTCCCTATACCAAATGAAAAAAATGGAAGGGCTATGATGTACATCCAGGGTTTTCCGGGAACAAACAAAAACCATAACAGTAAATAGCCTAAAACGGAAATACCTTGAGAAATTAAAAAAGCTTTCTTTTTTCCAAGAGACTTAGACATCCATGTAACAATAGGGATAACAATAAACGTAGTTCCCAATGCGCCCAAACAACCAAAAAGAGAAACCCAAATACCACTGGCACCAGCATCTCCGTTAAAGAGTTTGAAAACGATTACAAAAAACGTAAGCGCAGCAACCGTGTTAAAAGCATTAAAAATTAAAAACGTAGCAGCACATAATTTCCTGAATTCTTTAATTTTAAATGCCTCAATAAAACTATAGTAAATCTTTATTAGGCTTTTTCCAATGTTAGCCCTGTTTAAGGGCTCGTAATCTTCATTAAGCGTTGATTTACTGTCAATAAATAGTGCTGGAACAATAGCACAAAGGGCACATGGAATAGCAACCCATACAGCCAGTTCTCTAACTGCAACTTCAGCTGAGGGAAACCATTCGGGGTCATACATTATAACCCAAAACCATGGCGCAATAACCCAAGCCCATTGACCAATCCATTGAGCAATTGCCATTATATTAGTGCGCTCGTGAAAATCATCACTCATTTCGTACCCCATGGCTACGTAAGGCACGCTAAAAAATGTAAGCCCTAAATAAAAAACTAAAGACCAGAGAAAGAAGTACCAGAAATTAAATTCTAATGAGTTTTCTTTAAAGAGCTGCCACATAAATATATAGGCAACGCCCATAATTACACCTCCAACCAAGACATACTGCCTACGTCGTCCCCATTTAGATTTTGTATTATCTGAAATAAATCCCATTATCGGGTCAGTAACAGAATCAAATATTCTAGGAAAAAAATAAATTAGAGACCACATCCAACCAGGAAAGCCTAAATCTTGAACTAAAACCACCATGAAAATGCCCAAAATTGCAGGAAACATTTGGTTTGCAAACATCCCCACGCCAAAAGCAATCTTTTGAGTTAGGGGAACTTTAGGTAATGTCAACGATTGAGCATTCATGTTTGTTTGATTTAGTTGTTAATTAAGACGGTTTGGATGGCTTGTGGACTAATCGTTACCTTTTTAGAAGCGTTATTCAGCACTAAATCGAAACTTTTCAAAGAAGCACCTTCATTAAAGACCACCACGGCGATAGATCCATCGGGGTTTTTAGCGGCAGTAACCATTAGTTCATCATCTGTTTTCTGAGTGTCAATAATTACAGCTCCAGGACGTATGTATTTACTAAAATGCGCCATGATGTAATACAAAGGAGTAAAGTAAACTTCATCCTTTTCTGTATCTACAATTACGGGGGCGATACACCAGTTGTTTGCCCAATTAGGACCGCCTTTAACATCTAATACCATATTCCAGTCTACCCAACCATCAACCCAATTATTAAGGCATCCGATAATGTCTCGGGCATACCGATTTGCAGGTGCATATTTAGGGTGTAAATATTTTTTTGATGCTTCACGCCAGTCATAGCCCCAGTCTGTTGCTTCTTTTTTCCAATACCATTTGTCATCTTGCCAAACAGGCACTTCAGCATCTACACAAGCCTCTGTTTGGATAAGGTATTTATCCGGAGCTTTTTCATGGGCGTATTGCAGCTCGTCAGGAAAATAATCATAGGTGCTTTCATACCAATGTACTGCTGTACCATCGTAATATTTTGATGATTCTTCGTCTTTAAACATTACATCTACCCATTCTCTTAAACCCTCGCGGTTTTGGTCATAGCCTAGAATAACAAGATCTCCTTTTCCGTTAGCTTCCAGTTTTGGTCCTAAAAAGTGCTGAACAAAATGGGTCATTTCTTCAGGTGAGTAGTGCATACTCTCCCAATTTTCACCATTTCCATGAGGTTCGTTTTCAACAGTAAATCCCCAAATATCAATTCCTTCAGCCTTATATGCGTCTACGTACTTTGAAAAGAACAATGCCCAAGTTTCGTAATATTTGGGCAATAATTTTCCTCCAACCCATTTCTTATTATCTTTCATCCAGGGAGCTGCTGTCCAAGGAGAAGCAAATAATCGAAATCCTTCCTCAGAAAAGCCCATTGCATCTTTAATCATTGGAATCAAATCTTCTCTATCTTCATCAATAGAAAAATGCTCCAAATCTACGTCTCCTGCAACCGGTGTATAGGAATAGTTATTTAGCGAGAAATCACAAGAATTCATGTGTGTGCGCGTGAGTGAGTATTGAGCCCCCTCATTTGAAAAATAGGCCTTTAAAATTCGATCTCTGTTTTCTTTACTAACTTGATTAAGTAGATAGGCCGAAGATTCCGTAAATGCCCCTCCAAAGCCCGTAATGGTTTGCAGTTCTTTTGATGGATTGAGCGTAATAGTTGATCCCCCTTCAACAGTCTGAAAATCGTTAACTTGTGTAAGGCTGTTTCCGCTTTCAGAGGTCTCGTAAACCTCCACTGTCAACTGTTTGTTTGTGCAAGAAGTCCCCATGAGAGCAAGTGTTAATCCAATTATATGAGTAGTGCGTTTCATGATTTAATTAAGGTTGTAATCGATAATACTTGGGGGAATAACAGATATAAATAAATTCTCCCTGTTTCCTTTATATGTTTTACTGATTGGGTTGCCATTACGAGTTAGTCCCTTGAAAGTGCCTTTATCAACTTCATTCCAAAGGGCATACTTGGCCTTTCCGTCAACAGTAATAAGTCCAAAATGGTTTTCTGATCCTTTTGGGTTAGTTGCATCTTTCCAAGGTTCATCAAAAGCTTCAAAATAAAAGCAGGAAATCCCATTTTCTTTTGTCCATTCACTCATAAGCTTATAATAATGTGCTTGCTTATACTGGTCTGCAGCATGGGAGCCCTTACGCCCATAATACCCATTTGAAAACGTAGCCCAGCCCGTTTCACCAATATGAATCGGCTTGTCAATTCCGAGGCTTAACAAGTGTTTTTTTACAGCATTGTATTGTGTAATGGCAAAATCTCTGCTTCGAATCATGGCCTCGTCTATGAGTTCGCGATGAGACTTGTTAAACGACTCTTCAGGCGTAATTCCCCAAAATTCTGGGTTGTAGTGTGTATTGTGAAATGGGTAGGTGTGCATAGAAACATAATCGACCTCCCTAATAATATTTGCTAATTCTTCGGTATGGTATGAACTGTCGCCACCCCCCCATGAAACAAAATCATCTGAGCTCGTAACCCAAAGTGTTTTGGGCAACTTACCTTCTTGCTTTAATGATTGTAGGTGAGTAACCCACTTTAGAATAATATACGGCTGAACATAATAACTTGCAGCCCATCTAACCATTGCTTCATTGCCAACAGCAATAATTTTTACAATGTCCGGGTATTGGTTTGCAAGTTCAACTGCACGCGCAATTTCAACCTCATTCCTTGGACTTTCTACGTTGTGATTTACTACTTTTTCAGTCCATGCATTAAGACAGTCTATCCAAGCACCTAACATTACATACATTTCAAAATCAGGATTTTGATCCTTTAATTCAGTTATGGCTTTAAGGATATTTGCTGCCTGAGGCAAATGCACATTATAGGTTCTTATGATACGAAACCCTAATGCATGAAGAATTTTTAAATCATCTTTTATTTCAGCAAGGGTCGGTTGAATATCACGAGTGGTTTTTCTGTAACCGCCATACGATATAGCAGGATAATTGGGATGCCCTAATATTTCTGCAGCAGTTTTTGTTTTCATTCCGTCATGCTGGGTGTTACAAGAAGTTGAAAGCCAAAAGAGGGTAATGAAAAATCCATAAAAACCGATATTTTTCAAAGTATACATACTGTTTGGCGAAATCAAAATCTAGAGTTGATTTCTTTATGTTAACATTAATCTTTCAAAACGGAAACGATAATTTTATTTATGGTATTGTTTCTTTGAAAGAGGTTCGTACTAATCGATACATCGAGTTGGTTGCCAGAAAACGTTTTCTTTTCTCCGGACTGATAGACAACTTCTATGCTCGCTATTTTTGATTTTTTATAAATTATAGGCACTTGACAATATGTAAACGCCAAGCTGTCTATTTCAAGTGAAATTGCACTTTCTTCTCCAACAACATCCACATAATGAAATGTTTGTGGTGTTGTTAGAAACTCTTCACTGCGTAAAATGGTGGGGTCAAAGCCAATGACACCATCACTAACTCGAATTCCAAGTTCTCCAAAACGACTCAAAATATCTTCTTTAACTTGTCCTGTCATTCCGGGTTGTTGGGCACCCTTACCCCCTGGCGTATGAGAATAGGGGTCTGTTGGGAATGCTCCATACAGTTCGGGTGATTTATGTGCGCCAATACCGGCAATAATTTCAAAATAGTGATCAAATAATTTCCCAATCAATACGGGGCTTTCTTTAGCCTCTATAGCATCACGCGTTATTTCATATACAGCTAAAAGAAGTTTTGAAACCATATGCCAATATATGGACCCTAATCCTTCGTAGCCATAAAAAGTGCCTGAGCGACCTGTAAAGGATTTATGATCAAATATTTGCTCAAATACGTGCTCTACATAAGCGGTTTCTGAACTTACCAATTTGCTATATTCTTTTGGAAGTGCATGTAAAGCCGCATGTAAGCTATTCACATTATTAAAATTCCCATTGAAATGATATTCGCCCCGAGCATCTTTAGACAAGATCTGTTTATTTCCATTTGCAACCAATGCTTTAAGTAATGGAGATGACTCAACTTTTTCTTTTGCAATGGTATTTTTATTTAAAAAGCGTGGAAGATCTTTGTTAGGATACAACACATAGCTGTATTGATCTGGTCTAAACAATGAACTTGATTTAAGCCCTTCAAGGACATCTAAATTTTCTTGTGCAGATAAATAGCCCGAACTAAGAACAGCCACCTGCCCTTCCAACATTTCTGGCAAATGCGAAATACTTACCGTGTTATCGCCATTGATTGTCATCAAATTATAGGCGTGATAAAGATTGTCCTTTCGTTTGTTTGCCAAAATAGAGTGCTCAAGGAAAGAAGAAGAAACTGAAATAAATGAGATCAAATCTTCTTTGGATATGGTTTCTTTATCTCCAGAAAAATGATTGTCGTAAATAGTGTTGCGATAAACGCTTCCCGCTTCTCCAAGAGCATCCATAACGGCTTTTCTGTCTTTATCTGAAATGCTCCCGTTTAATAAACTCGAGTGTTGCTTTAAAGCGTCTTTAATTTGATAAAAGAACTCCTTGAGTTCTTTGGAAATTAGGACCTCTGATTCATTTGAATTGATGATTACTGTTTCGAAAAAGCGCAAAAACCTACGCAAATAATAGAGGGTAACCATAGATACTCCGTTACCCACAAGAGCATTATTGGCATCGTTCCATTCGGGGCGTTGTGTGTTCATCCAAATTCCACCTTCAGGTATAAAGTTTGACATTTTGGCTAACACAGTAGCTAAAATTTTCTCAATAAAATTTACTTTATAAATAAACACAGTGTTGTCGCGAAGCAAAGCTCCGTCTACACCAATTTCCTCTCTTTTAAATTGAATTCTTTCTTCATTCTCATGATCAAAATCAATGGTGTTTTTTGGGTCTTTTAAAATGTCTTTGTATGGCTTAATTCGGTATGGCACATTTGCATACACAAATAAATCTTGACCAAAATACGTGGCCAGTTTTTCAGGATAATAATTCTCAATAAACTCCAAGAACTTTAGCAAGTAAATTATCTGATGATCACCCCAATACCCAATATAAGACCACGGATTGTCTGGCTCAATAGTTTCCCAATCAAAACCACCTTTAGTAACGCGGTATGGGTTATATCCATCAAATGTTGTGGCGTTTAAAAACTTATGAATCATCCCTTCAATAAACTCGGGATAAGAATGCGCTAATGCTTCCCAGTTCTGAAAAATATCACGCCAGTTACCTTCATAATCTAGGATTTTTTGTCCGTCTTCAGTACGGGTGTTTATCGAAAATCTATTCCATGGACGGCTCGGGTCTCCATGACGACGACTAAATTTCAAGGGCAGGTACTCAAAGCACAAACGCTTAAAATTTGGATTGTCATCAGTAGCGGCAATTTCTTTTAGTACTGAAACATCAAATTGTTCAGGGAGTTTGTTTAAAATGGACTGCTTCGACCTGTAAACCTTACGGTTTGCATTTTCGATGTACTGGATAAAATCCGATTTTTCAATTTGATAATTATTGTCAAAAATTCCGCCTCGCATGATGTTGAACATCGTATTGGAGAAATGGCGAATATTTCTTAAGCGGTCATTTGTCATCTGTAAACCATCAGCAGCACCAACAAGTGCTACTAAATGGTTTGACCCTTTTTCAACATCTTGTAAAACCAGATTTTTAAAGGCGGAATTATATAATAAATCTTCTTTGATTTTAATAATATCCGATATGGTTTGGTTAACGTTTGCTACAATCATCCAACTTTGAGTTGAATCTTCAGGCAAAGTAATTTCGTCACTCAAAAAATAGGCGCCTTTTTCAGCCCTAACATCCACTTCCTGAGTGATATCATGCCCTCTACGGAATGCATCTAACTGTAAGGAGGAAATAAGTCTTTTGGGGTTATCTAGCCCTAATGACCACACCACATTAGCTTTTAGAGCTTCACTTGGCTCAGCTTTATCTACTATTATTGCACTGAGTGAATATATGCCAACTCCAGTATCTTCTTCAAGCTCACACTTTTTATATGCGTCCACTAAATTACTACTGCTGTTTTGTAAGGCCTGTTCAACGCCAAAGGGTAAGATATTTTGAATACCATCTAATACTTTTATTGAAAGTACCTCAACGCCATTATTTGTAAGATTCGATTTTCTAACAAAACCATATTTGTCACTGGAATTCCATTCATAGCTATACGTAATATTCAGGTCGTGGTTGATTTCTTCAAAAATAATTTTATTGCCGAAGGTGTTTTTATACAGATTACGGCTTAGCTTATACAGCCCATTCTGTCTTTCAGAAAACGGCTCCCATAAATATTTTCTTTCTGCTGTAGCAACGATAAAAATCGATTTGCTCCCAGTAGTTTCAGCAGATTCGGAGATTTTATCATCAGTATAATAGGGGAAAAGTGCGTTGTTGCTGTCTTTTCTTCCTGCTGACAAACTCCCTCTACTGGAAATAAACATCCAATGATTGGAGTTGCTCACAATACTCATAAAGAAAGAACGCATGCTGTCTACATTCGAAATTTTATAAAATGTTTCTCCGTTAAGGTTTACTTCTTGACCTTGGACTTCTTTATTTGAAATTTGGTTGCGTTGGGCGCCAAAATATATAGCGTCGTCTGAATTCATTGTTGCTTTAAAATTTAATGTTTCTATGTTCATATGAGAACTTTCAGTATTTATTTCACTCAAAAGCATAAGCAAAAAGCAGGTCTAATCGGGTTGGTTATTGATATATTCTAATGTAATCTATCTCCATAGCACTTGATGTAAAACTAGATGCTATGGAAGGTTCAATGGCAATATTTAGTAACAAGTATTGTTGAGCATTAAAAGGCCATGTACTGGCATTTTTTGCTGATGGGTTGTAAATGTAATGCACATAGTCGTCCACTGAAAAAGTCATTTTGTCAGCCGTCCATTCAAGCTTATATACATGGAACTCGGAAGAGACCGTAGATATTCTTCTTCCACCATGGTTTTCCGTATTTCCGCTAGAGGAAGGTGTGTGTAAGGCGCTTTGTACATAGTTTTGGTTGCTGCCCCAATGTTCCATGATATCAATTTCTCCGCATGCGGGCCAAGTCGTAGTGCCATGCCCTTGTTGTTGCCAATATGCCCCCGTTTCACTGATGTTTTTCCCTAAAGTCCATATGGCAGGCCACGTGCCTATTCCCACAGGAAGTTTTGCTTTAACTTCTATGGTTCCATATGTAAATGCAAATTTTGAATTTAATCTAGCCGAGGTATATTGTTTTGTACGCCCTTGATCCGTGAAACTTTCTTTTTTTGCAACAATCTTTAGTGTTCCATCTGAAACGTAACTATTTACTGTTCGGTTTGTGTAATGTTGTATTTCGCCATTATACCAACTGCTCCCGTTTGGTAATTTGGTTTGATGAAACCATTTTGAAGCATCAATAGCATTATCAACCCCAGAAATATAGGTTGAACCATCGTCATTGAATTCGTCTGACCATACGAGGGTCGTGTGCGGATTCGCAGAAGGATTCCCAGCATCAGGATTTCCAGGAGCATAAACATCATTTTTTTGACATGCAAAAATGAAAAATAGAAATAGTAAACGCAACATTGCTAATCGCATATTAAAAATGAATTTAAAAAAAAAGCTCAAAGGCAAACGCTATCTCCAAAAAAGATAGCGTTTGGGTGAGTAAAATTTAATTATCTATAATTGTTAGGCTTATTCTTTAAAGAAATAAACGTTATCCAAATAAAAATTAGTCAAATTCGAACTATCATTTTCATAGATTAGTTGTCCAACCTTTGTTCTTGGAGATAATGTTAGCGGAATATTGATACTACTCCACCCATTAGCTGTTAAATCTGCTTGAGCAACTGTGAAAACTTGCGTTATGTCATCTGAAGCACTGTCTTTTCCATCAGGACCAAAATCCTTAATAGTAATTTTAAGCTTTGCTCCTGCTGGAACTTCACCAGGAACATAAACATCAAGGTGAAAATGGGTCATTGATGTAGCGTTAACTACGGGATCAGAAAATTGATGCCCTACAAAGTTGAAGTTCTCGTAATTCAAAATGTTATCTCCATTTACATCAAAATCTGCAGAGGTCGTTGTTTGCCAAGGCTCCCAATAACCATTGTAAAAATCAATGTTCACGTTTTCATACGCATCACTAAAAATAGAAATTACATCAGCTGCCGCATGTGTAGGTGTCGGAGGCAATGAAAAAACGCCTAATGACTCAACCGTAAGTGATCCGGCAGCAGCTATACCGTTAACACTGGCCGTGATTTTTGCGGTACCTTCTCCAACAATAGTAACTACACCATTTTCATCGACTTGTGCCACAAATGGATCAGAAGAAACATAATCAAAATAGCCGTTAGCTGCGGTAACGGTTACTTCAGAGCTATCCCCTAAATTAAAGGTATGGATAGTTCCTGTGATATTAATTTTGGAGTCGTTAAAGGTAATGACTTCTTTATCATTACCATCAAAGATAGCGGGTCTTGGTTGAGTAATATTTCCCAACTTCTCGAACCTAATTTCATCTATCCAAAATGTATACCCTAAGCCGTCCGTGCTTTGAGTACCTGCAGAAAAAGAGAACATCCCCTTTTCTTGTACAAGCTTAGAAGCATCAGGAATAGGGATGGTGTATTGTTTCCAGTTGGTAGACAACACTTCGTCTACTAACCCTAGTGCGTAATGGTCGCCTTGAAAATCAGTGCCAAACCCAAACAAGCCTACCGTTGCTGTGGTTGATCCCTTAGCCCAAAAGGTTAACGCATCATATTCGGTCAAATTTCTACCGTTGCCTCGATCTAAAAAGATACCACCAATGTATCCTCCATTGGGGTCTGTAGGTGCAGGAACGTCAATCCGAATGGCACTTGTGCCTTTATATGCGTTATTATCCACATCAAAGCCATAAACATTAGCGCCACTTGCGGGATCAAATGATACAAAGAACTGATCTGTAAGACCTACTGGGAAATCCGTAAAAACTTCCGCTGTGGTAGGATATTTAGCCAATTCAATTTCATCTGAAAATCCTCTCTCACAACTTACCGTAATTGCAGCTATTAACCCTACAATGGTTAAGGTGATATGTGATGTATACTTGAATTTATTCATCTTAATATATTTAATTATTTGCCAATGTTTATGTGTACGTATGTTCTTATTTCCCATTCAGAACCCTCTGGATATCCAGTCATATTAACCACTGGAGCCGTTGAAAGTCCTGCTGCGGTTGCTGCTGGAGAATAACGAGGAGAATACTGATCTAAAGACCTCCACGTACCACGAATACCAATTTGTGTGTTTGGTAATCCAAACCAATTTTGCTTCCCAAGTGAGGTAGAAAAGTCTACCATTAGCTGTAATGGGAAGGTAAGGTTAAAGTCGCGGTGGTAGTCAAACGGACCCCAATCATTAACCTTTACATGTGATACCATTTTCATGTTTTTATAAATCATTCTAATATCACCACCAAAACGTGTGATGGTTCGATCCGAATCGCCATTGGCTTGTCCATTTCCATAATAGAAATTCCCGATCATCCCAAGCTCAGGAGTTAGCTTAGATACCATACGGGTATGTGCTTCCCATAAATCTTCTGCAGGCGTACTTTGTCCAAAAGCAAAGAATTGACGGTTCGCCATAAATCCAATGTGCGCATCTTGGGTAGTGGGTAAGTGTCTAAACACAAAACCTGCGCTCATCGCAAACTTAGCGTCTTCTACCTGATCATTGTTCCATTCATACATCCAAGTTCCAGGAGTTGGATCAAATGTGAAAAGAATTTCTGCTCCTAACGTTTCTCTGTTTCCACCACGTACTGCAAACGGGTCATCGATTACGTTTCGTAACCTTCCTGGTCCAAATGAAGTATTGGGCATGGGGTCAACCAAAGGCTTTTGGTACATTACATTTGGTGCAATTTGAAGATTCCCTTTTAAGTACGTGAATCCTGAAAGTACGTTTGTCATGTTACCACTTCCAGAGTCTTTAAGCTTCCATCCTGTAAACGTTTTGGTTTGGTCGGCTCCACCATTAGCAACCAGTCCCATATAAGAGCCTTGTGCATACCAGTTAAATCTCCCTTTTTGATAGGTGATTTTAGCTTTAGCCCCCCAGTTATCATCACTATTGATTTTGTCAACCAATACAGCGTGAAGGTTTTGGTCTACTGTTTGGAAAGAACTACCATTAAGTGGGCTACCGCCCCAAATGCCTCCAAGAGTGATTCCTACATTTCCGAATGTGCGTTCAAAAGCTATCGTTGCACGCTCTGCAGGCCATGCAGGAATTACCCCACTGGTAAGTTGATTTTGGTTTAACACACGTCTACCGCTTTGGTCATACTCAAGATTCGTAACAAGATCCCTGTGATAAACTCCCGTTACTGTCCATTTAAGTACTTCTTTTGAATACTTCAATAGTACTGCGGGGTTTGCTCCCCACCAAAGTTGAGGTCCAAAAGCTGCTTTAAGACCAGAAAGTGCACCTTTAGCATCTAATTCTGCTCCTAAAATTTCTCCGTTATACAAGTCTAAGTTAGGTCCATAATAGGCTTCTGGATATAAATTGAAAATATCTCCTTCATATGCCCAGTGATAGTGCCCTGTTCTGTAAAACCCTCTTAAATCGAAGTTCTTCGCATTCCACTCAAACTCTGCATTATACACTTGAACTCTATTGGGGTCGTTCATTGTAATTACTTCGCCAGAGCTAGACATTACTTTTACTGGACGCCCTCTATTTTCATAGAAAATTTCGTCAATAGGATTGTCCGCAACATTCCCCAATACATTGACATTTACCTCGGCGCGCATTCCTGGAGCTGGATTTCCTTCAACACCTACAAAAAATGATTGCATGTGATCAAATCCTAACTGGTCAGGGTAAACGTTCTGCTCAGCGCTAGCAGTTTCAGGAGTAGTGGTTAAACTTCCGCCTGTGTTGTAGCTTGTGAATTCAGCTCTTAAGTTGCTGATGCGGAGTTTTTCGTCACCGCCCATGGCTGCCTTATCTGAACGAGCACGTAGCATTGCATCCATAAGTTGGATGTTATCAAAGTGGCTTTCTACAAAAGCTGCATCGACTCCCGCAGCATAAGGGTTTAATGTATGTGCCTGCTTTAAAGCATAATACGCTGCTCTTGGGTACAAATCGTATAGGCCACGAGCGTCATTTGGTCCTTTAGCACAAATTCCAAACCACTCTTCATTCATGTTATTTTGCCCTGGCTTATAATCAAACTGATAACCGCCATTAGACCAAGAAGCATTGTTGTCATGCACTTCAAGATTGTCGGTTTGTCCGTATTTCCACCAGCCATCACTGAACTGGAACGTACATCCTCCTATAGAGTTTCCTGCCTTGCCAAGTCCAGCGGCATTAGCGTAAATTTCTTTCCATTGACCAACCATATAAGTGGCTTGCGCCTTTTGGTCTTCTTTGTTTGAAAGCGCATTAAAGGCATCTGAACCAAATTCTGTAAATAATACGGGTTTGCCGTATTCGTTTTTCACACGGTCAAATGTGTCTCCGAACGAAATGCCGCGGTACATATTGGTACCATAAACGTCAACATCTGTACATTCTTGTGCAATGATATCTAAGAAAAGTAAATCCCCGTTGCAAATTGCCACAGGGCGCGAACCGTCAATTGCCTTAATGGCTTTTGCAGCGTCATTCATAAGCTTGTACATAGGACGCCCTCGGTTTTCACCAACAGCCCTGCGCTGATCGTCTTCGTCAGGGAAGTCTTCAGTTTCAGCACCTGCCCAAAACAAACCGTAGTTGTTCTCATTTCCTAAAAGGAATAGTAATAATCCAGGTGTGTTTTTAAATTCTTCTGCTAAAGCAGTAACTTCTGACATAAGAAGTTCTTTTGCTGCAGGATTTCTATAATCTGTTACGGGAACCCAAGCCCCATCAAGCGTTAATCCATAACGCCCAAAAGAGTGGTTTAAAATGGTGTAGATTCCATAATTTTCATAGATAAATTGAATCCATCTTGGCTGAATACCCGTGTAGGTTCTGATGGTATTCACGCCCATATTTTTTAGCAATCCCATTTCTGAATCAAGAGCTGCTTTTATAAAGTCATCGGATTGATTCCAAAGGCTAAACGAATAGTTTGTCCCTCTTGGGAAATAATCCCAATTCATCCCATTGACAATAAAGTCTTCTCCATTAACAACGAGCTTGGTGCCGTTGTTATTTTGCACTACCTCCACTTGGGCAAACGCTGAAAGCATAAGCGAGCAGAAAAGTAATTTTAAAATACTGTTTTTCATATATTGTTTATTAGTAAATAATCAAAGCTGATGCTTAGAGAATCGAAAAGTTAAGAAGAAAAACACCCCACTAAACTACACAGTAGAAAAGTAGGGTGTTTTAAAATTTTTATTGCTTAGCAAGTTTAAAATACCATTCTGCGTCAGGCACACCCGCATTAAACCCTTGAATTGTAATTTCTAATGTATTACCATCACTAGACAAAACATAGTTGTATGTAATTGTATCATCTGTAGGGTTTCCGTCTTCACCACTATTGTGAACCTTTGCTAATCCTAAGAAAGCTCCATTTCCTTCAAGTGTAACGGTTGAATCTGTGCTTGTCCATGTCGCAGCATTGGAACCATCATGTGGGAAAGCAGGTGCCCCACAAGCTTCAGGGTCAGATCCTTGCCATGGCTCTAACCAAGTTTCCGTGCCTAACACATTTTGGAAAGAACCATCTGGGTTAAATATATATTGGTCATCAAACAAACAGGCTCTATCGGTAACTACTCCGGCATCGCTTGACCACCAGCTATAATTTCCAGAAGCAGGCCCAACTCCAAGAGCTCCCGCAACTGGCGCTAATTTCCAAGT
>JAURNV010000014.1 GCA_030830005.1 Flavobacteriaceae bacterium | reverse complement strand
CCTCGCGCCATATCAAAGAACGCTTAGAGCGCGAGTTGGAAAGAAATCTTGCTATGCGGTTAGAATCAACCGATTCTGCCGATAAATTTATGGTGTACGGTCGTGGCGTATTGCACTTGTCTGTCCTTATTGAAACTATGCGACGAGAGGGATACGAGTTGCAAATAGGGCAACCGCAAGTTATTATAAAAGAAATTGATGGTAAAAAATGTGAACCTATTGAAGAGCTTTCTATTGATTTACCTGAAGGAGTTTCCGGGAAAGCTGTTGAAATGGTGACCATGCGTAAAGGCGAAATGTTAGCTATGGAGCCCAAAGGTGGGCGCATGGTATGTTCCTTTAAAATTCCTTCTCGTGGGATAATTGGACTTCGAAATCAGCTGCTTACAGCAACCGCGGGAGAGGCAATTATGAATCATCGTTTTGTGGCTTATGAGCCTTTTAAAGGAGATATACCTGGCCGAATTAACGGCTCACTAATTTCTATGGAAAAAGGAACGGCTATCCCTTATTCGTTAGATAAACTCCAAGACCGAGGGAAATTTTTCATTCCGCCAAGCGCAGAAATTTATACAGGGCAAGTAATTGGCGAGAACTCTAGAGCAGACGATTTGGTTGTAAATGTTACCAAAACAAAAAAACTATCCAATGTTCGTGCTTCAGGCTCTGATGATAAGGTAAAGTTAGCACCCCCCATTACATTTAGCCTTGAAGAAGCCCTAGAATACATCCAGAAAGATGAATACGTTGAAGTAACCCCAGGAGCACTGCGATTGCGTAAAATTTACCTTGACGAAAACGAGCGTAAACGAAGAAGCAAGCAAGTAGGGTAATTATTTCATTAAGTTTGCGTTTTATTACTGAATGAAACGTTTTAACGTTAAGAGATTTAAATCTTCTGATAAAAATATATGGGACAGGCATGTGTCGGAGTTTTGTCCATTTTCCTTTCTGTTTTATCGTGATTTTATGGAGTATCATAATGATCGTTTTATTGATTTTTCCTTACTCATATATGAAAAATCGTCTCTTGTTGCCCTTTTTCCAGCTAATTTATCACACGTTAATGCTATTAACTCACATATGGGATTGTCGTACGGTGGATTAATTTATGATGAAGATAATGCTCATGATCTTTTTGAAAAAGCGGTGTATGCTTCCATTTTAGACTTTTGTAAAGACCACAATATCAACACTTTAAATATCACTCTTCCACCACCCTTTTACGCTACCCGTATTAAGGATCAAGCATATGCTATAATCTCATTGGGTGCAGAAGATGTTACCCCGTTACTTTCAATGGCTGTTAACCTAGGAGATTCTTCAAAAGCACATAAGACTAAGCATAAGAGATTTAGAAAAAACACAAAAAGGAATACTTTTTCAATTGTGCTTGACAATGATCTCACTCCCTTTTGGAATAAAGTTTTGATTCCATGTTTGAAAGAAAAGCATCAATCAAGACCCGTTCATCAACTCGAAGAGATTGTTTTGCTTCATCAAAGATTTCCTGAGCATATCAAGCAATGGAATATATATCATGAGGACAAGCTATTAGCGGGTATAACTCTTTTTATTAAAAATAAAATTATAAGGTCACAGTATGGCGCAACAGCACTTGGTCACGAATCCTCAGCGCCTCTAGATTTTTTGTATTTATATTTGATACAAAAGTATCGTACTGATGGATATCATTTTTTTGATATGGGGTCTATTCCAGCCAATTCTAAATTTTCATATCCAAAGGGATTAGTAAATTACAAAAGAGAATTAGGGTGCGAATCATACGATCAGCAACGATTTAGTTTTACTCATGGCTAGCAAGATTCCTTTCTTTAATATAAAAGCCGAAAACGCATCTTATGCAAAAGATTTTGCATCGGAGCTTTCACATTTTTTAGAAAGCGGCCAGTTCATTCTTGGTGACGCAGTTACTCGCTTTGAACAACAATATGCTGCCTTTTGCGGCACACATTATTGTGTTGGCACCAGTAATGGGTTAGATGCGCTTCGTTTGATTTTTGAAGGATATAAATCACTTGGAATACTTAAGGATGGTGACAGTGTTTTAGTGCCTGCCCATACGTACATTGCTTCTATTTTAGCCGTTATTCAAGCCGGACTCACACCCGTTTTTGCTGAGCCTTCAAATGGGTTTTTTAACATGGACGTGAATCAAGTAGAACAACTTACCACTTCAAGTGTTAAAGCTTGTTTAGTAGTCCACCTTTATGGACAGCTTGTTGATGTTGATATGTTTAGAGCATATGCAAAAAAGCATGACATTTTGCTCATTGAAGATGCTGCACAAGCTCATGGAGCCGTATCTAAAAGTGGGCTCATGGCAGGGGCTGTAGGCGATGCCGCCGCTTTTAGTTTTTACCCTACTAAAAACATAGGAGCACTTGGGGATGCAGGTGCCGTTACTACCAATGATGTTAACTTGACAAAAGCAATACGGACTATCCAGAATTATGGTTCTACAAAAAAGTACCATCATGATTTGCTAGGTTTTAATATGCGACTAGATGCATTGCAAGCCCGGTTTTTAGGGTTAAAATTAGCAGACTATCCAGCAGCATGTAAACGCCGTATTACTATTGCATCACGCTATCTCAATGAGATAAAAAACTCAAAAATTTTACTACCTGCCTGTGACCTTGATGGATCTCACGTATTTCATTTATTTGTTGTTCGTGTTGCTGATCGAAATGATTTCATGGAATTTTTGATTTCAAAAGGGGTGGGCAGTTTGGTTCACTATCCTATTCCTCCACATAAACAAAAAGCACTTTCTGAATACAACAATCATAAATTTCCCTTAACTGAAAAATACCATAATGAAGTAGTTAGTATTCCTTTATACCCAAGTCTACACGAAAATGAAGTTCAGTATATTATAGATGTTCTAAATACATACTAATGAAAATCATTCGAAACTTAGGAAATAATATACTTTTTCGTATGATTGGTTATACAGGGATTGCAGGTGTTTTGCGACTAGCTGTTGGTATTATATCACAAAAAGCTATTGCTGTCTTTGTCGGTGCACCTGGACTTGCGGTACTAGCTAATTTCCGAAGCCTTTTAGAAGTATTGGGTGCTTTCTCATCTTTTGGCACACAGAATGCCGTTATTTCTGAAACGGCTGCTTTAAAGGAAAAGTCTACACACGGAGCAGTTATGAACACTGTTATTAGTCTTTTTTTTAGTGCGTCAATACTCCTTATAATAGTGCTGTTTTGGCAACAAGAATGGATTGCACTTCAGTTGTATTTTGGAGATTCAAATGGTCTACTCATACAAGCATTAGTTTTTAGCTTTCCGTTCATGGGTTTAATCATGCTCATGGAAGGCTTGTTAAGCGGTAAAAAAGCATACAAGGCACTATCAAACCTACAACTTTTAAACACTTTTGCTACAACAGTTTTCATGGTTTTATTGTTGTATTTTTATGGGTTAAAAGGAGGTTTTGTTGCTTTACTTTCACGCGCTGTTTTTGGTTTTATCATATATGTAGTTTACATAAAATCATCCGAGTACAAAGCGCTAATTCCAAACAATTTTCAATGGGGTTTTTCCAAAATAAGAACTGTATTACCCTACATTGCAATGACCTTAATTTCAATTGCTTTTGTTCATGTAATTGAGATTGGTTTACGGTTTTTAATCACTCAAAAAATAGATTTAGCATCTGCTGGTTTATGGACTGCTATGAATATGGTATCTACAAATTATTTTGTATTCATATCTGTTATTTTTACCATTTACGTTTTGCCTAAATTTTCTGAGCACAACCCTTCGTTTCGTTTGCGGCACGAGTCAATATCCATCCTGAAAACATTAGTACCCATTGTTTCCTTTGGGATGATAGCTGTTTACTTGCTTAGAACACCAATTACAAAAATACTTTACACGCCAGATTTTTTATCCATAACAGCATTGTTTAAATGGCAATTGATTGCCGATTGGTTTCGTGTAATCTTTTTGATATTTGCTTATTATTTAGTCGCCAAAAAGAGACTAACTGATTATTTTATTGTTGAAGCCTTTTCATTTTCATTGCTTATTGCTACAAGTGTATTTTTGATTGATGACTTTGGAATTGAAGGAGTAGTTATGGCAAATGCCGTTCGATATATTGGATGTTTAATATTGGTTGTATTTTTACTTAGAAAAAAACTCGTATAAATATTATGGACCTTACCTGGATTGCTATTCCGACTGTTAAAGACCCAAGAGGAAATCTGGCTTTTTTGCAAAATAGTGAACTTCCGTTTGATTTAAAGCGGGTTTTCTATTTGTTCGATGTCCCAAGTGGGAGTAGTCGTGGTGGGCATGCATTGCAACATACTCATCAGATAATAGTCCCACTGAGTGGAAGTTTTGAAGTTTTGCTTAAAACAGGAAAAGAAGAAACACGGGTAGTACTTAATAACCCAACAAAAGGTCTTCTTGTGCCTCCAATGATTTGGAGAGAATTACATCATTTTTCTGCCGGTGCTGTATGTTTGGTTTTAACTTCCAAAGAATATGACGAGAATGATTATATTAGAGAATGGACATCGTTTACTCGGATAGTCTCGTTGCGCTAGTCCAAGTTTCAATATATTTTTGAGCAATCATGGTAACCTCATGATGCTTTTTTACAAATTCCTTGGCGTTGGCTCCAATTTTTTTAATTAGTTCTGGATGCTGAATTAAGTGAGTTAACTTTTCTACTAAATGATTTACATCTGGTAAGGCATTTATTGCGACTTCATCTTCTTTTACATTGTAATAATCCAAAAATTCTTTTTCTGCACCTGTGAAAACAACTTTTCCCAACGCCATAGCCTCTAATGCGTTATACCCTTGATCATATCCGTAAACTTGATCTAATAAAATGTCGGTGTTGTTTAGCTCTTGAATATATTCGTCAAAAGGCAAGTTTTTTGTTTTTTTTATAATCACATTGGGGTGTTTTTCTTTAATTTTTTCAAGAGCCCTTTCAAAATACCCAATCCCTTTTTTATGATAGCTTGTTGTATTTATTCCTAAAAGGATTGTTGTTTTTGAGCCCCTTTCTTGTTTAACATTCAATTTGTTTAAAGCCACAGGATTAGGAATCATCCCTAAATATTTCGGGTTGTTTTTAAGTGGTATGTGGTAATCAATATCTGATGCAATGATGCCGTCACATGTTAGATGTATCTGTTCTGCAAGTTTGATATATTCTTTATCATAGTACCGCAAAGTAGATTCATATTCTTTTTTAAGTTTTTTGTTTTCTTTAAGGGGTGTTAATATTGAATATTTTAATGAATTTTGAGATTTATAATAATTCAAACTGTAAGTGTCATCTCCGCAACTCAGAAGAAACATAGATTTATTGTGTTTTTTTAAAAAATTAATTTGTTTTCGCTCGATTAGTGGAATTCCGCCAATTGCATGTTGGTTAATAAGTTGAATTACATCGTACTCTTTAAAGTGTTTTTTATAAAACTCAAACCTTATGCTTTTTGCGTAAAACGAAAAATAATATTTAAACAAGAGTTTAAATAATTTGGAAAGGAAAACAGGAGTACTTTTTAAATTTTTATCTTTAAACTTAAAATCACTATTAAAGCTTTTAAAACCATCCTCAGCTGAAGCCAAAGTAACAGTGTGGCCCTTAGCAATTAACCCTAGCTTCAGGCTATTGTGTAAGTTGCTGTATTCTCCAATTAAAAGAATTTTCATAAAGGTGAATTAGTTTTTCAAATTTAGCGTTTTGAATTTCTTCTAAAAAATAGAATTGATTAGAGTGCTGTCGAGTGTATATTTGTTATATGGTATCACAAATTAAAATTGCTATCATAACTCCGTCTTTGGGAAATGGAGGTGCCGAGCGCGTTGCTGCGCTAGTTTCCATTTTTTTGTCCGAGTTCGGCTATGATGTAACTCTTTTTGCGGCTTATCCAAATAAAGATTTTTATTATAAGGGGAATTACATATATCTTGGACATAACAAGAGTAAAACCACGTTTTTATCGCTTATAAGGCCATTTATAAAACTTCACAAGTCCATCAAAGAGAATAATTTTGATTTTGTCATTGATTTCAGATCACGGCGTATTTTTTGGATTGAGATTGTTTTTCATTTATTTATATACCCACTCGTTAAGAATGTTATTTTCACAATCCATTTGCCGCTTATAGAAAAGTATATTCCAAAGCCATGGTTTATTTTTAAATATTTCTACAGACGTGCAAATCTCCTTGTTTCTGTTTCTGAATCTATATCAGACAAATTGAAACATCTTGGTTATACCAATCAAGTGGTGATTAAAAATGCTGTAGACTTTAAGCGTATTGATTTAAAGAAAGAAAAGCCTATAAAAGAAAATTTTCCGTTTGTGTTGGCTGTAGGCAGAATGGACGATAATATAAAGCGTTTTGATCATGTTATTAAAGCTTATGCAGATTCTGTCTTACCCGAAGCGGGCATTCACTTATTAATTTTGGGGGATGGTGTTGTCAAGCCACAATTAAAGTCATTGACTCACAAGCTTAATTGCGAAAACTTTGTTCATTTTAAAGGTTTTCAGAGCAATCCTTTTAAGTATTTTGTTAAAGCCCATTTTTTTATTTTAGGCAGTGAATATGAAGGGTTCCCTATGGTGCTAATTGAGGCTTTGGCATGTGGAACACCAGTGGTTTCTTACGATTGCCCAACAGGGCCATCAGAAATCATACAACATGAAAAGAATGGGTTGCTGGTGGAAAATGCTAACATTCAATCACTTAATAAGGCGATTTCACGAATGCATGTAGACAAGAGCTTATATAAAGTGTGTAAATCAAATGCTAGAGAATCAGTACAACACCTTTCATTTGAACATATAAAAAAACAGTGGAAAAAACTGATTGAATCTGCTAAGTCTTAACCATTACTTCAGAAACTTTCCCATCTTCACATTTAAATGTTTTTCCTGGATACTTTTGGATAATACTGAAATCGTGTGTCGCCATCAGGACGGTAGTTCCTTTTTCGTTAACACTTCTAAGTACTTCCATGATTTCCCAGCGTGTAATAGGGTCTAAGTTCCCAGTGGGTTCATCAGCTAGTAATATTTTAGGATTGTTCAGTAATGCACGAGCAATGGATAAGCGCTGCTGTTCCCCACCCGATAACGTTTGTGGAAACTTCTTTTCGTTACCTTCAAGTTTTACCAATTTTAAAACGTCAACAATACGTTCCTCTCGATTAGCTTTGTCTTTCCAGCCTGTGGCACGCAAAACAAAATCAAGGTTTTTAAATACATTTCGGTCGGGGAGTAGCTTAAAATCCTGAAAAACAATTCCTAATGATCTTCTGAGTTTATGAATGTGACGTTTTTTAAGGGTAGCTAAGGATGTGTTGCAAATGCTGATTTCTCCTGCATTAAGCGGTAATGCTGCATAAAGTGTACGAATTAAGCTGCTTTTTCCGCTTCCCGTTCTCCCGATAAAATACACAAAAGAGCCTTCTTCAATTGATAGATAAACCTGACTTAAAATTACCTTTCTGTTTTGCTGAATGGCAGCGTTTTCAATAAAAATTATTGGTGAACTCATATTGCCATAAAAATAAGCATGTTTTTAGAAGGACTTAAACCTAAAGATGTGAATTGACTGATATTTTGTGTAATTATTATTGTAATATCATATAATTAGTGTAAAAATTAAATTAAAAAAGATTATTATGGTTTAAATTAGAAATAAAAAAAGCAAATTTGCATCAAAATTTAAACTATGTGTGGTATTGTTTGTGCCTTAGATATAAAACAACCGGTTGATGAACTTCGTTCGCAGCTGCTCGAGATGTCAAAAAAAATACGCCATCGCGGTCCGGATTGGAGTGGAATTCATGCCGATAATTATGCTATAATGGCCCATGAGCGTTTAGCTATTGTTGATCCTACGTCTGGAAGACAGCCTCTATACAGTGAAGATAAAAACTTGATTTTAGCAGCTAATGGTGAAATCTATAACCACAGAGAGTTGCGTAAATCTACTCAAGATTATGCATATCAAACAGGGTCAGATTGTGAAGTTATTTTGTCGTTATATCAACAAAAGGGAGCCGATTTTATTGATGAATTAAACGGTATTTTCGGTTTTGTGATTTATGATGCAGCAAATAAAAAATACCTAATTGCTCGAGACCATATGGGGATTATTCCGCTTTATTATGGCTATGATCAAAACGGTACGCGCTATGTTGCATCTGAATTGAAAGCACTTGAAGGAGTTTGCCATACAATTGAGGTGTTTCCTCCTGGTCATTTTATGACCGAAAAAGATGCTGAACCCCAAAAGTGGTATACCCGTGATTGGGAAGACTTTGAGGCGGTAAAAAATAACCCTACCAGCATTGAGGAATTAAAACTAGCCTTAGAAAAAGCTGTACACCGCCAATTGATGAGCGATGTGCCTTATGGCGTATTACTTTCAGGAGGATTAGACTCCTCGATAACTTCTGCACTTGCTAAAAAATTTGCAAAGCATCGTGTTGAATCAGATGATACTCAAGAGGCGTGGTGGCCACAACTGCATTCATTTTCCATTGGACTTGAAGGTTCGCCTGATTTGGCTGCCGCACAAGTAGTTGCAGCTAAAATAGGTACCGTACACCATGAAGTAACATTTACAGTACAAGAAGGGTTAGATGCAATAAAAGATGTGATATATCATCTGGAAACCTATGATATTACTACCGTTAGGGCATCTACTCCCATGTATTTATTAGCTCGGGTTATTAAATCAATGGGTATTAAAATGGTACTTTCTGGTGAAGGTGCCGATGAGGTTTTTGGCGGATACTTATACTTTCATAAAGCTCCCAATCCAGAAGAGTTTCACAAGGAAACAGTACGTAAATTATTCAAGCTATATCAATATGACTGCTTACGAGCAAACAAGTCTCTTGCTGCATGGGGTATTGAAGGAAGAGTTCCATTTTTAGACAAAGAGTTTATGGATGTTGCCATGCGTATCAATCCAAAGGATAAGATGATAACTCCTGATCGCATGGAAAAATGGGTGTTGCGTAAGGCTTTTGAAGATGAATTGCCTGAATCTGTGGCGTGGCGGCAAAAAGAGCAATTTAGCGATGGTGTAGGTTACAGTTGGATTGATTCCCTAAAAGAAGTGGTCTCTTTAGCTGTAACGGATGTTCAAATGGAACAAGTTAGTCATCGTTTTCCTGTGCAGCCACCTCGCACGAAAGAGGAGTATTTTTATCGTAGTATTTTTGAAGAGCATTTTCCATCACAGGCTGCTGCACTTACTGTGCCTTCAGTACCTTCGGTGGCATGCAGCACCCCAACTGCGTTAGCGTGGGATGCGTCTTTTCAAAACATGAATGAACCATCGGGGCGAGCTATTGGAGCGGTTCATGTTGATGCTTATGAATAAGCTTTTTTTGAACACGAACTGTTAATAACTTGACAGAATACAAGTCTCACTTTATCACTTAAAGTGGGGCTTTTATTTTAAATTTGTAAGAATAGCTTTTATTCATAAAATACACATATGAGTGATCAACCCAATCAAAATTATTCTGCAGATAGTATACAGGCATTAGAAGGAATGGAGCACGTGCGGATGCGTCCGTCCATGTACATTGGCGATGTTGGTGTTCGTGGATTACACCACCTTGTTTACGAAGTAGTAGACAACTCCATTGATGAGGCTCTTGCCGGACACTGTGACCTCATTTCTGTTCAGATTAACGAAGATAATTCTGTTACCGTAGAAGATAATGGAAGGGGAATACCTGTTGGGATGCACAAAAAGGAAGGTGTTTCTGCTCTTGAAGTGGTCATGACCAAAATTGGCGCAGGAGGAAAGTTTGACAAAGACTCCTACAAAGTTTCTGGAGGGCTACATGGAGTGGGAGTGTCCTGTGTAAATGCACTATCAGACTCCTTAAAAGCCACTGTTTATCGTGAGGGAAAGGTATGGGAGCAAGAATATGAACGCGGCAAGGCTCTTTATCCTGCTAAAACCGTTGGAGATTCGCCAAAAACAGGAACTGTTGTAACTTTTATACCCGACCGTTCAATTTTTACACAAACTATTGAGTTTAATTATGACACACTTGCGAACAGAATGCGTGAATTGTCGTTCTTAAACAAAGGAATTAAAATCCAACTTACAGACCATAGACAAAAAGATGATAACGGCGAGTCGGTTGGAGAATTGTTTAGTTCTGAAGAGGGACTCAAAGAGTTTATACGTTTTTTAGATGCAAATCGTGAGCCCATCACCTCCGATGTCATTTCAATGGAAGGTGAAAAGAACGACATTCCTGTAGAGGTTGCTATGGTGTACAATACTTCGTTTACTGAGAATTTACATTCGTATGTAAACAACATCAATACCCATGAAGGGGGAACACATCTTTCTGGTTTTAGACGTGGCCTTACGACAACATTAAAAAAATACGCTGATGCGTCAGGCATGCTCGACAAATTGAAGTTTGAAATTTCAGGGGATGATTTTAGAGAAGGCCTAACGGCTATTATATCGGTTAAAGTTGCAGAGCCCCAATTTGAAGGTCAAACCAAAACAAAACTCGGAAACAGAGAGGTAAGTGCAGCGGTTTCTCAAGCGGTTTCCGAAATGTTAGAGAATTATTTAGAAGAGCATCCTAATGATGCCAAAATAATTGTCCAGAAGGTGATTTTAGCAGCACAAGCACGTCATGCAGCTAGGAAAGCACGTGAAATGGTGCAACGTAAGACTGTAATGAGCGGAGGTGGTCTTCCCGGAAAACTTTCCGATTGTTCTGAACAAGACCCCCATTTGTGTGAGGTGTTCCTTGTTGAGGGAGATTCTGCAGGAGGAACAGCCAAGCAAGGTCGTGATCGTAATTTTCAGGCTATTTTGCCTTTACGCGGTAAAATACTTAACGTTGAAAAGGCCATGCAACATAAAGTTTTTGAGAATGAAGAAATTCGCAATATCTACACAGCACTGGGTGTAACCATTGGCACCGAAGAAGATGCAAAAGCATTGAATATGGAAAAGCTTCGTTATCACAAAGTTGTTATTATGTGTGATGCTGATGTTGATGGAAGTCATATTTCTACCTTGATTCTGACTTTTTTCTTTCGCTACATGCGTGAACTTATTGAAAACGGTTATATATATATCGCTACTCCTCCGCTATATTTAGTAAAAAAGGGTGCTAAAAAGCAGTATGCTTGGAATGATGACCAGCGTGATATGTTAATGCAAGATTTTGGGCAAGGTGCTTCTGTTCAGCGTTACAAAGGTTTAGGCGAAATGAATGCGGACCAATTATGGGAGACTACTATGAATCCTGAGTTTAGAACCTTACGTCAGGTTACGATTGACAACGGCGGGGAAGCGGATCGTGTTTTCTCTATGCTGATGGGTGATGAGGTACCCCCAAGACGTGAATTCATTGAAAAAAATGCGGTTTACGCAAATATTGACGCATAGCCTTTTGCTATTGCTGTACATGCCGTATTTTTGCCTAACCAAAATACAAACACATGAAAGTTACTATTGTAGGAGCCGGAAATGTTGGCGCCACATGCGCTGATGCAATTGCTTCACAACGCATAGCAAGTGAAGTTGTTCTTCTTGATATTAAAGAGGGTTTTGCCGAAGGAAAAGCCCTAGATATGATGCAAACAGCAACAACACTTGGCTTTAATACCAAAATTGTAGGTACCACAAGTGATTACAGTAAAACATCTAATAGCGATGTGGTTGTAATTACATCTGGAATTCCTCGAAAACCTGGGATGACACGAGAAGAGCTGATTGGAATCAATGCTGGAATTGTTCAATCTGTAGCCGAAAATATTTTGGCACACTCACCTCAGGCTATTTTTGTGGTGGTTTCCAATCCTATGGATACCATGACATATTTAACCTTAAAGAAAACAGGGTTGCCCAAAAATCGAGTTATTGGTATGGGCGGTGCTCTTGATAGTTCACGATTTAAGACCTACTTGTCATTGGCACTTAATAAGCCTGCAAACGACATTCACGGGATGGTGATTGGTGGGCATGGGGATACTACCATGATTCCACTCACAAGATTGGCTTCATATAATGGTATTCCGATTTCTACTTTGCTCACTGAAGAAGCCCTTGAACAAGTAGCTGCTTCTACCATGGTAGGTGGCGCAACGCTTACTAAATTGTTAGGAACTTCAGCGTGGTATGCACCGGGTGCTTCTGTTGCGTATTTGGTGGATAGTATTTTGAATGATCAAAAACGTATTATTCCATGTTCGGTTTATCTTGAGGGAGAGTATAGCCAAGAAGATATTTGTATTGGCGTTCCGTGTGTTATTGGTCGGTCAGGATGGGAATCTATTGTGGATGTGAATCTAAGCGATGAAGAACAAGCAACATTTGATAAAAGTGCTGCTGCTGTTCGTGCTATGAATTCAGCATTAGACAACATACTTTCGTAACATTGTATCACTAAATTTATCAATTTGTTAATCAGGGCGGATACGTTATATTTGCTCGTCTTATTTACGACACTAAAAATATTATCATGCAGAATAACGGACTTATTAAACTTTTCACCGTTTTGTTTGGCCTTGTCAGCCTTTATCAGCTTTCATTCACCTTTGTTACCTCTAAGATTGAGTCAGACGCAAAAACGTTTGCACAAGCTTCGGTAAATGCTGACGACTCGGACTACTTTGCTCGTGTAGACTTAGCAGAGCGTACTTATTTAGACTCTATAGCAGACGAAACTGCTTTCGGATATACAACCTACAATATTGCAAAAGACCGTGAACTCAACAAGGGGCTAGACCTCAAAGGGGGAATAAACGTTATTTTACAAGTTTCTGTAAAAGACATCTTAAAAGGGCTAGCTGAGAACACCCGTAATCCGCTTTTCAACAAGGCTTTAGAAGATGCCGATGTCTTACAAAAATCTTCAGACGACACCTATGTAGAAAGCTTTTTTCAAGCATTTGACGCCATAAAGGGTGATCAAAAACTTGCCATTCCAGAAATCTTTGCAAATCGCACACTAAGTGATGAAATTAACTTTAACATGATTGATGAAGAAGTTAAGCCCATTATTCGCAATAAAATCGATGCGTCTATTGTTTCTGCGTTTGAGGTATTGCGCAAGCGTATTGATAAATTCGGAGTGACCCAACCCAACATTCAACGTCTTGGAAATTCTGGGCGTATTTTGGTGGAACTTCCTGGAGCTCGCGATGTGGAGCGCGTAAAGAACTTGTTACAGAGTACCGCTCAATTGGAATTTTGGGAAACAGCTTCTAACCAATCGTATGGAACTTTTTTAGCTCAAGCAAACGAAATTTTAAAGCCAATTGTTTCTGCTGAAAAGGAGGTAAACAATGAAATAACATCTGAAATTGATGACTTGCTATCTGATGTTTCCGCTCAGCAAGACTCCATTAGTACGGTTGTCAATCCAATTTATGATTATGTCAAAGGTGCTGGCTATTCTGGGGGTCCAGTATTGTTGCAAGTAGATGTAAATGATCAACCTATTTTAGAAAATTACTTAAATCGCTCAGAGGTACGCGCACTTCTGCCAGCTGATTTGCGATATACAAAGTTTTTGTGGGGTATTCCAAATCAACAAACAGATTTAGTTGATTTATACGTCATACAAGCAAACAGAGCTAATCAACCTCCTTTAAGTGGTAGTGTAATTGTTGATGCTGCACAAAGTTACGATCAACTGAGCGCGCCCACTGTAACTATGCAAATGAATGGAAAAGGAGCACGTATTTGGGAAGAAATGACAGGAAAGGCTTTCCGAGAAGGAAGCAATATTGCTATTGTTTTAGATGATGTTGTTTATTCTGCTCCTGGTGTTTCTAAAGGGGCTATTAGTGGTGGTCGTTCAGAAATTTCAGGTCAATTTTCACTTGAAGAGGCCATTGATTTGGCAAATGTTTTACGTGCTGGAAAACTTCCAGCTTCTGCCGAAATAATTCAATCTGAGATTGTAGGGCCATCGTTGGGTCAAGAGGCTATCGAAAGTGGTGTAAATTCATTTGTCATTGCTCTTTTATTGGTTTTAGCTTGGATGATATTCTATTACGGACGCGCAGGGTTTTATGCCGATATTGCCTTATCACTCAATATTGTGTTAATATTTGGTGTTTTAGCAGGGCTTGGTGCCGTACTTACACTTCCCGGTATTGCGGGTATTGTACTTACTATTGGGATGTCAGTAGACGCGAACGTCCTTATTTTTGAGCGTATTCGTGAGGAATTAGCCAAAGGAAAAGGTCAAAAACAGGCCGTAGCTGATGGGTTTAAAAATGCGTTATCTTCTATTTTAGATGCAAATATCACAACTGGACTTACGGCATTTATACTTTTTAGTTTTGGTACAGGTCCCATTAAAGGTTTTGCAACCACATTGTTAATCGGTATTGCAACTTCTTTATCAACAGCTATTTTTGTTACACGTTTATTAGTTGATGGTCGAATAGCAAAAGGCTATTCATTAGAGTTTGCTACTAAAGCAACTAAAAACTTATTCCGTAATTTGGATATTACATTCCTTAAAAAACGTAAAATGGCATATGTGGTTTCAGGACTACTTATCGCTTTTGGAGTATTTTCATTATTTACAAAAGGATTAAATCAAGGGGTTGATTTTGTAGGCGGCCGTTCTTATACTGTCCGTTTTGAACAAGCGGTTAACCCTTCTGAAGTGCAATCGCAATTAGTAACTTTTCTCGGTAGTGCAGAGGCAAAAACTTTTGGCGAGGACAATCAGCTTAAAATAACTACGAATTACAAAGTCGACGTTGAAGGTTCTGAAGTAGATGATGAAATTCAACAGGCTCTCTACAATGGATTATCTTCTTATTTGCCTCAAAGCCTTTCTTACAATGATTTTGTAAACGGTGCAGAAGACAAACAAGTTGGAATTATGTCTTCTATTAAGGTAGGACCAACTATCGCTGATGACATCAAGAAGAATTCGTTCTTAGCCGTATTTGGATCGTTGATTGTGGTATTTTTATATATACTTCTTCGTTTTCGCAAATGGCAATATTCACTTGGTGCTGTTGCAGCTGTTTTTCACGATGTGCTTATTGTATTGGGTATTTTTTCCATCGCTTACACCTTTATGCCGTTTAGCATGGAAATCAACCAAGCCTTTATTGCTGCGGTTCTAACAGTTATTGGATATTCACTGAATGATACCGTAGTGGTATTTGACCGTATTCGTGAGTTTACTCGTTTGCACACATCTTGGGAAAGTCACAAAATAGTTAATAGTGCTTTGAATAGTACATTAAGCAGAACCATAAACACCTCATTAACCACTTTAGTTGTATTGCTAGCCATTTTTATTTTTGGAGGTGAAGCTATCCGCGGATTTATGTTTGCCCTTATCGTGGGTGTATTAGTAGGTACCTATTCGTCGCTGTTTATTGCAACACCAGTGATGTTTGATACTTCTAGAAAAAAACAAGTAAACGACTAAGTATTTGCTTTGATTTTGTTGGAGAAAGCCATTAAGCCTAATCCAAGTAAAATTAGCGGAATGCTTAACCATTGTCCAGTGGTAAGGTGCCCTAGTTGGTCGCCAAATCCGCCTTGGCTTTCTTTCAAAAATTCAGCAAAGAACCGAACGGTAAACAATAGGCTAAAAAAGGCACCAATTAAAAATCCTTTTTTGTTTCGAAGAACGGGCTTATTGTAGATTAAAAATAAAATCACAAAAACAATAAAATAGCCCAAAGACTCATAAAGTTGGACAGGGTGTCTAGGCATAGTTTCCCCGTTATTTTTAAACACTACACCAAAACTGCTCCCCGTATATTTACCTACTATTTCTGAGTTAAAAAAGTTTCCAATACGAATAAAGACCCCCCCAAAAGCTACAACAATAGCAACCCGATCTAATAACCAAAGCATGGATGTGAATTTGTATTTTTTGGTGTATAAATATAAGGCTGTCAAAATGCCCACAACAGCTCCGTGACTAGCTAAACCTCTGAAGCCGACAAACTTCCAACCATCATCAGTGATTTTTACAGGTAAAATAATTTCAAGTAAGTTATTTTGAAAATAATTCCAATTGTAAAAAAACACTTCGCCAAGTCGAGCCCCAATGAGTGTTCCAGCAACCATATAAAGAAGTAGAGGGTCTAAATATTCCAACGAAACCCCTTCTTTTTTGAACATACGCTTCATCAAATATAGCCCGCTGGCAAATGCAATAACGAACATAAGACTATAGTAGTAAATCTTAAAACTGCCAAGACTAATAGCGACAGGGTCTGGAGACCATAAAAATTTGAGTGCGAACATGGTATAAATTTTCGCTAAATATACAGGAAAATTTTACCTAATCCGGTACAGGATCGTGCCCTTTTCCACCCCAAGGATGACATTGGCTTATGCGTTTGATAGTTAATGCAACCCCTTTAAAAGCCCCATGTTTGCGTAAAGCTTCAAGCCCGTAGTTTGAACATGTAGGGTAAAATCTACAACTTGCGGGGAAAAGTGGAGAGATAAGAATTTGATAGATTCGAATGAAAGTTATTAAAGGAAAGATGAGAATTTTTCTCATGAAGATAGCGAATAGGTAGTGCCCTCTTTGCCGTCTTTAAGCTGAATACCTTTTGCTAAAAGTTCGTCTCGAATACGATCAGAGGTGTCAAAATCTTTATTGGATCTCGCATCATTGCGTAGCTCAATAAGCACCGAAATAGCTTTGTCTAAATACTCATTATCGTCTTTTTTTGAAGCAAGAGTTAGTCCCAACACATCAAAAACAAAACTATGAACTGCATTTTGCATTTTTTCAATATCCGTTGAGGTTAGGGTTTCTTCTCCTTGTTGAATACGATTAACAAGTTTAACGATCTCAAATAACTGGGCAATTAAAATTGGACTGTTGAAGTCGTCATTCATAGCATTATAAAAAGAATCAATATATTCATCAATAACAACACTGCTTTTTTTACTTTCAGGCAAATCGGACAGCAATTCAACACCCTTAATCAGACGCTTATAACCCTTCTCGGCAGCCTCCAGCGCATCGCTACTTAAATCCAAAACGCTACGGTAGTGCGCTTGAAGCATAAAAAAGCGAGTTACATCAGGCGAAAATGCTTTAGACAGTGCAGGATTTGACCCTTTAAAAAGCTCATTTGGCAAAATGTTATTACCAGTAGATTTCGCCATTTTTTTCCCATTAAGAGTGAGCATATTCGCATGCATCCATGTGTTAACGGGGCTTTTATGGTTAATTGCTTGTGCTTGTGCAATTTCACATTCGTGATGAGGAAATTTTAAATCCATTCCTCCTCCGTGAATATCAAATTGTTCCCCCAAGTACTTTGTACTCATGGCAGTACACTCTAAGTGCCACCCTGGAAAACCATCTCCCCATGGCGAGGGCCAACGCATTATGTGTTGTGGTTCTGCCTTTTTCCACAGCGCAAAATCTTGCGGTGCACGTTTCTCATTTTGACCTGAGAGCACACGCGTGTTGTGGATCATGTCTTCAAGCTTTCTTCCGCTTAGAATGCCATAGTGATTGGATGCATTGTATTTTTCAACATCAAAATAAACCGATCCATTGATTTCATAAGCAAATCCAGCCTTTAAAATTCTTTTTACAATTTCAATTTGTTCAATAATATGCCCAGTAGCCGTAGGCTCAATATTTGGAGCTAGGGTGTTAAAGGCAGCTAGCGTTTGATGGAAATCAACAGTGTATTTTTGCACAACTTCCATAGGTTCTATTTGTTCTACCCTTGCTTTTTTTGAAATGCGGTCTTCACCCTCATCGGCATCGTTTTCCAAATGCCCAGCATCTGTAATATTACGCACATAACGCACAGAGTAGCCTAAATGCTTTAAATAGCGATACACCAAATCAAAAGAAATAAACGTACGGCAGTTACCTAAATGGACATTACTGTATACTGTAGGCCCACACACATACATCCCAACTTGCTCATTTTCGATTGGCGCAAAAGGTTCTTTTTGCCCGCTTAGGGAATTAAAAATATGTAAGGATGAAGCCGTTTTGTGCATATCTAAAATGAAGTATCAAGATTTAAATATCCAATAAATTCTTTTTTAACTTCTGCTTTTTTAAAGGCGCCACCAAATTCTGCAGTTACGGTACTACTGTCAATATCACGAATACCACGCGCATTTACACAGAGGTGTTTTGCGTCAATAACACAAGCTACATCTTCGGTGTTTAGCACTTCTTGTAAAGCGTTTACAACTTGTAACGTAAGGCGTTCTTGCACCTGAGGTCGTTTGGCAAAATAATCAACAATGCGATTCATTTTTGACAAGCCCACGACAGTTCCATTAGAAATATAGGCTACATGTGCTTTACCAACAATAGGTAACAAGTGATGCTCGCAAGTTGAGTAGAGCGTTATATTTTTCTCTACAAGCATTTCGCCGTATTTGTATTTGTTTTCGAAGGTAGAAGCGCTGGGTTTATTGTTTGGGTGAAGCCCAGCAAAAAGCTCGTTAACAAACATTTTTGCCACACGCTTAGGAGTTCCTTTAAGACTGTCATCAGTAAGATCCATTCCTAAAGTTTCCAAGATACGTACCATGTCATGTTCAATAAGGGCAATTTTTTCTTTATCGGAAAGCTTAAAAGCATCATCACGCAAAGGGGTATTGATGTTTCCACTCACATGATCATCGTCGTGAATGTTTTCTAGAGTTTCTTTTAGCAATCGATCAAATTTCATAGCATCTTTTGTTCTGAGCAAAGATACTACATTCGGAAAAATAAAATTTGCTAGAAGCGAACGTTGTAGGTAAGGGAAACTTGTCCTGTTTGCTGCTGAACATCAATAGTATCTGTTAATCCAGTGTTGTAAAGCTGCTGCCTATAATCTTGATTTGTTTTAGTGTACGTCAAATCCAGAGACGTATTTCCAAAGCGAATACCTGTTCCTATAGCAAACCCACTGCGATCGTTCATGACTTGGTTGTTTTTATAGGGCGTTTTATCAAACCAATACCCGGCACGAAGACTAATATCTCCAAAGCGAGTTTCACCTCCTGCGCGTAAAAATGATGCTCTATCAAGATTGTTATTTATAGCGTCGTTCAAATAATCAAAATCGCCGTTGCTATCATTTACTTTTGTCGAGGTAAAGTCCTTAAAACCATAGTCAACACTTAAAAGCCCGTTTTTACCAAAAACAAGAGCCATACTTGCTTGTGTAATGGATGGAGTTTTAAGGTTATATACAGGCAACAGATTAATTACATTCGGATACAAGGCGCGTCCCATTGCACCATCTAAATCTGCATTATATCTTACATCTAAGGCTTCAGAATATTCTTCTTCAATCTCATAATATGTTGGACTTGTGTAGTTTAAGCCCAATCGCAACACTTCAGAAACTTTATAAAGCGCACCTAACTGAAATGAAATACCAGTTCCTAGACTACTTAACTCTTGAATAAAATCAACTTGGTCTAAAAACGAGTTTTCTCTGTCCACATATTTGTCAGAGGTTAATTTACGATGACTATAATCTACACTGTAAATATTGATGTTTACTCCCAATGATAATTTTTCTAAATACCGTCCGCTAAAATTCAGGGTGTATTTGCGTTGTCCCCCCTTGCTTTGCAAGTCGTGTATTTGGTCTATACCTAACCCCTTATCATCAACATAACCATAGTATGGAGCCTCGTTAACGGACTCATAGTAATTTATCAATCCAGTGTAGTACGCCAAATAAGTGCGTTGTGCATCGGCACCGTAAAACTCTCCTAAATATGAATATTCATTATTTGTATTGTTTTCAAAATCATACGTACTAAAGGGGATGTTTCTGTCAAGAGTTGAACCAGCCATATCTAGAAAATAGTCCGCAAGTCCATTTTGTTTGTTTAGTCCTCGAGCATAAAGGTTTTTGTTGAAATTATTCATCATTTGTGTATTAAACCCAAAGGCGATTTTATCCCATTTGCTACTTGAATTAACAAACACCATAACAAATCCAGCTTGCCCCACGTCAAACGAATTGGTTTCCTCTGATTTTAAAGATTTAAAATAGCTAGTATCCGTTGCGTATGATTGTAAACCAATTGTTATACCAGCTTCGTTAAGTAAAAATACCGTAGATGAAGCTGGGTTATTGCTTATTGCGGACAAATCGCCCCCTAAAGCACCAAAAGCACCTGCAAGCGCTTGGTAGCGTGCCGAGCCATGAAGCTCTTCCGTAGTGTATTGAACAATTTCGTTCAGTTCTTGTGCTGACAAAAACCCTCCTGTTAGGATGCAAATAAGCATCCAAAAGTTTAATGTTATCTTTTTCATAGTATTATCTTCTTCTTGATGAACTGCGACTTGATGAACTGCTACTCCTTGATGAGCTGTTCGTTGTTCGAGTGGGCGTTGAACTTCTGTAATTGCTGTTAGACGAAGACGAACTTTTATACTCTGAACTGTTATTTCTTGACGTAGATCTATTGTTGGAATAGTTTCGGTTAGCATTATATGAGTTGTTTCGCGATTGACTTGTGTTCTCACGAGTGCTGTCAGAATTATTACGACGTGTAGTTGTCCGACTTGGTGTTTGATTACGAGTTGTTACTCCTTCTCTTTTTTGCGTTGTTGTTGATCTACCATTTCTTTGTGTATCACTGTTCGAGGTTGTTCTCGTTGTGCTTCTCGCTCTAGTTCTATTGGTAGTTACATTTGAAGCCCTATCAACGCTACTTGCACTTCTGCTAGGGGTGTAATTTCGTGAAATCGTTCTTGATCCATTTAACCTACTGTAAATGGGTGCATTTCTTAACGCACTTCTGTTGTAATACCTGTCAATGTATGGATTGTAGTACCCCCATGAGTCCCAACGATTCCAATAGGGATTACGATATCCCCAGCGATAGGGATTATAATACGGATTATGATGATGGCCAGAAAAGTACCAGGGATGATAATTATATCCCCAAAAGGAAGCACGTCCGAAAGTATAGGGCGCATCGTACCATCCATAGCCCCAGTTCCAACCAAAAGGTCGGGTATATATGATGTTTACATTTATTCTGTCAACTTGATCACCCCATGAGCCATGCGCTTGATAGTTTCCAACACTAGTTTCTTCGGGCATTGGGGTTTGATAGTTTTCAGGGTCGGTAAAAATATAATCGTCCTGAATTCCCTGAGAAGCTTTTTCAGCAAAATAACTTTTATAATAAGAACCACTTTGTTGGGAAGATTGAGATGGTGAAGCTATTTCTTGTGGCTGTTGAGGTTGATTCACTTCTCCGTATATGCCATCACTATAATAAGAGACTGATTGATAACCGCTGCAACCCACGATAAATAAAGCCAAAAAAACGATAAAGAATAATTCTGAAACTCTTGTTCGATACGGTGGGTAAATAGTTCTCATGACGGAAAGGTTTAATTAACTCTCAAATTTAAGTAGTTTTGTACTACAACTTACAAAAATCAAAAGTTGTGCCAAACTATGGGTAAGCATTTAACAACTCGTGCCGAAGACTATTCAAAATGGTATAATGAACTTGTGGTAAAAGCCGATTTGGCAGAAACCTCAGCTGTTCGAGGTTGTATGGTTATAAAGCCATATGGATACGCTATATGGGAGCGAATGCAATCTATATTAGATAAAAAATTTAAAGAAACAGGCCACAGTAATGCTTATTTTCCACTATTTGTACCTAAAAGTTTGTTTGAAGCAGAAGAGCAAAATGCTGAAGGTTTTGCCAAGGAATGTGCGGTAGTGACGCACTACCGTCTCGAGAACGATCCAGATAGGGCTGGGAAGTTACGTGTAGACCCTAAAGCAAAATTAGAAGAAGAGCTAATTGTTCGACCCACGAGTGAGGCGATTATTTGGAGTACCTATAAAAATTGGATTCAGTCTTATCGAGACTTGCCGATTCTATTAAATCAATGGGCAAATGTTGTGCGTTGGGAAATGCGTACACGATTATTTTTGCGTACTGCCGAATTTTTATGGCAAGAAGGGCATACCGCTCATGCAACAGAGGCAGAAGCACTTGAAGAGGCAAAAAAAATGAATGGTGTTTATGCCAACTTTGTAGAAAATTATATGTCTATTCCAGTTGTACAGGGAGTAAAGTCTGCTGCAGAGCGTTTTGCAGGTGCGGTAGAAACATACTGTATTGAGGCGCTTATGCAAGATGGAAAAGCATTGCAAGCAGGAACATCCCACTTTTTAGGACAGAATTTCGCTAAAGCCTTTGATGTAAAATTTGCCACTAAAGAGGGGGGATTAGAGCACGTTTGGGCAACCTCTTGGGGGGTTTCAACTCGACTCATGGGCGCACTCATTATGACCCACAGTGACGACAATGGTTTGGTATTACCTCCCGAATTGGCACCTTATCAAGTGGTGATAGTCCCTATTTACAGAAGCGATGAAGAACATGAAGCGATTGAGAAGGCTGTTGCGCCTATAGTTGCTGAACTGCAAAAAGCAGATGTCAGGGTGCATTTTGATAATCGGGATACACATAAACCCGGTTTTAAGTTTAATGAGTACGAACTCAAAGGGGTTCCGCTTCGCATTGGAATTGGACCGCGTGATGTAGCTAATGGAACAGTAGAATTAGCACGACGGGATACTTTAACCAAAAAAAGTATAGCTCAATCCAATTTGGTAACTGAAATTACAACAACCCTAAAGGAAATACAAGTAGCCTTATTTGAACGCGCCAAAACCTTTCGTCTTGAACATACTACTGAAGTTGACACTTTCGAGGAGTTTAAAGCTGTTTTAGCTTCAAAAGGAGGGTATATTTCGGCGTTTTGGGATGGAACTGAAGAAACAGAAACAGCGATTAAAGAAGCTACAAAAGCAACCATTAGGTGCATTCCTTTAGATAAGATAACTGAAATAGGGACTTGCGTTTATTCAGGAAAGCCTGCTATGCATCGAGTACTTTTTGCAAAGGCTTATTGATTAGAATTTTAATTTCTCTTGTACTTTTTTTAAGTAGGTCGGTATAGGATATAATCTCGTCTTTTTTTGTAACCTGAAGACTTGTAATACTTAGGGTTTGTAATTGCCTGTCTTTTTTTAAAAAAATCGGATTGTGTAGTGGTTGTGCATTTTTGTTATGAAAGTCCACTACGTCGTTAGGACTAATAAATTTTTCAACGTCTTTTTCAAAACTTTTAGTTAAACGACTTTTTTCATCGGCACTGTACAGTGTGTTTGAGGCCCACAAGTGAGACTTTTTTTCGTCAACCAAAGCTATATTTAAGTTTTTCCCATCCCAGTTATATTCTTGAACCCGAATTTCGTCAAAATATTGAATGTAAATTAATGTAAATGGGGACACTTTTTTTAACAATTCTCTCTTAGATAATGTCTTTTCGTCTAATAATAAAGAAATGGGAATTTTCCCTCTACTTATTTTTTCATGATGATTTGGCTGGTCACCTTTTGCGTTTAACAAGCAAGCCATTTTTTTGTGTGTAGTATGTATAGCAACCCAACTACCACCCTTTTCACAATCTTTTGGATAAATAAGGTTATGTTGCTGATGCTTATAAGCTTTTGGATATGCCGTTTGACGTGTGTTTTTTTCATCCCTATTTGTAGTAAGGAAAAAGCCTTCTTGGGTTGGGAAATAAGTAACTATGCACATTCTTGTCTGTATTTTTGAGTTGAAAAAGCGACCCCAAAATTCTTGTCTATCAAATGAACAAGCCCTTGCTCTAAAAGAGCAATTTTTATTAAACTCTGATGATGAATACAATGATCCATACAATAAGAAAGCTCTCTGTAAAACGATGTTTCAACGCCATTGTTTTTAGTTTCTTTATTTAAGCCACTTACCAGTATAAGATTCTCGTTTTTGCTGTGCTTAAGTTGATGTATGCTGTCTATCACCTTATTAATTGTAATAATACCAAAATTTATATCCTGTTCTAAAGCTGTATTTCTATTACGTAAATCGTAGTTGATTATTCCTTTTTCTTTTTGTTCAAAACAGCAGTCATAAAACTCAATAATATGTCTAAAGTGCATTCCAATTGTACTTCCAAAAAGCGAATCACATTTAAAAGTAAAAGAAGTCGAATTTAAACTTTTGAGTAGTTTTTTTAAGTCGTTGAGTACTTTAATTTGGGTTTTTAGGTTCATGAGTATAACAATTTGGATATTTTTTTCTTTTTCAGCACCTTATTTGCTCCACGTAAAAATTCAAGTAGCGATACAGTTGGTGCTTTTTTGTCCATTTTATTTTTACTGAGTAAATAGATGATTTTCATGTGATAAAAAATATCTTTATACGCATTCAAAATAAAGTAGTTAGGATCATAGATGTGTATTGGCTCGGAGTTTACGCCATTGATTTCTAAAAGTTTGACCCCTCTGTTCTGTCTAAAGGCACTCCAATTTTCAATTTTTAGATCTAAGCGACCATAATTAAATCCAGGAATATTTTTCACACACTCCACTACCCAAGAAAGCATTTCTTCAGAGTAGTATTTCCTTCCGTCATAAAATGTGGTTCCCAAATTATGATTTCCAATGGGTTCAATTAATATTTTTTCTCCCTTAGGAATTATTTGCTGCCACTTGGGTTTAAATTTCTCTTTTAAAATATTTTTCCGCTTCGCTATTCTATGATTTTTTAGAACTATTTTTTCTAGGGTATCTTTTCCATTTCCCTCAATTTCACAAAACTTTTTTACGCCTATAGAGCTAATGCACGGTTTATTATTGGTATCCCAAAAGAATAGTATACCTAATTCAATAGGATAGGAAATATACTCTTGAATTAGTACAGGTTCTTTTATATTTAATAAGTAATTTTCTAATTCTTTTTCCGAATATATCAACGCCACATTTTTCCCCCTTTCTCCCATATCTGGCTTAACAATTAAAGGAAACGTTATGTTGTTTTCAGAAAGAAGTTTTTGAGTTTTTTCAAAGAGATCATTTTTTTGAGCATAAACTGTCCTTGGCATCCAATTTTTTGGGATGAATTTCAAGTAATTGTTTTTTGAACTTAAAAAGGCTCCTCCATAATCCATGCATGTATTCAATGTTGAAAAATAGACCCACCGTTTGGCTTTGATGGCTAAATAAAAGTAGTAACAATACGCAGGTATGTAGAATAGCCAAAACGGCCAAAACTCGTATTTAAAAATACGTTTAATATGCATTAAATCAGGGTTATGTTCTTTATAAGGCCCTATAAACGTTATTTTTTATTCTCTTAAAGTGAATAAAAAAACTAATAGTGCTAAACAAGAACGCAACAATAGCCATGCCAAAGAGTTGCCCATTATCAGACTTATCCTCCCAATGGACTATGATGCCTACTGGACTAAACAAATGCGTTCCAATAGCTCCTATCATTAAGCCAATAGCTCCTAGAATACCAAAAATTTTTGTTCTTGGTAACAAAATAGCAATTCCAATAATCAGTTCTATAAAACCTAACGCAATTCTACCCCAAGGCTCAACGCCAAGGGTAGAAAAAATGTGTACTGCTTCTGCGTGTCCTGTAAATTTGAAGTATAAGGATTGTATCAAAATAACAGCTGTTATTAGTCTTAAAAAAAAGTCAATATTTGTTTTCATTTTTTGGGGAGTTTAAAAGTTTATTCCAGTTTTCCTCAGCATTGTTTTTTAATTCTGCTGTGTTTTTATTCCATTTTGATTTCGTGTCATTAAAGAATGTTTTGTAAAAAAGGTAGAGTTTATCATTTTCAATGCTAAATGATTCAGGATTAACAGAGACTTTTTCCCCGTTATACCCCATAGCATACGCGCACCATCCTCCATATTGTGGGGTATATTTTAGCGGATTTTTTTCAAAAAGAAGTTTGTTTTTTAAACTTTTAAAATGATATCTAGCTCCTTCATGTATTGATTCGTGTTTCGAATTTCCTTTGATGGCTTTGTTGTTGTAGTACTCAATTAAATCATATCCCGATAGGGCTAAATTTTTCTTATCTAAATTTAAGTTAGTATTGGGGTTTTGACTAAAAACAAAAACATGAAACGATAGAAAAAAAACAAGTAACCATTGGGGTTTAGTAATAAAAAGCATAATGATTCGATTTGGTGAGACAAATTTATGTATAATTTATTACTAGAAAATGTTAAAATTTTCAACCACAACTAGTTAACTCAAATTACGATGTTTTTTTTTGTTGGTGTTATGGGTTGTGTAATAATAATTTTAAATATAAATTTGCACCTCGTTTAAAGCGAACGGCCCGTTCGTCTATCGGCTAGGACGCCAGGTTTTCATCCTGGTAAGAGGGGTTCGATTCCCCTACGGGCTACAAATTATATAATATGGCAAATCATAAATCCGCCTTAAAGCGCATTCGTTCAAATGAAACTAAGCGTCAGCGTAATCGTTTTCAACATAAAACTACTCGTAACGCTATACGTGATTTCAAAGCAGTAGAGAAGAAAAAGGAGGCTGAAAAAAAACTTCCGCTATTAGCGTCAATGATTGATAAGTTAGCTAAGAATAACATTATTCATTCTAATAAAGCTGCTAATCTTAAATCTAAGCTTACAAAGCATGTAGCTTCGCTTTAAGCGAATTCTATTTAAAATAAAACAAAAAGGCTTCCATTTGGAGGCCTTTTTTTGTTGTGTCATTCTTTTATTACCTTGGGGTCTACTAAGCGGCTCCACCATTTTACAATAATTATTTAAGATGAAACTTGAATCAGAAGACCTACTAAGAGCAAACACCCGAAAAGAATTGATTTCTATCGCAAGGGAAAAAGGTATTTCTCTTGAAAAAACGATTGCTAAAATTGAATATGAAGTCGAACTTCGACAGTTGCAATCGGAATTGGTAAACCTGCAAAAATGGATTACTAAAAATAAACTTCGGGTTGTGGTTGTTTTTGAAGGTAGAGATGCTGCTGGAAAAGGGGGAACTATAAAAAGATTCATGGAACACTTAAATCCACGCTCTGCAAGAGCTGTTGCATTAAATAAGCCAACAGATTTTGAAAAGGGCCAATGGTATTTTAGACGCTATATTAAGGTGTTGCCAAATCCAGGCGAAATTGTTTTTTTTGACCGTAGCTGGTATAATAGGGCAGTGGTTGAGCCCGTCATGGGGTTTTGCAACAGTGAGCAATACAATAAGTTTATGGTTCAGGTACCCGAGTTTGAGCATCTGTTGTATGAAGACAATTTAAAAATTATAAAATTTTGGTTTTCAATATCAAAAGAAGAACAAAAAAAGCGATTTGACTCCCGTCTTAGTAACCCGCTAAAACAGTGGAAATTTAGCCCTGTTGACCTAAAAGGTCAAGAACTTTGGGACAAATACACCGTCTATAAAGAGTTGATGTTCAGTAAATCACATACCAATTTTTGTCCTTGGATGATTGTAAAAACAAATGACAAAAAACAAGCGCGACTCGAGAGTATGCGATACGTTTTATCTCAGTTTGATTTCGACGGGAAAGGCGAGTCTAAAACCTCGCTTTTACCTGATCCTAATATCATAATGCGATATCACAGGGGTGCTAGTCAAATTGATATTTAACAGATGGAAAACAACCAATTTACCGCAAATGAGCTAGACTTACTAAATTCCAAGTTGGGTTGGTATACCTTATTGAAAAATAAGAAGGTTAATTTGACAAAATCTTTAGAGGAAATCAATTACATCAATGAATTGAGAAAACATCAGGAAGAATTGATTAAGATTCAAAACTGGGTAATTAAAAATGATAAAAAAGTGGTGATATTGTTTGAAGGCAGAGATGCTGCAGGTAAAGGAGGGGCAATTCGACGTATTACCGAGTATTTAAACCCCAGACATTTTCGAATAATTGCTCTTGATATTCCAACAAAGGACGAAAAAAAACAATGGTTTTTTCAGCGTTATATTAATAAACTACCCAAACCAGGAGAAATAATTTTTTTCGATCGGAGTTGGTATAACCGCGCCGTGGTGGAGCCCGTAAATAATTTTTGCACAAATAGTGAATATAAGGTCTTTATGTCTCAAGTAAATGATTTTGAGCGCATGCTGGTGCATTCCGACACCTATTTGATAAAGCTTTATTTTTCTATTACCAAGACTGAACAGGCAAAACGATTTGAAGACATCAAAAACAACCCGCTAAAACGCTGGAAAATGACTTCTGTTGATGAAAAGGCACAATCCTTATGGGACGCATATACCAAATACAAAAAGAAAATGTTTACTCTTACAAACACCGAGGCTTCGCCCTGGGTTATTATAGATGCCGATAAAAAGCCCTCCGCCAGACTGGCTGCTATAAAACACATTATTAAGGTGTTGCCGTATAAATAGGGCGGTTTATTTTTTTTTGTTAAGTTAGTCTTAACTAATTCCAAACTTGTATGTTTAAATGTCTAAACCCTTTATTTTTTTGAGTTTTTAAATGATAGATATGTCCTTAAATTTTAATGCTAAACCACGAAACTACTCATAGCAAAAACCATAAGAAGCAATACCAAATACCATGATTAAACACATAACACTAGTCGCTGTAATATCACTATGTTGTGCTAATTCCCATAGTCAAACGTATTCTTCAAATGGGATGGTAGTTTCTGATAATTTAGAAGCATCAAAAGTCGGAATCGAAATCTTAAAAAAAGGAGGAAATGCTATTGATGCTTCAATCGCAACTGCATTTGCGCTTGCTGTTGCACACCCTCAAGCAGGTAACATTGGAGGGGGTGGGTTTATGGTTTACATGGATGACTCTTCTAGGGTTACAACGATAGACTTTCGTGAGATGGCACCAGTAAAGGCAAGTTCCACTATGTTTCTTGACGAAAACGGAGAACTAATCAAAGGAAAAAATCATGTCGGAGCGTTATCGGCAGGAGTTCCAGGCACGGTGGCGGGGCTTTATCTGGCTCACCAAAAATATGGTAAATTACCATGGGAAGATTTAATAGCGCCAGCCATAGATATGGCCAACAATGGAGTTTCAATGAGCTACACATTGGCTTCGCATGCCATCAAAATTCATAATTCTGACAATCCTGAATTCTTAAAAAGTCTTTATCTAGACAGTTTGGGTATGCCTCTAAAATTTGGAAGTATTTGGAAACAGCCTGAATTAGCCAATACTTTAGGACTTATAAGAGATAATGGTAAAGATGGATTTTATAAGGGAAGTGTTGCGGAAGAAATAGAAAGGTATATGTTAGAAAATGGCGGGATTATTACTAAAGATGATCTTATACAATATAAAGCGATAGAACGCAAGCCATTGAAGGGAACGTACAAAGGTTATGAGATTTTTTCAATGGCACCACCAAGCTCTGGAGGCGTTGCAATGATAGAAATGCTAAATATTATGGAACAGGCAAATTTAGAGCATACGCCTTTCAATTCAACGGAATATGTCCATTTGACGGCTGAAGTTATGAGACGTGCTTTCGCTGATCGTGCCCAATATCTAGGAGATCCTGACTATAATATTGATATGCCTATAGATAAACTCATTTCAAAAGAATTTGCAAAAAACAGATTAAGTAATATCGATATGGAGAAGGCTTCTATTAGCGATTCATCTCTGTTTGGACAAATATATGATGGTACAAATACAACACATTTCTCTGTTATTGATAAAGACGGAAATGCTGTTTCCGTTACATACACATTGGAACAATCCTATGGTTCAGGTATGGGTAGTAAAAGTCTGGGATTCATATTCAACAATGAAATGGGAGATTTTAACCCACAGCCAGGTTATACAAATTCTGAAGGATTGATAGGAACAAATCCCAATTTGATAGAACCAAAAAAGCGAATGTTATCTAGTATGACCCCAACAATAGTTGCAAAAGATGGTAAACCAGTTTTAATAATTGGAAGCCCAGGAGGACGAACAATAATTAATACTGTATTTCAAACAGTGCTTTGCTTTCTGGAATACAATATGTCAATTGAAGAATCAATCGAAGCAATGAAAATTCATCATCAATGGCTGCCAAACAAATTATTTTTTGAGGAGAATAAACTCTCTCCCGATACAATCGAGGCGCTTACATTAAAGGGACATGATCTTCAAGGGCGAAGATATTTGGGTCGTCTTATGGGAATCTCTATCGACAAAGAAAATGGAGTTTATATAGGGGCATCCGATACGTCCAGCCCAGATGGAGGGGCTATCGGATATTGATTATTTACTAATATTACCTCCTCCCCATGGCGCACGTTCCAAACGCGCGCAGTGAACCACACAGCGTCACTTTATAAAATAACATTACCAGTAAAACAAAAAAGGCTTCCATTATGGAAGCCTTTTTTGTTCTTAAAAGCATTTGACTATTCATTCATAGAAATCAAAAACTCTTCGTTGTTTAGGGTGCGTTTAATGCGGTCGTTTACGAATTCCATCGCTTCTACGGGGTTCATATCGGCAAGGTACTTACGCATAATCCACATACGCTGTATTGTTTTTTCGTCTAACAACAAGTCGTCGCGGCGGGTGCTGGAAGACACCAAGTCAATGGCAGGGAAAATACGGCGGTTCGAAATACGGCGGTCAAGCTGCAATTCCATGTTTCCTGTTCCCTTAAATTCTTCAAAAATGACCTCATCCATTTTAGAGCCCGTTTCGGTAAGTGCCGTGGCAATAATGGAAAGTGAGCCCCCATTTTCGATGTTTCGAGCTGCGCCAAAAAAGCGTTTGGGTTTGTGGAGTGCATTTGCATCAACACCCCCACTCAAAATTTTACCCGAAGCAGGCTGTACAGTGTTATAGGCACGTGCCAAACGCGTAATCGAATCCAAAAGAATTACCACATCGTGTCCACACTCTACCAAGCGTTTTGCTTTTTCCAATACGATATTGGCAACTTTTACATGGCGGTCTGCTGGTTCGTCAAAAGTAGAAGCTACAACCTCGCCTTTAACATTGCGTTGCATATCGGTAACTTCCTCAGGACGCTCGTCAATTAACAAAATGATTTGATACACCTCAGGGTGGTTTGCTGCAATGGCATTCGCCACGTCTTTAAGCAACATGGTTTTTCCTGTTTTTGGTTGCGATACAATCATACCTCGTTGCCCTTTTCCAATGGGACAAAACAAATCCATAACTCTAGTGGAAATGGTACTTTGCTTATCGGCAATATTGAATTTTTCTTGTGGGAATAGGGGTGTTAGGTGTTCAAAAGAAACACGATCACGTACTACATCTGGTGTCAGTCCGTTAATTAAGGAAACTTTAATCAATGGAAAATACTTTTCACCTTCTTTTGGTGGACGAATATGTCCCAAAACAGTGTCTCCAGTTTTAAGCCCAAATAAACGGACTTGAGATTGTGACACGTATATATCGTCAGGTGAGGACAAATAATTATAGTCAGACGAACGAAGGAAACCATAGCCTTCTTGCATCATTTCCAATACACCTTCGCTTTCAATAATACCTTCAAACTCATAGTCGGGTTGACGGTATTTGTTGCGAATGTCTTTGTTATGATTGTTGTCATTTTCTCTTGGGTTTCCGTTCCCATTATTGCCGTTAGTATTGTGGTGACGGTTTCCTTTGCCTTGAACATTTTTGTTTTTGTGTTTAGGTTTTGGTTGTTCGGTTTTTTCAGCTACCTCAGATTTGCTTTCAACGGGAGTCTCTTTTTGTGCTACTTCTTTAGTAGCTACTTTTTTGGGTTTTTCAAAAGCTACTTTCCTTTCAGATTCCTCTTGGGGTTGTTGCTTTTGCTCTTCTCCAGGCTCAGGAAGCGTAGATTGATGATCAATAATTCGGTAGGTGAGCTCAATTTTTTTGAGTCCTGCAATTTTAGTTAATCCAAGTTCTTTTGCAATTTCTTGGAGTTCAGCAAGTTTTTTTGCTTTTAATTCTGATAATTCAAACATGTGTAAATGGGTATCGAAATGATATATTAAATTACGGCTGAAGAATGTGCCGTTAGCACAAACATACAACTTTTTTTATTTTTGGTGTTCAAATTTTTATTTTTCCAATGGAGGTAGCTATCGTAATGCCCGTTTTTAATGAAGAAACCTTTTTGGAGCAATCACTAAAGTCTTTAGTAACACAGACTTACCCAATAAAAGAATTGATTATTGTTAACGATGGGTCAACTGACAATTCTTTATCTATAGCTACAAATTTTGCACAGCAATACTCTTTCATTAGCGTTATTTCATCAAATGACGACTCACAACATGCTCCTGGGCAAAAAGTTATCCATGCTTTTGAACGTGGATTTTCAGCTCTTTCTTGTTCTTGGGAGCTGATATGTAAATTTGATGCAGATATCGTGTTTCCAGAAAATTATATAGAATCTTTGGTCAATGCCTTTTCTAATGACGTCAATTTAGGGATCTATGGTGGGGTATTATACGTTAAAAATAAGGGTGTTTATGAATTTGAAGCTATTTCATTAACCACGCACGTTCGCGGCCCCGTAAAGGCTTACCGCAAAAGTTGTTTTACCGCAATAGGCGGATTAAGACCTGCCTTGGGTTGGGATACTCTGGACGAACTTTTGGCAATGTATCATAATTTTAAAGTGCAAACAGACAACAATCTTGTTGTAAAACATATGAGACCTACAGGAAGTATGTATGAAGCACCTCTTGCTCGAGAAAAAGGAAAAGTTTTTTATGCCCTTGGATACGATCTTATATTGGGAATATTAGCATCTATAAAGTGGGCGCAAAACCATTCCGGTAATTTAAGTGCTGTTATGGGTGGTTTTCTAGGTGCTTGGTTTAATAGATCAGCGAGACTGGTATCTGTCAATGAGGCACAATTTATTAGAAAATATCGATGGAAAATGATTTATCGACGGCTAACCTCCTAATTCTATAACCATCAAATTTTGTGCTTTTCCGTTTTCAACTTCAAATTGAAGCATAGTTTGTTTTTTATGAAATCCATGCTTGCCTACAGCCCCAGGATTCATATATAACAAAGACTTATTATCGTCGTAGGCAACATTAAGAATATGTGAATGGCCGCAGATAAAAATATCGGGTTTTAACGCAAGAAGCTTTTCGGATATTCCTTTGGCGTATTTCTTAGGTTTACCGCCTATATGCGTCATAAAAATGGTCACACCTTCAATTTTAAAAAATAATTCCGCTGAAAAATGTTGCCTAATGGCAGCATTGTCGATATTTCCATAAACAGCACGTAATGGTTTTATTGCCTGTAACGAATCGGTAACATCAAAACTACCAATATCTCCAGCATGCCAAATCTCATCTGCTTTTTTAGCATACCCCAACACACGCGGATCTAAAAAACTGTGGGTATCAGAAAGTAACAATATCTTTTTCATCATCTTTGTACAAATTTAGGGCTTTGCGCTACTTTTTAGAACTTTCTTATTGTGGATCTTTATATCATGGATGGCAACGCCAACCCAATGCGCTTTCAGTACAACAAATAATTGAAGAAGCGTTAACCACACTTTTGGGTAAAGAAACTGCAATTGTTGGCGCAGGAAGGACCGATACGGGTGTTCATGCAAAGCAGCTTTTTGCCCATTTTAATACGGATATTTCTGTTGAAAAATCCGATGAACTTACGTATAAATTAAACCGATTTTTACCAAAAGATATTGCAATTATTGCTATTCATCCAGTTACTACTGATGCTCACGCTAGGTTTGATGCCATTTCTAGAAGTTACGAATACCATATCTCTGAAATAAAAGACCCCTTTACCAGTGGGTTAGTTTATCATTTTAATCAGCCTTTGGATATTGATGTGATGAATGATGCAGCAAAAAAACTGCTTTGTCATAGAGATTTTAAATGTTTTTCGCGCTCTAAAACAGATGTGAAAACTTACGCGTGTGAAGTTACCGAAGCCTATTGGGAATACCACAATAACCAATGGACCTTTTATATTTCTGCAAATCGCTTTCTAAGAAACATGGTTAGAGCTATAGTCGGGACTCTTTTAGATGTGGGTACGGGAAGAATAACTCTAGCTGAATTTCAATCTATTTTGAATAGCCAAGATCGGACTAAGGCAGGTAGTTCTGCACCAGCACAGGGTTTATTTTTAACTCGAGTTCAGTATCCAAACACTATCTTTGTTGCTCGTGGAAAAGAATACAACAAATAGTTTTTTAGATATTAGATTGTTTAAGCGTCTCATGGCGTTTGCAAAACCCTATCGCGCAATTTTTGTGTTGGTGATGGTAGGTGCAGTTTTTTTATCTGGATTTTCTACATTAAGTCCTTATCTTCTGAAAATCACTATTGACGATTATATCACGCTCAAAGATTACGAGGGCATGGTATTTCTCATTTCTCTTATGGCAGCTACACTTTTGCTAGAGGTTGTCTTTCAGTTTATGTTTATTTATTACGCAAACTTGCTTGGTCAACATGTTATCTTCGATATGCGAAACAAACTTTTTACCCATATGCTGGATTTTAAAATGGCATATTATGACAAATCTGCTATTGGTCGATTAGTAACACGGGTGGTGGGTGATATTGAAACCATTTCGGGGATTTTTAGTCAAGGGTTATTTATGATTATTGCCGATTTGCTAAAAATGCTTGTAGTTATTGTTGTCATGTGGTCTGTAAGTTGGAAGTTGAGTCTTATTGTTTTCATGGTTTTACCACTGGTATTGTTTGCAACACGGAAATTTCAAAAAGCTATGAAAGCCGCGTTTGATGAGGTTCGTACTCAGGTCGCAAACCTCAATAGTTTTGTTCAAGAGCGGATTACTGGAATGTTAATAGTGCAGCTATTTGCAAGAGAGAAACAAGAATCCGAAACGTTTAAAGAAATCAATGACAAGCATCGAAAGGCTTGGATTAAAACAGTTTGGTATAACTCCATTTTTTTTCCGATTGCTGAACTTTCTACTTCTATCACAATAGGATTGCTAGTGTGGTTTGGGGGATTAAACGTTATTGCAGGTACATCAGGAATTACTTTAGGAATTATCTTCTTATTTATTCAGCTTTCCCAAATGCTATTCAGACCCTTGCGTCAAATTGCAGATAAATTTAATACGCTACAAATGGGAATGGTAGCAGTAAGACGGGTATTGGGAATACTTGACACCCATGACTATATTGCAAATGACGGAACCCTTTGTGATGCTGATATTAAAGGAGCCGTTACTTTTGAAAACGTATATTTCTCCTATAAAAAAGAAGAGCCTGTTCTTAAAGGAATTTCATTCACCATGGCACCTGGTGAAACCGTTGCTGTGGTTGGAGCAACAGGGGCAGGGAAATCTACACTAATTAACATATTAAGCCGTTTTTATGAGATTAAAAACGGTAAGGTTTTGATTGACAGTATAGATATAAAAAACTATGAGCGCGCATGGATGAGAAAACAAATAGGAGTAGTGCTTCAAGATGTTTTTCTTTTTGCAGACTCCATTTACAACAATATTACTCTTTGGGACAGTTCTATAAGTGAAGAAGATGTGATAACTGCTGCAAAAAAAATTGGAGTGCATAAATTTATTTCAAGTTTGCCAGGTGGGTATCACTTTAATGTTAAGGAGCGCGGCGGAATGCTTTCTACAGGGCAACGTCAGTTAATAGCATTTTTGCGGGCTTATATTACCCAACCAAAAATTTTAGTTCTAGACGAGGCAACATCATCTATTGATACTCACGCTGAAAAACTTATTCAAAAGGCAACTAAAGAAATCACTAAAGGAAAAACCTCTTTAGTTATTGCACATCGACTTGCAACGGTTCAGCGCGCAGACAAAATCATTGTTCTTGACAAAGGAAAAATTGTAGAAGTGGGCTCACACAAAGAACTGTTGAAAATTGAGGGGGGCTATTACAAAAACCTTCATGAAGTGCAGTTCCTGACACCTGCCCTCTAATCCATGTCTTTAGCTAATAAAGTAGCTAACTCATTGTAGGAATTAAAAGGAATTCTCTCTCCATTTTTGAAATAACTTATTGTGCCAGTTTCTTCAGAAACAACAATCACAATTGCATCTGTTTTTTCCGTAATTCCAATTGCAGCTCGGTGCCTTAGCCCAAATCGCTTTGGTATGGATTTGTTTTCAGAAATAGGGAGTACTACCCGTGTTGCTGTAATGGTGTTATTTTCAATTATAACAGCGCCATCATGTAAGGGAGCATTCTTATGAAAAATGCTCTCTATTACTGGAATAGAAAGCTCCATGTTTACCTCAACACCCGAAGATTTGAGAAAGCCTAAACTGCTATTTCGTTCTAACACCAATAGCGCACCTGTTTTTTGCTTTTTAAGTGAAGAACAACTTTGAACAAGTAAGTCTATATCAAGGGCAGTTTCAGTAGTACTAGCGTTAAAAATCTTAAAATAACGATTTAATGTTTTTCGGTTTGCCAAATTTGAAGATCCTAGCATCAGTAATAATTTTCTAATTTCTTGTTGGAACACAACAATTAGTGCAAAAACACCTACACTCATAAATCCTCCAAGAATATTGCTGAGTAACTCCATTTTGAGTGCATCCGTAATTTTCCATATTAAGTAGAGAATAACAATTCCTACAAAAATATTTATAGCAGCAGTTCCACGAACAAGTCGGTAGGCATAATAGAGCAGCAAGGCAACTAATATGATATCCAGTAAGTCGAGGAGATTAAATTCTAAAAAGTCAAACATCACATAAAATTAAGGATTTATTGGATATGATGCTTGTAATGCCTCAATCAAACGAATGGCTTGTTGTGCTTCTTTAACATCATGAACACGTACTATTTGCGCTCCTTTATCCAAAGCAATAGTGTTTAATACAGTAGTTCCGTTAAGTGCAGCTGAGGGTTCAATGTCTAATGTTTTGTGAATCATGGATTTTCTCGAAACACCTACCAACAATGGTATTTCATCAATGTGGAGTGTGTGTAAGTGCCTTAGAAGCATAAAATTTTGTCGTAAGGTTTTTCCAAATCCAAAACCTGGATCTAAAATAATATCGTTTATTCCTGCATTATATGCCTCAATAATTTTTTTTGAGAAAAATTCTCTAATCGAAATCAAAATATCATTATACGTAGGGTTTTTTTGCATCGACTGAGGGTTTCCTTGCATATGCATTGCCACATAAGGCACTCCCATACTTCCAACGGTTTGTAGCATTTTTTTATCCAAATTGCCAGCCGAGATATCGTTTACCATGTTTGCGCCAGCTGCAATAGCTTTTGCGGCAACATCGCTGCGATAGGTGTCAATTGATATAAACGCTTGGGGGAAGGTGCTAGCGATTTTTTCAATAACTGGAAGCACACGTTTCTTTTCTTCATCGGCTGAAATTTCAGCTACTCCGGGTTTTGAACTTGCTCCGCCAACATCAATGAAAGTAGCCCCTTCATGAAGCATTTTCTCTGTTTGAGTCAATGCTTTTTCTAAACTATTATGTTTTCCTCCGTCATAAAAAGAGTTAGGCGTAACGTTTAAGATCCCCATAATTTTGGGTGTACTCAAGTCAATTAGGGTTCCATTACAGGTGATGTTCATAAAAAGCGCTTAAAATAGTTGGTTATAAACCAAAACGTTTCCATTTTTGGGCGAAATTTACACAAAACAAATCGGGTGGGGCATACCGAAACACAATATCTTGAAGCTGCAACCAAATGCAAGGCGTTGTTTGAGAAAAAAATGATAGATTATGGTTGTGCATGGCGTATTTTACGGCCTACATCCCTAACGGATCAAATTTTTATCAAAGCACAACGCATTCGAACACTTCAGCAATTAGAAGCAAAAAAAGTGGATGAGGGCGAAGAAGCCGAGTTTATTGGTATTGTGAATTATTCGATTATGGCTCTTATTCAGCTTGAACTTGGCGCAGCTGATCAACCTGACTTATCAAACGCTGAGGTTATGCAGTATTACACCAAACACGCTGAAGAAACCCAAGTACTTATGGAACGTAAAAATCATGATTATGGAGAGGCATGGCGCGACATGCGCGTGAGTTCTCTTACTGATTTGATTTTGCAAAAGTTGTTGCGTGTAAAACAAATTGAGAATAATAAAGGAAAAACAATTGTGAGCGAAGGGCTAGAAGCTAATTATCAAGACATGATTAACTATGCGCTATTCGCACTAATTCATTTAAATAACTAATCATACGTACATGAGAAAACAAATTGTGGCAGGAAATTGGAAAATGAACTTGGACGCTGCCCAAAGTCAAGAGCTTATAACAGCACTAAAATCTGAGAAACTTTCCAATGCGGTTCAAGTGGCTATAGCCACGCCTTTTGTTCACCTTGCTTCTGCAGTAAGCCAAACCAAAGGAAGTGACATTGGTGTGGTTGCTCAAAATATGCATCAAGCAATTTCTGGAGCCTTTACCGGTGAAATTTCTGCCCCTATGCTAAAGTCAATCGGAGTGAATACTACTTTGTTGGGACACTCTGAAAGAAGAGCCTATTTTCACGAAACCGATACAATGCTGGCGGAAAAAGTAAATACAGCCCTTGAAAATGAATTGGAGATTATTTTTTGCTTTGGCGAAGAGCTCGAACAACGCAAGTCAGGAAGTCATTTTGATGTGGTTTCCAGTCAGTTACGCAACGCACTTTTTCATTTAGATACAACGCAATGGAAGCATATTGTATTGGCATACGAGCCAGTTTGGGCAATTGGCACTGGAGAAACCGCAAGTCCAGAGCAAGCACAAGAAATGCATGCCCACATAAGGGATGTGCTAGCTAGTCAATACGATGATTCTCTTGCACAAAGCGTTTCTATCCTTTACGGGGGAAGTGTAAAGCCTTCTAATGCGAAAGAAATTTTTGCAAAGCCCGATGTTGATGGTGGGCTTATTGGAGGAGCTTCGCTCAATGCAGCCGATTTTGCCGCTATTGTAAATGCATTTTAAAGGTGAAAGCCTATTGTGCTTATCACTTTACGATTTTTCCTGCTCATAAATTGGAGATTGTGTCCGCATGGCTCTCTCATTTTCCTTTTGAAAGCTTTGTTGAGCATGAAGGGTTCGTAACGGCCTACATTTCTAAAGAAGAAGCCCATAAAATTGTTCTCTCTGATTGCCTTGATGTTCCATACGAAAATGTAAAAGTTTCTGCTTCTGTTGAGGATATTGACGGGCAAAATTGGAACTCGGTTTGGGAAGCCCAATTTAAGCCCATAAGGGTAGGGGACTGGATCATACGCGCGTCTTTTCATGCGCATGAAAATGCTACTCATGAACTTATTATTGATCCACAAATGTCATTTGGAACGGGGCATCATGCTACCACACAGCTGATGCTTTCTCAAGTATTGCAACTGTCATGCAATAAAAAAACAGTACTTGATGTGGGTACGGGAACAGGGGTTTTGGCAATTCTTGCTAAAAAATTAGGCGCAGCTAATGTTTTTGGAATTGACATTGAAGATTGGTGTGTTGAAAATGCAAAAGAAAATGCATTAAAAAATGGTGTGTCTGACATTAATTTTAGTTTAGATGAGTTGAGCTCATTTCAAACAAAATTCGACATTATCATTGCTAATATCAATCGAAATGTTTTGATTCAACATCTGCCAAAATATGCTAAATTGCTTAATGGCAACGGAGTTATATTGCTGTCTGGTTTTCATGAAAAAGATATAGCTATACTTAAAGAGTTGGCACATACACACGGACTCCGATGTGAGAACGAAACTGAAAAAGAGGATTGGATTTGTTTAAAATTTTTACTTTCGTAGGTATGATTCGATTTGGTCAAACGGAAGAGCAATCACAGCCACAACACGATATGGCGGTGGAATCGTCTAGGCTTCATGAAATTATTTTATACAATGATGATGTGAATACTTTTGACCATGTTATAAAAACCTTAATTGAGGTTTGCGACCACACTCCCGAACAAGCTGAGCAATGCGCTTTGATTGTTCACTACAAAGGAAAATGCGCTGTGAAACGCGGTACTTATGACGAACTAGAGCCTAAATGTATTCGCCTTCAAGCAGCTGGTCTTAGTGCTGAAATTGTTTAATACGTGCATATCTTTTCATTTATGTACATTAGCTTAAAATTTTTCATGCGTTTAAGTTGCCTCCTTTTTTTTACACTTACCTTTAGTTTTGCACAAACAATTTCTATGGAACACTCTATACACTCTTTTACCGTTGAAGATATTGATGGGAATAACTTTGCCCTATCTTCCTTGAAAGGAAAGAAAGTTATGCTTGTAAATACCGCATCTAAATGTGGTCTTACACCCCAATATGAAAAATTAGAAGCCTTATATCAACAATATAAGGATGAAAATTTTATAATTGTGGGCTTTCCTGCTAATAATTTTATGTGGCAAGAGCCAGGAAGTAACGAAGAAATAAAAACATTTTGTTTAAAAAATTATGGAGTTACGTTTCCTATGATGGCAAAAATTAGCGTAAAAGGTAGGGACCAACATCCCTTGTATGCCTTTCTCACAAAAAAGGACAAGAATGGGTTAAAAGACAGTTCAGTTAAATGGAATTTTCAAAAATATTTGATTGACGAGAATGGCGTTTTGGTAGATGTGATTTCTCCCAGAACTGCCCCTGATGATATTCAGATTATAAATTGGATTAAGAGTTAGATGAAGATTGATGTTTTAGCTATTGGTGCTCATCCCGACGATGTGGAATTGTCTTGCGCTGGAACAATTTTAAAAGAAATTGCCAATAAGAAAAGTGTAGCCATTTTAGATTTGACTAGGGGAGAGCTAGGTACCCGTGGAAATGCTGAACTTCGTGACAAAGAAGCTCAAAAAGCCGCTGACATATTAGGTGTTTCTGCTAGATTTAACCTCAACTTTGCTGATGGTTTTTTTGCAAATGACAGGGAACATCAAGAAAAACTTATTTCATTTATCCGCTATTTGCAACCCGAAACGGTGTTGTGTAATGCCACTAAGGATAGACACCCCGACCATGGCAGGGCTGCCAGTTTGGTTGAGGAAAGTTGTTTTTTGAGTGGTTTACAAAAAGTAAAAACTTCATTTAAAGGCACCCCTCAACAGCCTTGGAGGCCCAAACAACTTTATCATTATATCCAATGGGACAATACTGTTCCAGATTTTGTAGTAGATATAAGCAGCTTTATGGAGCAAAAGTTGACTGCTGTTATGGCATATGACTCGCAGTTTTACAAATCTAACAGTACAGCACCCGAAACTCCCATAAGCACCCAGAATTTTTTAAATAGTATTAAATACCGCGCCGCAGATTTAGGACGCCTTATTGGAGTCGATTACGCTGAGGGATTTACCTCTAGTCGTTTGCTGGGAGTCAATTCTCTTAGCGATTTGATATAATTCCTTTTTTTGAATTTATAAAAACGTAGTACATTTGCAGCCTAGAAAATGGTGGTTGTAGCTCAGTTGGTTAGAGCGCTAGATTGTGGTTCTAGAGGTCGCCGGTTCGAGACCGGTCTTCCACCCAACAAAACCCTTCGAGATATCGAAGGGTTTTTTTTACAACTTTTCTTTTTTGCTGTTAGATTTTGTTTAACTTTACTTCAACTAAATTCTTATTATTATGAAATATTTACAACTACTAATCTTTTTATTTATTGGCTCGTTCACATTTGCGCAGTTTGGTATAAAGGCCAACTATACGTCATATAATCTTAAAGTATCAGCACAGGGCTTGAGCGTGTCTGAGACAGTTGATGGGTTTGGCATCGGATTAGATTATGCTTTTGAATTGGGTAAAACATCATTAATTGCAGGATTGAGTGCTGATTTCCTTTCTGAAGATGGCGAAAGTGAAACTGTTATAACCCCTTCTGCTGTTATAAGATATCCAATTGGAGATTCCTTTGGGTTAAGAGGCGGACTAGCTCTTGTTAATTGGTCTGATGTAGAAGACCCAATCAAAGCCTCATTACTTCATTTGCCAATTGGACTTGACGTTGGTGTTTCTGAAAAAATATCAATTATTGCCAATTACAGTATTGCTTTAGGAGACAGACTCGATGGTGAAGGAAAATTTACAGACAACAATTTTAATATAGGGTTGCATTATAGTTTTTGATTAAATCAAACGTAATTACAACAAAACATAAACCCTCGAAAGTTCGAGGGTTTTTTTATTTAAATCTATAAGGTTTTTTTAAAACGTTAACTTATTTTAAAAACCTTTCTAGCCATTGGTCTTGCTCCCAAATAAGATGAAAAATACTTTCTTTTGCACGGTAGCCATGACTTTCTTTTGGCAACATAATAAGCCTAACCGTAGCACCGAGTCCTTTTAGTGCATTAAAATATCGAATGCTTTGCATGGGATAGGTTCCCGAGTTATTGTCTGCCTCTCCGTGCACCAATAACAGTGGCGTTTTCATTTTATCTGCATGCATAAACGGCGACATGGTGTAATACAATTCAGGAGTATCCCAGTAACTTCTTTCCTCGCTCTGAAAGCCAAAAGGAGTTAATGTTCGGTTATACGCGCCACTTCTTGCAATACCAGCAGCAAACAAATTTGTATGTGAAAGTAGGTTAGCAACCATAAATGCACCATAACTATGTCCTCCAACAGCAACCCTTTTTATATCAATATACCCAAGTTTATTAACAGCATCAATTGCTGCAGTTGCATTTGCAATCAATTGCTTTCGGAAAGAATCGTTAGGTTCATTATTTTCTATACCTACTATTGGAAATGACGCATTACTCAAGACTACATACCCTTTTGTTACCCAATATACAGGAGACCCCCATCTTAGATAAGTGAACTCATTTGGACTCTGAGTAGTTTGTGATGCGCTTGCTTTGTTTTTATACTCTCTAGGATATGCCCAAAGTATCATGGGTAAATTTTTTGCAGTTTCAGGCGTGTATCCAACAGGCAGATATAGTGTCCCTGATAAATCTAAACCATCATCTCGCTTGTATGTAATAACTTCTTTGTGCACCTCCTCCAAAACTTGATAAGGATTTGAAAAATTAGTCAGTTGTTGCAAAGAATCATTAGCAATGTTGTAGGAGTAAAAATTAGGAAATTCGGTTTTAGACTCAAGTTTAATTAACATCTTACTTTTATGGGCATCAAAATCTAAAATTGTTTCTTTTTTGGTGGTATAACTAGAGCTATAAATACGTTCACTCTCGTAAGTGTCTAAATTCATTTTATCTACAAATGGAAACTGTCCTTTTTCAGAATAACCATCGCCAGATAAAAATAAGCTCTCCTCTTTAATGGATAACACATTGGTTCCTAGGGCTCCTTTTTCAGTAATAAAATCTCCGGGGTCGCTGTAAATATCTTGATAATTCCGATCTGAAATAATTTTTCCTTCCCCTGATGGATTAGAGGGGTTGAAGACATATGTTTTTGTGTTTCTGCTATTCCACCACCTGTCAATAGCAACAGCAATTTTGTCATTTCCCCACAAAATTCTTGAAAAACGATTTTTGGTTTTTATAATAGATCGTGCTCCTTTATCGAAAGGCGCCTCCCATTCAAAAACTTCATCTCTAAATTGGACTTCTCTTGAGGGGTCACCTTCGTCCAAAGCAACTACATAGTATAGCGAGGAGGGCTTGTCATTTCTCCAGCCAAAGTTTCTAGGCCCTTTTTGGGTCGACATAAACCCTTTTGGTAATTCTTCAAGTAGTTGTTGCTCCAGTACTACTTTTACAGGCGTAGCTTTTTTACTGAATACTGATGTTTTTGAAGCAAAACGTCTGTAGGGAACAATATATGAAAATGGCTTTTCCAACGTTGAGATGCTTACGTAATTCCCGTCAGGAGAAAAGCTAATGTTGGTGTACATGGCATTTGGTAAAAAATCCTTAACGGTTCCATTTATGTTAACTTCTGCTAAATGAGAAATGGCAAGTTGTTCAAAATTGTGTTCGTCTGTTGGATTCTTGAGTAAGTCTTGATAGGTTCTGTTTTGCGCTTTTTTGCCGTTATTTTCTGAAATTGTAGGCCCTTGAGGAATAGAAGTATTAGTGTCAATAATCGGTAACCGTTTTTCGGGCAACATTTTGACTAAAAGCCTAGAGCTGTCTTTAAACCAATTTATAACATCGCCCAAGTTTGCGTTTACATTGGCTTGTGTGAGTTTTTTTATTTGGTGTGATTTAATATCGATAACCCAGACCTCAACACCATTTTCAGTAGTATGTGTTAGCGCAATTTTTTTCTCATCGGGTGACCAATTGAAATTTGCTAGGCGAGGATTTTGAGGAAGGCCCTCTACTTGTAAGAGCTCTTTTTTTCCAACCAACTGTATTTTTACGTTATTGTAGTAGGTTGTTCGGCTACCAATATTTGTTTTTGGATTTATCCGTAGCCCTGCTAGTCTCATTTCTGTTTCGGAAAGTTCTTGAATGCTTTTATATGTATCGGCATAACGGAAAACCATAACGGTTTTTTTCTCGTTGATTAGAACTGATGGGGCTCTTTTGATGTCAAGTAGTGCTAACAACTCATCTGAAGGTGTTTTATAGCTAACGGAATCTTGACTAAATGAAAAAACTACATTTAAAAAAATAGTCAAGAAGAGGAAAGGGATTCTCATGCTTTGCGTGTTTAGTTGTGCTAAATTTATGAAAAACAGTACATTAGTATGATTTTAAATTAAATAAAAATGATGCGATCTTCTTTACCTCTTGTGTTTTTTTTCACGTGCACCTTACTTTTTGCTCAGAACGAAAAAAAAGTAAAGGAAAATGAATTAAAAACTATTGATGAACTCGTTTCAGGAATGAAGCCTTCCGTAGGATTGCTAACAACCTACTTAAATATTAATAACACCCTTTATTTTGAACTTCAAGATAGTGTTTTAAACAAAGAATTATTAGTTGTTACACGAATGGCTCAATTACCCGGGAATTATTCTGGTTATCTAAATGCTGGTTCTAAAACATCAGAACGTGTAATTGTTTTTGAGAAAAAGGGCGAGAGTATTCTAATGAAACAATTGAGTTATTTAAATATTTCAAATAGTCTTGATCCCATCACTCAAAGTGTACAAGAAAATAATTATCCCCCCATTTTGGCAGCATTTAAAATTAAAAATTCTGATACTGGCCGTTACTTAATTGATGTTTCCTCATATTTTATGGATGACTCCCCTGGATTCAATATAGTCAGAACATCTGATAGTGAAAAATTCAAGATTGGTGGTGTCGATAAGAAAAGGAGCTTCATTGATCAAGCCAACAGTTTTCCAAAAAACACAGAAATTTTGCATACGCTAACATTTAGTGCCAAAAAACCTCCCGTTGGTAATTTATCGAAAACACTGAGTTTTCAAATAAACCACTCCATAATTGCTTTACCTGATGACCCAATGCAGGTGAGATATGAAGATAAGCGTGTAGGTTGGTTTACATTAAATAAAATTGACTACAGTTCAAGTGCGTTAAAATCCGACGAGTACAAAATTGTAAAGCGATGGCGTTTAGAGCCAAAAGACAAATCCAAATATCTAAATGGAGAACTTGTTGAACCCATAAAGCCAATTGTTTACTATTTAGATCCCGCAACTCCTCTAAAGTGGCGAAAATATTTTAAGATGGGTATTGAAGACTGGAATCAAGTCTTTGAAAAAGCAGGATTTAAAAATGCTATCATAGCAAAAGATCCACCCACTAAAGAAGAGGATCCTGAATTTAACCCTGAAGATATTAGGTATTCTACTGTTCGCTATGTTGCCTCAACAACTCGTAATGCTGTAGGACCTAGCGTATCAGATCCACGTACTGGAGAAATTTTGGAAAGCGATATTATTTGGTATCACAATCACTTAAGATCCTACAGAAACAGGTATCTTTTAGAAACCGGTGCAGCAAACCCTAGAGCAAGAGGGCTAAACACTCCTGAAGAAGAAATAGGGGAGATGATGCGAAGAGTGATTTCGCATGAAGTAGGACATGCATTAGGGCTTCCTCACAACATGAAAGCCAGCAGCGCTTACCCAGTTGATTCTCTAAGATCGGGAACATTTACCCAGAAATATGGCATTGCCACCACAATTATGGATTATGCCCGATACAATTATGTTGCACAACCCGAAGACAAAAATATTCGATTTATTAGAAAACTCGGGCCATATGATGATTATTCAATCGAATGGGGCTATCGTTATTTTGATATGCCATCGAATGATGAACGTGAGGTTTTACGCAAAATGGTTGATGATAAATCATTAGACCCGATTTATATGTTTGGAGGTAGAGGTAATGATCCAAATGCACAAACGGAAAATATTGGAGACGACCCAGTAAAGGCCAGCAATTATGGAATTTCTAACCTTAAAATTGTAGCTGGTAACCTGATGCAGTGGACTGTTGAACCTAATGGAAATTATGACGACCTAAGCGAAATATATAATGAACTTTTAGGGGTTTACCGTAGGTACATATATCATGTGCTGAATCTTGTGGGTGGTATTTACAATACGCCTCACAACAATAATCAAGATGTGGCAGCTACATATGTAAATGTGCCGCTTTCTAAGCAAATGGAAGCGCTAAATTTTTTAGACGCAAATCTGTGGGATACTCAAGAATGGCTCTTTGCTGAGCAACTGGTATCTCAATTCAAAAACCAAGGCGCATTTGAAGATGTTCAAAATATCCAAAACACCGCTTTAAGTACTCTTTTGAATTCTAAAAAATTAAATGGACTACTTTCTTCAAATGCTACCTTGTCTGGAACTGGAATAGCAGTTGAAACATTGATACGTCACCTGCATCAAACTATAATTGTAAGTACTGTCGCAAAAGATGATTTTCAAAAAAATCTACAACTTACTTTTGCGGAAAGGCTTAGGTCGTTAGTTAAAGACGAGACGTTACATCCAACTATTAAAGCCGAAATTGACTATATACTGAGTGAAACAAATCGTTTGGCGACTAAAAGATCAAAAAAGGCAACATCAGAATTAAAGCCCCATTATCTCTATTTAGCTAAGTTGAGCGTCACAGAAACTTTGTAGGTTTTGAAAACTAGTACGTTTATTCTTTTAAGCTTAGTCTTTCCTCGCGGTTTACAATTTCCCATGCGGTATAAAACACAAGTCTAGTGCGTTTTTCTAGAAGGTCATATTCTATTTTTTCTACCGTATCGGAAGGCGCATGGTAATCAGCGTGTGTGCCGTTAAAATAAAAAATAACAGGAATATCGTTTTTGGCAAAATTGTAATGATCGGAGCGGTAGTAGTATCGGTTTTGACGATAGCGCCCACGCTCAAAAACTTCAGTTGTAGGGTCATTGTAGCGATAGTCTAACTCCAAATTCACATATTTTTTGTTCATAGCTTCTGAAACATCGTGTAAGTCTTGTGAAAGGATGTCAGAACCTATAAGATACATGTAGTTTGGGTTGTCTTCGTGCAAACTATCTATGCGTCCAATCATATCAATATTCAGGTTAGCTACCGTATTTTCAAGTGGATATACGGGGTTGTCAGTGTAATACTTAGACCCTAAAAGTCCTTTTTCTTCCCCAGTAACGTGTAAAAACAGAATGGAACGTTTTGGGCGATGTCCTTGTTTAATAGCCTCTTGGAAAGCTTCTGCAATTTCCAAAATGGCAACACTACCTGAGCCATCATCATCAGCACCATTGTTAACTTGTCCGTCAGCTTCTACACCAATGTGGTCTAGGTGTGCCGTAATGACCAACAATTCTTCGGGCTTCTCACTACCTTTTATGTATGCCAAAACATTATTGCAATCAATGGTTTTGCTTTCTCTGTATGCATTAAGTTGCATGGGCATGAAGTAATCTCCGTTAGGCATACCACCTTTAATTCCTAGAGCTTCATATTCTCCTTTGAGGTAATTGATAGCTAAGGTTTCGCCTTCGGTTCCAGTTTCTCTCCCCATAAAATCATCAGAAGCATACGTATATAGATGTTCTTTTAATTCTTTGGAAGTAATGGTGTTGCCAAACGCGGTAGGGGTAAATTCTATACTTTTTTGACTGGAGGCACAAGAGAATAAAATTGCACCGATAAGGATAAGAGTGTGTTTCATGACAAAAATTATTATACTGCAATATAGTAGAAAATCCAAGAAAATATCACACCTGCTTAGCAATAAAATCCCACAAAAGAATCCGTTGTTCTAAGGCTTGTTTTGCAAATTCTGTAACCTCGTCCCAGTTTTTGGCGTTTGTTCCACATAGTTCATCCATCATTTGTAATGCCATAGGTCCATGTTCGTCACCGTCAAGTTCTATGTGCCGTTCAAGATAGTAAAGCAAGGTATCTACACTACTTTTTTGCTGGTTAGCTAATCCACGAACTAAAGCAACAAACAAATCTGGAATAAGGTCTTCTCTACCATAAGTAAAAACACCCGCAATCACATGCACAGGTGCTTGGGTAGCTGTTGTGAGTGAAAAACGAACAAACTCCTTAATTTCATTAGGGATATCGGCATGTTCAACAGCATGTTGCCACGAAGCTCCGTTTTGAATAGCCGATACTAAGCTAGCAATAGCAGTGGTGTCTGCTCCAATTTCTTCCATTGCCTGCAAGTAAAGTTCATAGTGACTTACAGGACGTCCATTTGTGTCAACATCACTTTCTTCACCCCAAACGATTTCATTTATCAAGCGTCTGCTAGAAGGATTTCCTACGGGAACCCAAGGAAGATCGGTGCAAGTAAGTTTTTGTTGTAAGGCTTTTACTAATGACATAAAATCCCATACCGCAAAAGCGTGGTACTTCATGAACACGCTAATAGCTTCAACGGAATTTAGTTTTGAGTAAAGTGGATGATTTAATAGGGCCTCTCTGTAGGGTGCTAAAGTTTTCGTTAAATAATCTGTAGTTATCATAAGCTATTTTTCAAAAACAAATTTACCCAAAACAGTAGCAATTACCTTTAAGTATTTGTTATTTTTGAAACATGCCACGAGTTTATCTTACCGAATGTCCTCGAGACGCAATGCAAGGCATAAAGGCTTTTATTCCTACCGCCACTAAGGTGCGTTATCTTCAGACTTTACTTCGTGTGGGATTCGATATATTGGATTTTGGCAGTTTTGTTTCACACAAGGCAGTGCCTCAAATGAGTGACACACATCAAGTAGTTCAGCAGCTAGACTTGAGTGATACTGCAACAAAGCTTTTGGCAATTGTAGCTAACGAGCGTGGTGCAGCAGATGCGCTAGCGTATCCTCAAATAGACTTTTTGGGGTATCCCTTTTCAATATCAGAAAATTTTCAAATGCGGAACACCAACAAAACTATCGAAGATTCAATAGATGTTTTGGAAAGAATTATTTCTCAAGTTACGAAAGCCAACAAGGAGCTTGTGGTGTATTTATCAATGGGATTTGGTAATCCTTATGGCGATCCATGGAGTCCAGCGCTTGTAGCCGAATGGGTAGAAAAATTAGCACAGCGCGGAGTTGAACGCATTTCATTATCAGATACAGTTGGTGTTGCCCAACCAAAAATTATATCATCGTTATTTGAGCATTTACTTCACTCGCACCCTCAAGTTTATTTTGGAGCTCACTTACACGCAAACCCAAATGAAGCCACGTCCAAAATTGAGGCTGCTTTTAATGGTGGCTGTCGTGCATTTGACAGCGCAATCCGCGGGTTGGGAGGTTGCCCCATGGCTAAAGATGAACTTACAGGAAACGTTCCCACTGAAAAACTTATTTCTTTTTTGACTTCACGAAAGGCAGATTCTAACCTTAACCCCTTGCATTTTGAATCTGCCTACAACGCATCTCTAGCATGGAGTTAATTTCTTATTTAAAATAATTCCAAATAAATTTTGTTGTAAGATATTCTGGCTTTAAATTTGCCTTAATTTAAAACCAGTCTAAATAAATATAAATGAAAAACCTATTCCTGCTTCTATTTTTAATTGGAGTTGAGGTGTCTGCTCAAAATCAAAATTTTCAGAATAGTGCTATGCGTCAATTGTATAATCTTGCGAATACTGAAAACAGGCTTACCTTGGGCGGTTATGGTGAAGTAAATTTTAATGGATATAATGGCAAATCTAACCAAATTGACGTAAAGCGATTAGTGCTGTTGTTTGCATATAAATTTGACGATAGGGTACAGTTCGTTACTGAAGTCGAATATGAACATGTTAAAGAGGTCTATGTAGAGCAAGCCTTCTTGAACTATGCTATCAACACTAATGTAAATATTAGGGCCGGTCTTATGTTGGTGCCTATGGGGATTATAAACGAGTACCATGAGGCAACCACTTTTAATGGTGTAGAACGGCCGAGCTTAGACGGAAAGATTATTCCAACAACATGGCGCGAAATTGGAATAGGCGTTTCAGGAAAATCAAATGAACTTTCATTTCGGTATCAACTGTATGCCATGAATGGTTTTGTTTCTTTTAATGAAGGTTATGTTTTACGAGGTACAGATGGCTTAAGAAAAGGGCGTCAAAAAGGTGCTGAGTCGGTAAATTCTGACATTAATCTTTCTGCAAAGATTGAGTACTATGGTCTTCCCAATATTCGTTTTGGTTTGGCTGCATATATGGGTAAAACACAAACCACTGAGATTGACAACCCTGCAACTCAGGTAGGACTCACTATGTTAGGTGCAGATTATCGGTATATAAAAGGACGGTTTAGTTCACGCGGACAGTGGGCTCAATCTTCACTTAAGGATGTTGCTGCTTATAACGCAGCTGGCAATACCGATTTGGGGTCGCAAATGGGGGGGTATTATTTAGAAGCGGCATATAACTTGTTGCCACTAACCAATCGTCAACGTCTCGATTTTTTTGTTCGTTATGAAGATTTTGATACTCACAAAAAAACAGAAGGCACATTAGAAGATAACGCTGAATTTCATCGCAAAGAGACAACGATAGGGTTTTCATATCACATTGCTCCAGGAGCAGTTTTTAAAGCAGATTATCAACACAAAAAGACCGCAGCCCCTATTGATGCTGTAGCCCAATTCAATGTGGGCGTTGGTTTCTTTTTCTAATTTTAGAATATGAAAATATTTTCTTTCTCGGCTTTATGGTTATCTACCTCGCTTGCTTTGGCTTCGGTTTTTGTGTTGCCCTTGAGTCAAAAAGCTGAAAAAGAAATAAATAAAACTTTTGATGTAACTCAAACGACCTTGAATCTGGTTTTAACTCAAGATTACGAAGGGATTGGACATGAACATTTTTTTCGTGTACTTCATGAGGAAAAGTTGTTGGGGTATGCCTATTTTGGAGAAGCGCCAAGCAAAACGGATACGTTTGAATATTTGGTAGTTTTTGATGTGAATTTTAAAGTTAAAAAAACAAAAGTGTTAGTTTATAAAGAAGACTATGGCGGAGAAATTGGGAGTAAGCGTTGGCTCAAGCAGTTTACAGACAAAAGCCCCGAAAATAGATTTGAATACCGACAAAATATTGCTGCCATATCTGGAGCAACAATTTCAGTAAAATCAATGACAGAAGCCATGAATAATCTCATGATTTCATTAGATTCGTGGCGTAATAATGGAGATCCACATAAAATATAATTTTCGTCTTAGACAATTGCCAAAGTATGCTAAATTAGCTTGTGCTGTTTTTGTGCTTGCTTTGTCTGTTGGCTATTTCACTGGACTAGCATTTGTATTCCATACAGAAACTACTACACCTGTTGGTCTCGAGGAGAACTATAATGGTAACGATGATAATCTTGAGACAATGGAAATGAAATTCAAAAAAAGTCCACGTGAAATGTTGACGATAATACACACACATGTGTTAAGTATTTCATTAATTTTTTTCACTTTGGGACTGCTCTTGTTTTTTTCTGAAGTTCCTAAAGGCATAAAATCTTTTTTACTTGTTGAACCTTATATTTCAATTTTGTTAACCTTTGGTGGCATCTACTTGTTGTGGTGTGGATTTGGGTTTATGGCCTATGTCGTTCTTGTTTCGGGTGTGTTGATGACCCTTTCTTATGTGATCTCAGTACTTTACATTGCAAAGGAGTTGTGGCTAGCCTCAGTAAGGCACTAGTATTTTTTGTATATTTGCATGCAACAATTTTTAATCCGTTGCCATGCAGCCTCTTCCCTCTAAAATCAGTAGCTTAGGTCTTACGTACGATGATGTCCTTTTGGTTCCTGCTTTTTCTGAAATTCTCCCACGAGATGTAAAAATTTCTTCAAAATTTTCGAGAAACATTACCCTCAATGTTCCAATTGTTTCTGCAGCGATGGATACGGTCACCGAAAGTCAAATGGCCATTGCTATGGCACGTGAAGGTGGTATTGGTGTGTTACACAAAAACATGACTATCGCGGATCAAGCCGATAAGGTTAGAAAAGTAAAACGCTCAGAGTCTGGGTTAATTATTGACCCCGTTACGCTACCTACTACAGCACTTGTTAGCGATGCAAAAAAAATCATGCAAGAATACCGCATTGGGGGTATTCCAATTGTTAACGATAACGAAATTCTTGTTGGAATTGTGACCAATCGTGATTTGCGATTCGAAAAAAATAACGCCAGACCAATATTGGAGGTAATGACATCTGAGCATCTTATTACTGCAGAGGAGGGGATTTCTATGGCAGCTGCTGAAGAAGTACTGCAAGCTCATAAAATTGAGAAACTTCCTGTAGTTGATGCTAATAAAAAGCTCATAGGGCTTATTACATTCCGTGATATTACTCGAGTATCCATTACCCCACAGGCAAATAAAGATTCTTATGGAAGATTGAGAGTTGCTGCGGCTGTAGGTGTTACTTCTGATGTAATGGAGCGTGTTGCAGCCTTGGCAAAAGCAGGTGTAGATGCTGTAGTTGTTGATACAGCACATGGGCACACTAAAGGTGTTGTTAGCGTTTTAAAAGAAATCAAAACGGCATATCCAGAAATTGATGTTGTTGTTGGAAATGTTGCTACTTCTGAAGCGGCTACATTTTTACTAGAGGCTGGTGCAGATGGAATAAAAGTGGGAATAGGTCCAGGAGCTATTTGTACAACGCGAATTATTGCTGGTGGGGGATACCCGCAATTGTCAGCAGTATTAGAAGTAGCATCAGTTTTAGCCAATACCAAAGTGCCCTTAATTGCAGATGGTGGTGTACGCTACACAGGGGATATTGTAAAAGCAATTGCTGCTGGGGCTGATTGCGTTATGTTAGGTTCTTTGCTTGCTGGAACTAAGGAGTCACCCGGCGAAACAGTAATTTATGAGGGTAGGAAATTTAAGACCTATCGTGGAATGGGCTCTGTAGAGGCAATGAAAAAGGGTAGTAAAGACCGTTATTTCCAAGATGTTGAAGACGACATTAAAAAATTAGTCCCTGAAGGAATTGTTGGGCGAGTCCCATATAAGGGTGACCTAAATGAAAGTATTCATCAATTTATTGGCGGATTGCGCGCTGGAATGGGCTACTGCGGATCAAAAGATATCCCTACACTCAAGCAAACGGCACGATTTGTGCAAATTACTTCTTCGGGAATTAAAGAAAGCCACCCCCATAATGTGCAAATAATAAAAGAAGCCCCAAACTACTCCCGATAAATATATGCGTTTAGCTCTATTATCTTTTTTAACTTTTTTAACTACCTGCCATCTTGATGAAAGTAGTGCTGATCGCTTGGTTGCTCGTGTCAATGACAAGTATCTGTATGTATCGGAGCTTGAGGAAAATCTAGGGAATAATCTTTCTACGACTGATAGCGCATTATTAGTACAAAACTATATCAATACTTGGGCAAAAGAGCAGTTATTATTGGACAAAGCAGTATTTAATCTCAATGCATCTGAACAAGAGTCATTAGAAGATTTGATACGACGCTACAGGAATGATTTGTTTATTAAAACGTATCAGGAACATTGGCTAAAGGCACGAGTGGATACGGTTGTATCTTTAGAGGAAATAACCTCATACTACAGTGAAAACAAGAAAAACTTTAAACTTCACAACGATCTTTTGCGAGGTAGATATATTGAATTATCAACTTCAAACTTTGACAGAAACAGTGTGCGCAATGCATTCCGTCGATTTAACATCGAGGATCGCACGTATTTAGATTCAATTTCATTACAGTTTAACAGCTCATTTCTCAACGATACCATTTGGCTTAGGCCTCGAGTATTTTTTGGACGCATCAATCGCCCAGCACCTGAAAATTATGAGCGTTATTTAAAAAGTAACCGTTTTTTTGAAATTGAAGATTCATTAAACCTATATTTGGTGTTTGTTGAAGAAGTAAGACGACGAAATGAAGTTGCGCCTATATCGCATGTGCGCTCCACCTTAAAACAGATAATTCTTAACAAGCGGAAACTTGATATGATGCGTCAATTTGACCGCGATGTTTTGGATGAAGCTGTCAAAAACAATGTATTTGAACAATATGACTAAACGTATTTTAATTTTTTGTGTGTTGGTTTATTCCTTTTCTTGGGCACAACCCCAAACACAAACTAGGCTAAAAATTGATGGGGTTACTGCTGTTGTGGGAGACTATGTTATTCTGGACTCAGATATTGATAAGGCATATATTGATCTTCAGTCTCAAGGAGTTTCTACCAAAGATATTACACGGTGTAGTTTATTGGGTAAGCTTATGGAGGACAAACTCTATGCGCATCATGCAGAGCAAGATAGTATTGAGGTAAGTAACGATGATATCAATAATTATGTGGAGCAAACGATTGATTATTTTGTACAGCAGCTAGGCGGAATTGATAAGGTACTTGAGTTTTACAATAAAAAAGACGAACAAAGTTTCAGAAGCGAGCTTTTTGAAGTTAACCGTATTCAGCAGTTATCTCAACGTATGCAAGCTAAAATTATCGAAGATATTGAGGTTACCCCGGATGAAGTAAAGGTCTTTTTTAATGCCATTCCTGAAGACGAACTACCTGTTTTTGGAGCAGAACTTGAAATTGCTCAAATCGTGATTGAGCCAAAAGTTAATGCTGAAGAAGAAAAAAGAATTATTGAGCAGTTAGAGTCTATGCGTAATGATGTTTTGGAAAATGGTTCGTCATTTTCCTCAAAAGCTATTTTGTATTCACAAGATCCTGGCTCACGTTCAAGAGGAGGACGCTACACATTAGACCGAAATCGTCCGCAAATGGTTAAAGAGTTTAGGGAACAGGCTTATCGTTTACAAGAAGGTGAAATTTCACAACCTTTTAAAACCGACTTCGGCTGGCACATTGTAACAGTAGATAAAATACGAGGTAGACAAATTGATGTTCGCCACGTGTTGCTAACCCCACCAGTCTCAAATGTTGCTTTGGGTCAGGCTCAAAATGAACTCAAACTCATTAAAAAGCGGATTGAAGATGGCGAAATTAGTTTTGCCAATGCTGCCCGGGAGTTTTCTTATGACAAAATTACTCGTGCAAATGGCGGTGTGCTAATTAACCCTTCCACTGGCGATACTCGATTTGAGCTGACTAAACTTGATCCGGAATTGTATAATCAAATATTAAAACTTAAGGACAACGAAATTTCTATTCCTATTTTGGAAGAAGACCGCTCAGGAAATAAAAAATATAAGATTGTTATGGTCACTAACCGCTTTGATCAACATCAAGCCGACTATGTGCAAGATTATGCTCGAATTAAGGATTTAGCACTCAAAGAAAAACAGCTAAAAACTATCGAAAATTGGATGAGAGAGAAAATTGCAGACACCTATGTTAGTGTTAATACAGCAAGTCAATCCTGCGATTTTGCTAACAATTGGCTGAAGAAGTAAAATCCTATTTTTAAGACTAGGCAGTTCATCTTCAAATACGTAATTTTGTAAAAAAATTGCAATGAATGTAGCACACAAGTTACTTTCTCTTCTTTTTTCAACTCGCCTTACAGCTCTCCTTTTTGTTACGTTTTCGGTTGCTATGGGAATTGGCACATTTGTAGAAAGTGCTCACGATACTGCTACTGCTCGTATATGGATTTATAATGCTTGGTGGTTTGAAGCTATGATGCTAATATTTGTAGCAAATTTTTTAGGCAATATTAAAAGATATCGTTTGTTGCGTTGGGAAAAGTGGCCATTACTATTGCTGCACCTTTCGTGGATTTTAATCATTATTGGTGCAGGGATTACTCGCTATGTTGGTTACGAGGGTGTTATGCCTATAAGAGAAGGCGAATACACATCTTCTTTCCTCTCTGAAAAAACCTATTTATCTGTTTTTATAGATGGAGAAATTAACGGTGAGCCTAGGCGTAAACTTTTAGAAAGCGATATGTTGTTTTCTGAAGCCGCCGACAATTCATTCTCTTGGAAAAATGATTTTAACAAGATTCCCTTTTCAGTTAATTATGTAAACTTTATTAAGGGTGCAGAGGAGACTTTAGTAGAAGACTCTGTCGGAGATTTCTATCTTAAAATTGTGGAGGCGGGTGATGGTAACCGTCATGACCATTATTTAAAAATGGGGGAGGTTTCTAGCATTCACAATATTTTATTTGCGTTTAATGCTCCCACCGAGGGCGCAATCAACATTACTCTAGAAAGCGAAGCCTATACAATTCAATCCCCTTTTGAGGGAACATTTTTACGAATGGCAGACCAGAAGCAAGGAGAGCTACTTGCAAATTCTCCCCAACCTTTAATGTTTCGTACATTGTATAATGCCGCGGGTATGCAATTTGTGTTTCCGGAACCCATAGTAAAGGGAACATATCAAATAGTACGTTCTGAAGATCAGGAAAATGCAATACAAGACGCACTTACGCTATCTTTAAATGTAAATGGAGATCAAAAAGAAGTTACAGTTCTTGGCGCAAAGGGAGTTTCGAACCCTCCAATACAGGTTTCTGTTGGCGGACTTGAATTTTGGGTAAAATACGGATCTAAAGAAACTAACCTTCCGTTTTCTATTCGACTTAATGACTTTATAGCCGAAAAATATCCAGGAACTGAAAAAAGCTATAGCAGCTTTATGAGTAAAGTTACGGTTCTAGACTACCCTACCTTTGATTATGACATTTATATGAATCATATTTTAAACCACAAGGGATATCGTTTTTTTCAAGCTTCTTTTGACCCTGATGAAAAAGGCACAGTGCTTTCTGTAAATCACGATGCTTTAGGTACTGCGGTTACGTATACAGGCTATTTTTTACTTTACATTGGTCTAATGGGCTTGTTGTTTTTTGGGAAAACTCGTTTCAAGAAACTTGCTAAAATGCTAGAAGATCTTCGACAAAAAAAGCGTGCGTTAACGTTGTTCTTAATTTTGGGTAGTACCTTTGGTTTAGCACAAGAACATCAACACAGTCAGCCTAAGTTTGACGTAGACTCTGTATTGTTAGCCCAATCTGTTGATGTAGCACAAGCTGCCAAATTTGGCACCTTAGTTATTCAAGATGCAGGTGGTCGTATGAAGCCTGTCAATACTTTTGCCTCTGAATTGGTGCGCAAAGTAAGTAAGTCAGATTCTTACAAAACTCTTGATGCTAATCAAGTGTTAGTTTCTATAGCACAAAATCCTTTATTGTGGTATCAAGTGCCTTTTGTGTATTTAAAGCGTGGAAATGATAGTTTACGTTCTTTAATTGGCGTAGACAAAAAAGCAAAATACGCTACGTTTGCAAACTTTTTTGACGAACTTGGAAATTACAAATTAGCCCCACAGCTAGAACGCGCGTACAAGTCTGTAACACCTAATCAATTCCAAAAGGATTTTATTGAAACCGATAGAAAGGTAAATCTATTGTATGCAGCCCTCGAAGGGAAAGTATTGCGTGTTTTTCCAATTCCAAACGATTTAAATAACCGTTGGATTTCTCTTCCCGAAGTTCGTGAAACCAATTTTCAAGGAGTAGATTCGTTGTATGTAAATAATGTTATTCCCCTTTATTTTTCATCCCTAAGACAAGGTAAAATATCGCAAGATTATACCCAAGCAGATCAACTTTTAGAAAGTTTAAAAGGCTTTCAACAAAAATATGGAGCAGCTGTAATTCCTACTCAAAAACAAATTGAAGCAGAGGTTCTGTATAACAAATACGACATTTTTAAACGTTTGTTTAGCTGGTATATGTACGCGGGTACATTGCTGTTTTTTGTACTGATTGCACAAATGCTTTACGATGTTAGTGTGCTTCGTGGGGTGATTCTTTTTTTTGTAATTGTTATTTCATTTCTTTTCGTACTTCATACATGGGGATTAGCGGCACGGTGGTATATTTCTGGCCATGCACCATGGAGCGATGCGTATGAGTCTATGATATATGTAGCATGGGCAACAATGGGTATGGGACTTGCTTTTGGTCGAAAATCTAACCTTACTATTGCCGCAACTGCTTTTGTTACGTCCATGATTTTAATGATTGCGCATTGGAACTGGATGGACCCTGAAATCGCAAACCTGGTACCAGTCTTAGATAGTTATTGGTTAATGATTCACGTAGCGGTTATTGTTGGAAGTTATGGCCCTTTTGCTTTGGGAATGATTTTGGGTGTAATTTCACTTTTCTTAATGTTGATTACGTCTAAAAAAACAAAAGAAAAAATGCGTCTTCACGTTGCAGAATTGACAGTAGTTAATGAGCTTGCATTAACCGTTGGGCTTATCATGCTTACCATTGGAAACTTTTTAGGTGGTCAATGGGCAAACGAAAGCTGGGGAAGATATTGGGGATGGGACCCTAAAGAAACATGGGCCTTGATTAGTATTTTGGTGTATGCGTTTGTATTACATATGCGTCTGGTTCCTGGGCTACGGAGCAAGTGGATATTTAGCTTGGCTTCGGTAGTGGCTTTTGCTAGCATTATGATGACCTATTTTGGAGTAAATTTCTACTTGACAGGCTTGCACTCATATGCTAGCGGAGACAAGGTTATTACCCCTAGTTTTGTGTATTATGCCATAGCTTTTGTAGCTTTACTTGGAATTGCTTCGTATGGAAAAGCAAAAAAATACTTTTCAAAATAGTATCCGTTGGTGGGTCTATTCTGTCTGTGGATTACTGCTAACAGGTGCCGGACTGAGTGTTTTGGGGGAAGCCATTATTGCTAAAAATAATGGTGAGGCATGGTTTTTGGTTGGTACTCTAGCGTTGATATTAGTAAATTCAGGAATATGTTTGGTAGCAGGAGCCGTTATCCTTCGATTAAAGAAATAATTTTTATTTTATCCTTTTTAGGAGGCTTTCTTTTTGCACAAGAGAAAAAGGGGAGTGGCTCGTTTCCACTGCTAGAAAAACCCAAGCCTAACTATGGATTGCTAATTCCTGAAGAAAAAGTTGAAGATTTTTCATTTTTAAATAAGTCAAAAGATAATAATCTTTCTATGACGGACAATGAGCGGTTTATAGATCCAGGAGCTAAATATTTAAAAAAGTTAGGCAAAGAGGGTTCTGTTTCTAAGGATACCTATTTGGGTGATGTTTATTTTGGGGACATATTTACTATATCTAAAAGTGCTCAAATTTTATTGCGTGATTTTGGGCAAGAAGATGGAGACCGCGTTCGGGTATTTGTAAATGAAAAGGAAGTTATCCCTAATATTACCCTTAAAAACCAATTTTTCACCATAAATCTCCCACTAATAGATGGTTTTAATAAAATTGATTTTCAGGCACTTAATCAAGGAAAATTATATCCCAATACAGCAGAGTTGCGTATTTATGATGATTTTGGAGTTACGCTTGCTATGAATCAATGGAATTTGTCTACACGTGCTAAGGCAACTATAATAATTATAAAAGAGGGAGACAATCTTCGAAAAGAATAACTCCTGAAAAGATATAGGAATTACACATTAGTGTAGTTTTTAGTGCCTTTTAAACTTTTTTAGAAAATATGCTGAGTCCCCAGTTTGCGTTAAGCTAATGGAACTTTTTGGTGCTTTAAGGGGTTGTTACTAATTAATTCCCTTCTTTATCCTCTTATTTGAATTTACTGCTAGAAATAAAAAAACCTTTTTCAAACTTTCACCCTAAATTGCGATCTAAGAAAATAGTTAATATTATTTTTAATTAGATTTTAAAATATTAGTTAAATTATACTTGTAAATGGCTTCATTAGTTGAATACACACAGGTTTTAGACCGAAGGCTGACAAAACATTTGTTACGCCGTGCCTGCTTCCAATATTCTAAATCACAGTTAGATGAATTTACCGGTAAGACCCCAGCTG
>JAURNV010000013.1 GCA_030830005.1 Flavobacteriaceae bacterium | reverse complement strand
TCATTTTCTTTATTAAAAACACGTGCACGAAGGGTTCCTTGTTTGTTCAATAAGAATTCTACTTTAACATCACCTACAATGGTAGTTTCCTCTTCACTTTCAACGGGAATACCTACTTTACCATCAATAAGAATGCGCTCATTGATGTTTGTAGAGAGACTAACTCCCAAACGGTCACGGTTTTTAATCGAAGCGGCTGCGTTTCGGTCACCTTGTAAATAATTGAGACTAAGATTTAACCTGTCATTTTCATTAGTAAAAATATTGTCAAAAACTCCAGAAGCTTTTTGGAAAAGATTATTTGTAAGGGTTTGACTGGAAATTGCTGCAAGAGACACTTCATTTATAAATGATCCTTGTGTAAGCAATGAAATTGCCTGAAGCTGTCGTCTTTCTTGATCGTTGAGCCTGTAGTTAAGTTCATTTTTCACAACACCCGAAGTGTTCGGAAAATCAATCTCAAACGTGGGTGTCTCTGGGTTTAATAAGTTTCCAAAGAGGTTTATTTTAACATCAGTAGGAATCTTTTGACTTATGTTGTCACCCTCCAGAAGAATAGCGGGGTTTGCGCCTCCAGGAACTTCATAAACAGCTTGCATATTTAATTGGGCTCCAAGAGGATCTCCTTCCCATACTATAGTTCCTCCTGGAAGTAGATTAAAGGTTTTGTCAATTACTCCGAAGTTTTTGAAATTATAAAGTCCCTCAAGCGCAATAAAATCGCCCCACATTGCAAATGATCCCGCAGTGTCAATTTCTAGCAATAAGTTTCCTACTCCCTTTCCACGCAAAGAACTCTTAGTCTCTGGATCAACAACAATCTCAACCTCTGCATCAGCCGTAACTTCTAAATCAAAATTCATTTGAAGACCCTTTACTTTAGCAAGTTCAATAGGCGTTTGGATTGTATTCGGTTGTTTTTCTACAAAATTTATATAAGAAACATCTCCAATAGCTGTATCATACTGTAAAGGAATATACAAGTTAGTACCAGACGCTGTTTTTCCTAAAACATCTATTTGCATAGAGGCAAAAGAGCCATGCAAGTGTGCATTCCCATTAAAAAACGCTTTGCCATAATAAAGTGCATCTTCGGAGAATGATGTATTAATCACTTCTAGGTTTTCTGCATCAATCTGCATGTCTAAACCCCAATTAGAAAACGATTGATGTTGCAACACACCATTAAGCATCCCGAACTCGTTAATTCCCGATGTAAATCCCGCATCATGAATTCTAATCTGATCCTTTTCAAATACAAAAGGAATTGTTTTATCAAATTGATATGTTGTATTTAAATACGGAACACCTAACGTCAGTTGGTCAACATATAAAGTGCCGCTTGGATAAAAATTCCCCGCTGTAGTGTTAATGTCTATTGTTCCATTTGCTAACCCTTTAAAAGGATTTAAAACTTCATCAGTTAGTCCCTCTAAAACCGACAGGTTATAGTTTATAAAATTTGCAGTAATGTTGAGTTCGGGTTTAAAGTTTTTAAATCCTATAGTTCCATGGGCTGCTACTACATCTTCCTCTTCTTCTTCAATTCGAAAAGCTAATTGATAATCACTTTGGTCTTCTTGAGACCTCAGAGTAAGGTAGGCATCTCCAAGAGAAGCATTATTTAAAATTAGATTCTCTACCTTCAGACTAGAGTTTCCCCCATATTGCATTGACGACTGCTGCAAATTCATAAAGCCATCAATCACACCCTCCCATTTATTTTTTTCGTTCGATAAAAAGTCATTTAAGGCAACTTTCTCAAAGATTAAATCCAAAGAAAAAGAATTCTCACCGTTTTGTTTAGCGTTCGCCGAAATACTTGAATCATCGGTCTTAATTACAAAATCAGATAAAGTAAATTCCTTTGTGTTTTTAGCAATAAGTGTTGGTAAACTATCATTTGTATCAATAAACCAACGCTTATCATTAAAATAAAAATCAGCATTTTGAATTTCTAAAACCGCTTGTTCTTTATCATCAATTGTAAATGATGTGTTGAATTGATTTAGCTGCTGTAATTTGGCAGAAGAGATGAACTCTAAATGCCCATAGAGCTTGTCGTTTACTTTTGAATTTATCCAGTTCAATTGCTCCAATGAAACACGTTCGTTTTTTAATCCATCTACAGAAACAAAGGAATGATACAACGGATTCTGTGTGTCAATCTGTAGCTCAACAGTATTAAATTCTGTTTTGAAAGCCCTAAGATTTGGAGACTTAATAGTCAGTTTAAAAAGCTTTTTGTCAGGGTTGACTTTCCCTTTAATAAATGTATTATCATCTAAAGACAGCATTTCCCCAAAAATTGCTGAGGCAATTTTACTTCTAATATTAAAATTAAAATCAACATATTGATTAGGCGAAATTGGGTGTGGGATAAAGTTTTTGAATTGGCTACCAATTGCATTTTGAAGCAATGGCAATAGCTCAGAAGGATTAAAGGTTCCAAACAGCAGTCCAGTTGCTATATCTTCTGAAGAAAGATTGATTAGACGGATATTATTGGATAACCTAGATTGGGCGGCAAGAGAAGAAAATGAGTATGTATTATTAGGAGTTGTGAGTTTGCCTTTATCAATATATAAATCCCCTATTAGTTCATCAATAGAATTTCCTTGAAGGGCAAGATCAACCGATCCGGAAAAAACACCTTTTGCAGTACTTGGAACCCACCCCAACGCAGAAAAATCAGCTTTATTAATGTTTGTTGTGAAAGAAAAATTTCGAATTTCTGAGGCAAAGTCTAATTGCCCTAATAAGTCCAAATCGAGAGCATTATCTTCAATAATCATTTTCCCATCAAATTTTTCGGAAGTTAAGCTCCCTTCAAGATTAACACGATCATATACATAATCACGATACTCAAAGTTAATGAGTTCGCCACTAGCTTCTGCTGCTACTTTATTTATATCTATCCCCTTTCCGCTTAGAGCTAAATTAAGTCCAGAATTGCCAAGTGTAGGAATTCTAGTTAAAGCACCAACATCAAAAGATTCCGAATAAAGTTTGGCTGTATAAGAAGGTTTTTTAACCGAATTATCGTAGGAAGCTTTTATATCAATTGCTCCTAAAGAGGTTTCCATTTGCAAATCGAGCAGCAACTTGTTTTTATCTAATTCGACATCACATTTCCCTTGTAATAATCCTAATGCATCAAAAAAATTTCTTTCCTTAAGAAAAGAACTCCCATCAATTACTTCAGACAAATCAGATGAATTTAAGCTGAATGCTCCAATTAGTTTTCGTTTCTTTTCATCGAACAAGTCTTTAGTCTGAAAGGAAAAATCTATTTGCGTTTTATCAAAATCTAACGACGTATTGATAAAAGAAAAATCTTGGAAAGTTCCAAAGACACTTCCCCTAAAAGACGAGGCAGTCATAGGCCATCCTGGAATAATGTCATTCAGCTCCGATGCACCGAAGATTCCCTCTTTTACTTGAACGTCAAATTGCACACTATCTACAAAAGATTTTAAACCGTCCTTAGGATAATTTAGAGCAACACTAATGTCCATAGTACTTAGTGGTGTTTTAATTGTTGAGTTTGATAAAAGCATTTGAGTAGGTGATAAAGCATAAGCACCTGATATAGACGTAAAGTATCTGTCTCCGACATTCGTTTTTGTTTCTAGCGATATAATATCAGATTGAATGATATCTTGCTCAATTTTAAAATTTTTCAGCACCGCAGCGATATCTGTAAACCTCAAATTTTTTCTTTGTGGCTTATTTTGATTTTCAATATGAACATTTACATCAGTTAAACTTACTGATGAAATATAAACCCTAGTAGCTGATTTTTTGGGTGTACTAGGACTTTCAAATTTTTTAAAAAAAGTGTTCATATTTGAAGTATCCTCCCCTTTATAGGTCACCACATTTATGTCTACGTTTCGAAGAATTACATCTCCCAAATTGTTATCGCCCTGAATAATTTTATTAATTTCTAAAACATTTGTGCGCGCATAACCTACGTAGATTAGGGTATCACTTTTATGGTCAACAGCTAAAATATCTTTTAGAATTGCAAATCCAAAAGGGGATACTTTAATGTTGTGGATGGATACATTTGTTTCAAAGCGTTCTGATAAAGCTGAAGTTAAACGTTGGCCGATAAACGTCTGGGTAAATGGGAGTAATAGTGCCCCTGTAAACAACAACAAAAAGACGAAGATTATAATAAATATTCGTTTGATTTTTCGAAGTCTTGAAGGGTTATGATTCAATATCTTAATTTTGTACAAATAACATTATCTCGTGGCAACAATTATTTTAGGAATTGAAACCTCATGTGACGACACCGCAGCAGCCGTTCTTATTGATGGCAAACTGCATGCCAATGTGGTTGCACAACAACTTGAACATCAAACACATGGGGGTGTAATCCCAGAGTTGGCATCAAGAGCACATGTGCAACGAATTATTCCTGTTGTCGAAGCTGCGCTATCAAAAGCAAATATCGATAAAAATGACCTAACTGCAGTTGCTTATACACAAGGGCCAGGACTTTTAGGTTCTTTGCTGGTGGGAAATGCTTTTGCAAAATCCCTTTCTTTAGCACTAAACATTCCTTTAATTGCTGTGCATCACATGCAGGCACATCTTTTGGTACACTTTATAGATGATGAATACCCAACTCCCTCCTTTCCCTTTTTAGGGTTGACTGTTTCGGGCGGACATACACAACTTGTTCGGGTTGAAAATTCATCATCATTCACTATTTTGGGTGAGACTAAAGATGATGCGGCTGGAGAAGCTTTTGATAAAACCGGTAAAATGTTAGGCTTGCCCTACCCTGCTGGACCAATAATGGATCGCTATGCAAAAAAAGGACAACCACGCTTTTCGTTTGGAAAACCAAATGTTGATGGCTTAGACTTTAGCTTTAGTGGACTAAAAACAAGTGTGTTATATTTTTTGCGTCAAGAGCAAGACAAAAACAAAAATTTCATTGAAGAAAATCTCTATGATTTGTGTGCTTCCATACAAAATTCAATAATCGAAATTTTGACAAATAAAGTTAAAAAAGCAATTTCTGAGACAGGATTACAACAACTGGTTTTAGGTGGGGGTGTGTCTGCAAATAGTGGACTTAGACAAGCTCTCGAACAGATAAACATAGCCGTTTATTTACCACCATTACCCTACACTACTGACAATGCCGCAATGATTGCCATAGCAGGACATTTAAAGTTAAAAGATGGTAAAAGCTCCTTGTTGACAAGTGAACCAAAAGCCAGAATATCAATCTAATGCAACAATTCTATACACCTGATCTTGAAACTGACGCTAGCAATTATGTTTTTAATGAACATGAAAGCAAACATATTGCTCGTGTTCTACGAAAGCGTTCTGGTGAAACCTTACGCCTTACAAATGGAAAAGGAACTTTGTTTTGGGGAAATTTAGAGGTTTTAAGCACAAAACAATGTGCAGTGAATATCACCAAAGAAGAGTGCATAGAACCACCTGTAAGTCAAGTTCACATAGCCATAGCGCCAACAAAAAACCTAGATAGATTTGAATGGTTTTTAGAAAAAGCCACAGAACTTGGTATACATCGAATTACACCAATTCTTTGCTCGAGGAGTGAGCGTAAACATTTAAAAATTGAGCGTTGTAATAAAATTATTAGTTCCGCACTTAAACAATCATTAGGTGCTTACATGCCAATTTTAGATCCCCTGACTCCTCTAGAGAATTTAAAAACAAAAGCGCCTTTGAGTTGCATTGCTCATTGTGAAAATGGTGATAAAGAACCCTTAATAAAGGCAATTAGCCATCAGCGCAATGTTTGCATACTCATTGGACCTGAAGGCGATTTTACAAATGAAGAAATTAGGTGGGCGTTAAAACATAATATCCAAGCTGTACATCTAGGTGAAAACCGACTGCGTACCGAAACAGCAGCCCTAATTGCTCTTCATACAACTATACTATTGCACGCCCAATAAAAATCTGTAATTTAGAACTATGAATGCAAACACACTAACGCGAGGAATTGTACAGGCTTTTTTAATCATTATTGGACTAATCGCCCTTTTCCAGCTTCTCGTAATGGCGAAATCATTATTGGGATATGTGTTTTTAGCCGTTGTAGTTTCCCTAATTGGGCAACCTTTAAAAGGGTTATTAATGCGTCGTCTGAAGTTTAAAAACACTTTAGCTACTTTAACAACGCTTTTATTTTTATTGTTGCTTCTATTTGGACTGGGCTCGCTGATTGTCCCTGTTATTGCAACACAAGCACAAAACTTATCGCTATTGCAAATTGACCAATGGGAAGCAGACTTACTTATACTTGTTTCGGATTTGGAACTTTATTTCAGCAAATATGATGTCAATTTGACAGAACGCATTACCTCCTTATTTTCCAAAGTAGATTTTACCTTTTTACCCAATTTTATTAACGGTTTTTTGGGCTTTCTTGGAGGATTTACTATTGCATTATTTTCTGTGTTATTTATTAGTTTTTTCCTTCTAAAAGATAGTTCACTACTGCTAAAAAGTATTCTAATCGTTTTTGCTGTTGACAAAAAAGAACGAATAGAACGCTCATTTACAAGAATAGTTACGTTACTTTCTAGGTATTTTAATGGAATTCTTCTTCAAATTACCATTTTATTTTTGTTTTATTCGGGGGTATTGCTCCTTTTTGGTATTCCAAATGCTTTGACTATTGGGCTCATATGTGCGCTTTTTAATATCATCCCCTACATTGGTCCATTAGTAGGCGGACTATTTATGGTGGTGTTGACCATGACAAGTAATCTTGGCGCAGATGTGGCTACAGTTATCGTCCCTAAAACTATTTATGTGCTTATTGGATTCATCATTGGTCAACTTATAGACAATTTCTTTTCACAGCCGATTATTTTTTCTAATAGTGTCAAATCACATCCCCTAGAAATCTTTTTAATTATCATATTGGCAGGATTACTAGCAGGACCTTTAGGAATGCTTTTGGCTGTTCCATTCTATACTGTTTTAAAAGTTGTTTTAAGTGAGTTTTTTAACGACAATAGGCTTGTTCGTGCTTTAACAAAGGATATGGATTTATCATAATTATATTTTTTAGCTATACTTCAAAAAATACAAATTTTACCCTACGTAATTATTTGTTGGCGGATTGCATTTGAAAGCTTATTTTTGCCCACTCTTTGGAGTTAAAATTGGAGAGGTGCCAGAGTGGTAATGGAGCAGATTGCTAATCTGTCAACGCGAAAGTGTTGCCTGGGTTCGAATCCCAGTCTCTCCGCATCCTTTTTTTAGGTCGCGAAATGTCTATCGGCAAATCAGAGTTCAGCTGTGCTAGCGCATTCCAATTTCCAATCGCACATTTTGACCCTAATGAGTGAATAAATATCGGTCGCGTAGCTCAGCTGGATAGAGCATCTGCCTTCTAAGCAGACGGTCACAGGTTCGAATCCTGTCGCGATCACAAGTCTACCCCACAATCCCTAAAGTTGTGGGTTTATTTTTTTATAAAAAACTTGGTTTCAATACTTCTTACTAGGTCACTTATACCCTAAAACTTGTCATTACTCTGGATATGCTACCCTGAGATGATAGCTGCTGATGAGTTTATCAATCAGTACTTTTTTGACTGTTTCGATTTCCCGAAGGGTAATATTGGCTTCCAAAAATTGCTTTTCATCCATTAATCGCTGAACGATTTTATCCACAAAAGCAATTATAGACTCCGCAGTGGGTTCTTTAAGGCTTTTTGAGGCAGCTTCTACCCCATCTGCGATCATTACAATTGCCGTTTCTTTGGAAAAAGGCTTTGGACCAGGATATTGAAAGCGCTCTACATCTACATCGGGATTATTTTGTTGCGCCGATTGAAGAAAATACAATACGGTTGTAGTACCGTGATGTGTGCGAATAAAGTCAATAACTCTGTCCGGAAGTTTAGCCTTACGACCAAGAGTAATGCCATTTAGCACATGTTCAATAATAATTTTAGCACTTATTTCAGGTTCCAATTCATCATGTGGACTATATGAAGCTTGATTTTCGCCAAAGAAAACAGGGTTCTTCATTTTTCCTATATCGTGATATAGTGCACCCACACGGGTTAGCAAGGTGTTACCACCGATAGCGTTAGCAGCTGCCTCGGCAATATTAGCCACTTGTAAAGAATGCTGAAATGTTCCTGGAGCCTTGTCAGCTAATTCGCGTAAGAGTTTGCTGTTGGTATCTGAGAGCTCGAGCAAAGATGCATCTGACACTAGTCCAAATACTTTTTCAAAAATATAGATAAGGGGCTGTACGAAGAGAATAGCTACTCCATTAACAACAAATAAAAGGAGAACATCATAGGACAGTTGTACCAAGCTGCCATCGTGTATTAGCGTAAAAGCAACATAAGAAATCATATATAGACCAACTATCAATCCTGACGAAATAAAAAGCTTTGCCCTACGATATAAATCACTTACAGTCAATGACGCTAAAATCCCCGCCATGATTTGAAGATAAACAAACTCAAAGCTATTGGGTACTAAAAAAGCAATTAGAAATAATGCGATAAGTAGTGAAAACAACGCAACCCGAGTATCGAAAAATGTTCTCATGAGCAAAGGCAATATGCACACAGGAACGGCATAAACATATTCAGGGTTTATGTCAACCGCTAATTTTGTAAAAAAGAGGACCAACAAAATATTTACACATAAAAATGTAAGTCGTTTATTATTTTCAAAAACAAAAGGGCGTGTCCTCCATAAAAAAACAAACAAAAGCACAATTGGTATCGTAACCAGCAACGAATACCCCACAATAATCCATACAGTATTGGATTGCGTCCAAGTTTGTGACTCAAACTCACGTTGCAAGGATTGTAGTTTTTGAAGTTTTTCACCCTCTACCACCTCACCTTTAGCAATTATTCGTGTCCCTTTAGTTACCAACCCTCGAATAGGGACAATATTAGCAATAGCTTCCGATCGAAATTGTGTTGTCAGCAAGTCATCATAAAAAATGTTTGGAACAACTAATGAAAAAAGATATTGTAGGCTTTCTTCGGAAAGTACGTCTGTCCCAAAAATAGCAGATTGTGTAGTCAAAAGTTGTTTGGCCTGCTGTTCAGTAAACAAATCATCAATACGTGTTTTTTTTTGGCGTGTTCCTTGTATAACAGCTATTTCTTCATCAGCAGAAATAACCTCAGCGGATGAAATTACACCAGACGAATATATTTGTTCTAAAACCGTACGCCAGTTTATTAAAAGGGCATTAAACTCAGGGGTTGTTGGTAATGCGTCAACATATAAATCAAAAGCCGCTAATACAGCAGTATTTGCTTCATCGTTTTTTGAAAAATAGCGTGGAACTCTAGACTCAAGTACTTGTTTTTCATCTCTTAAGTCTGCCTCAGATTTTAGGATAGGAAAATCATAAGGAGCTAGTAAGGTTTCATATTGCCATGGTTTACCTGACTGTATTTCATACTGAAAACTAGCCCCTCGAGGAAGCATGTAAACAACTACAGCAGAAGTGAATAAACCTAGTAGTACTTTGTAAAATGCAGATTGATAGCTATAGAAAAGCGACATAGAACTGATTTAAACAAAAATACCACTTTTCCTTACAATGACTACACCTACTAAAGTGCATCATTAAAGAATTTGATAAAGTGAAGTTTATAAATCAAAATATCTTTCTTTACCACACATACTACATGGCATCAAGCAAGTCGCGATATTTTTTAAAGTTTGCGGTATCGCCAATTGTTCCAAAAATATTTTTAAGGGTAGTTAAAGCATCTTTATTGGTCGGATTGATTTTTACCAGTTGTTCCAAATAAGGTACTGCTTCTAAGTAGAGTGATTCGCGTTTTGTTTTTAATTCATCATACTTTCTGTTATCTGCAGCCGAAGTGCCCAAAGCATTCATTTTATCCACAAGTGCAGCTTCACCCTCTAATATAACTGATGACAAATTAAGGTATGATGGTTCGTAACTAGGATCTAATTCTATTGCTTTTTTATAGTAACCAATTGAAGCCTCCCTATTCCCTTGATTTCCGTTAATAACGCCTAAATTATAATACAAAATGGAGTTATTAGGATCTTGTGCTATTGCCTCTTGCATTAATGTGGCAAAACGCGCTTCATCGCCAAGCTTAATGTACAAATCTGCTTCAGTTAAAATCAGTCCAACATCTTTAGGTGATAAAGCGCGAGCATCTTTGACGGAAGTCATGGCTGCATCATTATCGCCTTTGCTTACGTGTATTAAAGCAATATTTTTAACAATTTCGGGTAATCTTGAAGGCGACATATCCTCACGGAAATTTGTAAACTCTTTAGATTTTTTATAGATCTCAAGGGTTGCTTTGTCTACTTCAATCTCACTTCCCGTGGCAACTTCAGTCGCATAATATATTTTGGTCTGACCAGTATAGTTTAAACTCTTCAGTTTTAAATAGTACTCAAGAGCTATATCATAAGCACCACTATTTACAGCACTTGACGCAGCGAAATACAAATAATCGACATTGTTTGCTTCGTCTAAAGTGTATGCCAAATAAAGTAACTCAGCCGCCTCAATAAAAAGTTCATTTTCATTTAAACTAACGGCTTGATTGATTAAGTCATTTGTCAACGTTGAACTGTTGGCATCGATAAGCACCGAGTACTTATTAAGCTTAGCTTCTTTTTCAATAGATCTAGCCATCTCAAAGGCAGCAATAGCTTCGGAAAATGCTTTCGTTCCTTGCTTTGAAACCCCAAGTAAATAGTAATAGTGGGATGCGTATTTAGCCTCAGCATTTTCAATAAGTGGAGCAACCTCTTCTAAGGATGTTAATGCTTCGGCATAGGAAGCAGAGTCAACAAATTTCTGAGAAACTTTAAGCTCTTTTTTTTGAGCGTTTGAAAATGTCAGTAAAAAAACTGAAAGGATTAGGGAATAATAAAACTTCATGATATTAAATTTAGGTTTATTTAATTGTTATCCTCAATAGTAACATCTATATCAGACACATCTTGAATTTCTTCATCATCATTCATTACCTTGGCAACTGCAGCAATTGAGTCATCTCCTTTAATATTTATCAAACGTACTCCCTGAGTAGCACGCCCCATAACTCGTAACGTGTCAACACCAAGTCTAATGGCTATACCTGAACGATTGATAATCATCAAATCATCGCCGTCAGATACATTTTTAATGGCTACTAAATTACCCGTTTTTTCGGTTACCGCAAGTGTTTTTACGCCTTTTCCACCCCTATTTGTGATTCGATAATCCTCAATTTTAGAACGTTTTCCATAGCCATGCTCAGAAACCACTAAAATATCAGAGTCTAAATCATTTACAGCAACCATTCCAACAACTTCGTCTTTAGCATCTTTTAAGGTTATCCCCCTAACGCCAGAGGCATTTCTGCCCATAGGACGTGTTTTACTTTCTTCAAAACGAATTGCCTTACCAGACTTTACCGCTAAAACTACTTGGGATGCACCAGTTGTTAATTTAGCCTCTAACAACTCATCACCCTCACGTATTGTAATAGCATTTATGCCATTTGCTCTTGGACGTGAGTACTGCTCCAGAGAAGTTTTTTTCACCTGCCCTTTTTTGGTAGCCATAACCACATAACGACTATTAATGTATTCTTCTTCCTTTAGGTCTTGTGTACATATGAAAGCTTTCACTTTGTCGTCCTGCTCAATATTTATAAGGTTTTGAATTGCTCTTCCCTTTGAAGTTCTACTTCCTTCTGGAATTTCATACACACGCATCCAAAAACACTTTCCTTTTAAAGTAAAAAACAACATATATTGGTGGTTTGTACCCACAAATAGATGCTCTAAAAAGTCTTCACTTCTAGTCGTAGAGGCCTTTTGGCCAACACCTCCTCTATTTTGGGTGCGGTATTCAGCCAAAGGGGTGCGCTTAATATACCCTGCGTGTGAAATGGTAATAACTACTTTCTCATCTGGGATCATATCCTCAACACGGAAACTTCCGCCAGCGTACTCTATTGTAGAACGACGCTGATCACCATACTTCTCTTTTACCTCAAGAAGTTCTTCCTTTATAATACTCATACGACGTTCTTTTTTATCAAGAATGTCTTTTAAGTCCTCAATGGTACTCATGAGCTCATCATATTCGGTGCGAAGTTTGTCCTGCTCCAATCCAGTAAGTTGACGTAAGCGCATCTCGACAATCGCCTTAGCCTGAATATCTGAAAGCTCAAATCTTTTAATTAATTTCTCGCGTGCCTCATCTGCGTTGGCAGATGCTTTTATTAGCGCAATTACCTCGTCAATATTATCCGATGCGATAATCAGTCCTTCCAAAATATGAGCACGTTCCTGTGCCTTTTTGAGTAAATATTCTGTACGTCGCACCACAACCTCATGACGATGCTCTACAAAATGATGAATCATATCTTTAAGATTCAACATCTGAGGACGCCCTTTTACTAATGCAATGTTGTTTACACTAAAAGATGACTGTAGTGCTGTGTATTTATACAGCATATTGAGCACTATGTTAGGAATAGCATCACGTTTAAGAATATAAACAACCCGCATGCCTTTTCTGTCAGACTCATCTCGAATATTAGAAATACCCTCAATTTTCTTGTCATTTACGAGCTCAGCAGTCTTTCTAATCATATCTGCCTTATTGACTTGATAAGGAATTTCACTTACCACAATACACTCGCGTCCATTTATTTCTTCAATCTCAGCTTTTGCTCGAACCACAACACGACCGCGCCCCGTATGAAAAGCCTCCTTTACGCCTTCATATCCATAAATTACACCCCCAGTAGGAAAATCAGGAGCCTTGATGAATTCCATAAGTCCATCCACATCAATTTCAGGATTATCAATATACGCAGTAGTTCCGTCAACAACTTCAGTGAGATTGTGTGGAGGCATATTAGTCGCCATACCTACTGCTATACCCGAAGCGCCATTTATAAGAAGATTTGGCACCCGAGTTGGTAGCACAGTGGGCTCTTTCAGTGTATCGTCAAAATTAAGCTGATGGTCAACAGTGTCTTTTTCAATATCTGCCATCATATCCTCAGATATTTTTTGAAGACGTGCTTCGGTATATCGCATCGCCGCGGGGCTGTCTCCATCAACAGAACCAAAGTTTCCCTGACCATCAACCATCATATAGCGCAAACTCCAAGATTGCGCCATACGCACCATTGTGTCATAAACAGAGGTGTCGCCGTGAGGGTGATATTTCCCAAGTACTTCACCTACAATACGTGCCGATTTTTTATATGATGAATTTGCCCTTACACCCAACTCGTGCATACCAAATAACACTCGGCGGTGAACAGGCTTAAGACCGTCTCGAACATCTGGCAGTGCACGTGACACAATGACCGACATAGAATAGTCGATATACGCCGACTTCATTTCGTCTTCTATATTAATTGGGATCAACTTATCTTCTGTTGCCATTTAATGAATATTTGTGGTTACGACATTAATGCTAAAATACGTATTCATCGAATGAATTATTACAATAATCAAGCCGATTTTCTTATGACTTATTAACAAATTGTCACTCAAGACTTTTATAAAAATTATCTCGATTTAATTTGTAATTCAAAATTTTTTTTTGTCTATTCGTTATGTGCCTTATGCAATTGGTCTAGTTTTTGACCAACAAAAAAATAAATTAGATTATGGACGATAATTTTTCTCCACGTGTTAAAGATGTAATTACTTATAGTAAAGAAGAAGCTTTACGTCTTGGTCATGATTTTATCGGTACAGAACATCTTATGCTCGGATTGCTTCGTGATGGTAATGGTAAAGCCATTTCTATTTTAAAAGCATTAGAAATTGATTTGGATTACCTAAGGCGTAAGATTGAAATCCTATCCCCTGCAAATCCATCAAATACTCCTGATCCACAGCACAAAACCAATTTACACCTTACACGTCAAGCTGAACGAGCACTTAAAACCACCTTTTTAGAAGCAAAGCTTTTTCAAAGCAGCTCTATAAATACCGCTCATTTACTTTTGTGTATTCTAAGAAACGAAAACGATCCTACAACTAAAGTTCTTCATAAATTACAAATTGATTATGAAACTGTGAAAGATCAATTCAAATACATGTCTGTTGAATCCGATGACGATTATATTGACATGCCCTCTTCAGATGCTTTTCCTGAAGACCCTTCAGAAGATGATGACCGCGGACAATCTTCTGCATACTCTACTTCTTCGGAAGATAAAAAAACAAAAAAGTCAACCACTCCAGTGCTAGATAATTTTGGAAGGGATTTAACCAAAATTGCCCTGGAAGGAAACTTAGATCCTGTGATTGGTCGCGAGAAAGAGATAGAACGTGTTTCACAAATACTAAGCAGAAGAAAGAAAAACAACCCCCTTCTTATAGGGGAGCCAGGTGTTGGTAAGTCAGCCATTGCTGAAGGGCTTGCGCTTCGCATCATTCAAAAGAAAGTATCTCGTGTGTTATATAATAAACGAGTAGTAACACTTGACCTTGCCTCTTTAGTTGCAGGAACAAAATATCGAGGTCAGTTTGAAGAACGTATGAAAGCCGTTATGAACGAGCTTGAAAAAAATTCAAATATTATCCTCTTTATTGATGAGATTCACACCATTGTTGGTGCTGGGGGCGCCACTGGAAGTTTAGATGCCTCCAACATGTTTAAACCCGCTCTTGCTCGTGGCGAAATTCAATGTATAGGAGCTACTACCCTTGATGAATATCGTCAAAATATTGAAAAAGATGGTGCATTAGAGCGACGCTTCCAGAAAGTTGTTGTTGAGCCCACTACAATTCTGGAAACTATTGAAATCCTTCAAAACATTAAAGATAAGTACGAGGCGCATCATAACGTCAATTATACTGGCGCAGCTATCGAAGCTTGTGTTCGCCTATCGGATAGATATATTACAGACAGATTTTTACCAGATAAAGCCATTGACGCACTAGACGAAGCCGGATCTAGAGTACATATTACAAATATGGAAGTTCCCGAGAAAATTGTGGAAATTGAAAAAGAACTTGAGCTTGTTCGAGATCAAAAGAATACTGTTGTTAAACGCCAGAAGTACGAAGAAGCCGCTAAACTTCGTGACGATGAGAAAAAATTAGAAAAAGAGCTTTTACTGGCTCAAGAAGATTGGCAAGAAGAACAGCGCCAGAACAGAGAAACAGTTACAGATAAACACATTGCTGATGTGGTTTCGATGATGACCGGAATTCCTGTACAACGAGTTGCTGATGGCGAAAGTGATCGATTGTCAAACCTAAACACACTCATTCAAGGAAAAGTTATTGGGCAAGAAGCTGCTGTTGAAAAAGTTGCAAAAGCCATTCAGCGCAACAGAACGGGACTTAAAAATCCCAATAAACCCATTGGCTCTTTTATCTTTTTGGGACAAACGGGGGTTGGGAAAACCCAACTAGCAAAGGTACTCGCTCAAGAACTATTTGATAATGAAGCATCGCTTATTCGTATTGACATGAGCGAATACATGGAAAAATTCTCTATTTCGAGACTAATTGGTGCACCTCCTGGATACGTAGGGTATGAAGAAGGCGGACAACTCAGCGAAAAAGTCAGAAGAAAACCTTATTCTGTAGTGTTGTTGGACGAAATTGAAAAAGCACACCCCGATGTTTTTAATATGCTGCTACAAGTTTTAGATGATGGCTATTTGACAGATTCTTTAGGTAGACGTATAGACTTTAAAAACACGATCATTATCATGACCTCTAATGTTGGTGCACGCCAAGTCAAGGATTTTGGGTTAGGTGTTGGCTTTGGTACTGCAGCTCAAAAATCACAAGAAGACAAAAATATCCAAGGGGTGATTCAAAATGCGTTGAAGAAAACGTTTTCTCCAGAGTTTTTGAATCGAATTGACGATATTGTAATATTCAATAGCCTAACCAAAGATGATTTATCAAAAATTATTGAGTTAGAACTAGCCTTCCTACAAACCCGAGTACAAGAGTTGGGGTATACATTAAAACTATCTAAAAAAGCTATAACCTTTCTCACAGACAAAGGATATGACAAGCAATACGGTGCACGTCCGCTTGCTCGGGCTATTCAACGCTATGTTGAAGATGTCCTTGCGGGTGAAATCATCAATAATACGCTAACCAATGGTTCTCAAGCCCTTTTTGACTGGGATGGAAAAAGCGATAGTCTTAAATTGAGTATAAAAGGAGTGGAAAAACCCAAAGAGTCTTAATTTTTTTTTGAGTAACCTTTTGTTGCTTGATATTTTTTTCTTCATTTGCCAAAAATTTTAACGCCCTATGGCTCAAAAGACAATAATTGGTTCTGAAGAATGGATATCACTGTACCAACTCAACATTCCATACGTAAAAGCAAGAGTAGATAGTGGTGCAAAAACTTCTAGTCTACATGCCGTAAATATTCAGCCTTTTCAAAAAGACAATGAACTTTGGGTGAAATTTGACGTCTTCCCCATTCAAAATGATGGTAAGCGCAAAGTTAGTTGCGAGGCGTTCGTGGTTGATAAACGCATTGTAAAAAGCTCTAGTGGAAGTCGTGAACAGCGATATGTTGTGCGAACTATCTTAGGGCTCAGTGATGAGCAATGGGACATTGAATTAACGCTTACCAATAGAGATTCCATGGGTTTCCGAATGCTTTTGGGCCGGGAAGCCATGAGAGGAAAACTAATAGTTGACCCGTCCGCAAGTTTTGTTGCTGGTAAAGTAGACCACAATAAAGTTTTGGATTCATACCATCAGTTCAAAAAACCAAACGAAGGGTTACGTATAGGATTATTAGCCTCTAACCAAAACCTTTACAGCAATCAACGCATTATAGAAGCTGCCGAACAACGTGGGCATGAAATTGAATTTTATAACATTCGTCAATGCTTTATGAAACTTGATGCAACCACACCTCAAATTCATTACAGGGGTGGAAAAGCAATTGAGTCGTTAGACGCTGTAATTCCAAGAATTCGTCCGGCACAAACTTTTTATGCCTGCGCCCTACTCCGCTTGTTTGAAAGTTTGGGTGTTTTTTGTCTAAACAATTCAGAGTCAATCATCCAATCTAGAGATAAATTATTTTCATTACAATTACTTTTAAGTCAAGGGGTGCAAATACCAACTACCGGATTTGCGAGTTCGCCATTAGACACAAATGATCTTATTGATATGGTTGGAGGCTCACCACTAATCGTGAAATTATTAGAAGGAACACAAGGTAAAGGAGTAGTATTGGCAGAAACAAAAAAAGCAGCAGAAAGCGTAATCAATGCTTTTAAAAGCCTTAATGCCAACATATTAGTACAACAATTTATTAAAGAAGCAAGTGGGAAGGATCTACGCTGTTTTGTTATTGACGGCAAGGTTGTGGCATCTATGCAACGTACTGCACCTCCGGGAGAATTTCGTGCTAATGTGCACTTAGGTGGTACCACTTCAGTAATAAAAGCAACTCCACAAGAAAGAAAACTTGCCATAAAAGCTGCCAAAGCAATGGGGCTACGTGTTGCTGGTGTTGACATCATTCGCTCTGCTTCTGGACCTTTGGTTTTGGAAGTTAATTCCTCTCCAGGTTTAGAAGGGATTGAGGGAGCAACACAAAAAGATATCGCACAAATGATGATTAAGTCAATTGAAAAGCGATGCAATTATATCCAGAAAACTAAATAGCGCGTAAACTCACATCTACTATGGGTGCGGAATGGGTTATATATCCCAAAGAAACAAAATCAACTCCTGTCTCCGCATAAGAAACAATATTTTTAGGACTGATATTTCCGGAAGCCTCTGTGGGAAATGCACCAGCAATTACGGATATCGCTTCGTGCAAACGGTCAGGAGTCATATTATCCAATAAAATTCTGTTAAGCCACGGGTATTTCAAGCACACTTTTACCTCTTCTATATTTCGCGTTTCTACAATTATAGGGACTGAATTGGACAAACCCTGAACATACGTGTTAATTTTGTCTAAAGCAGATGAAAGACCACCACAAAAATCAATATGATTGTCCTTAAGCATAATCGCATCGTAAAGTCCCATGCGGTGATTAACACCACCTCCTATATGCACTGCCCACTTTTCGGCTACTCTAAAATTAGGGGTTGTTTTTCGTGTGTCTAATACCCTACAAGATGTGTGTTGTATTAAATTTTGTACACTATTTGTTATCGTAGCAATACCACTCATACGTTGAACTGCGTTTAACAAAATGCGCTCTAAGGACAGTATATTTTGGGTATTTCCCGACAATGTAAAGAGGGTATCCCCGTTGTTAAAATGTCCCCCATCTTCAATAATAGGAGTAAGCTTAATATTTGGAGCGTGTAAATCTAAAACAAGTTTACAAAAACGTACTCCCGCTAAAACTCCAGTATCTTTTGCAATTAAAGTAGCTGTAGATTGATGTTCCGCTGGAAATATTGCTTTAGAGGTATGGTCGCCTTCAACACCTAAATCTTCTTTAATTGCTTGATTAATGCACAACCTTAGTGCCTCGTAAAATGTTTTTTGATATGAATTAAACATAGTCTTCGTTAAAGTAAACTCCTTTGTTTTGGGTGTATTCTTGAGCTTGCTTAATCATCAAGTAAGCAACGCTTACCAAATTTCGCAATGTGGTCAATTGTGGGGTTAATTTATCTTGTTGGTACAGTTTTTTTGTTGCAAGATACACTTCGTGCAATTCCTTTTCAGCATCAATCAAATGCGACTTAGATTTAATAATCCCCACGTGATTGCTCATAATATGCTGTAATCGTAACCGTAAGGCGCTTAGCTGTTCTGTTCTTTGATTCGAAACATCTTCAGTGCCTTTCCAATATGGAATAGCAGTAAAAAAAGTATTTGGTAAAACACTGTCGTTAAGGGCTACGTCTGAATGCTTTGCGGCACGTGCGGCAAAAACAAGAGCCTCTAACAGTGAATTTGATGCTAAGCGATTGGCACCATGTAATCCCGTATGGCTGCATTCTCCAATAGCATAAAGTCCTTGCATACTTGTTTGTGCGTGTTCATCTACATCAATTCCGCCACAAATGTAGTGTGCAGCAGGAAGAACTGGAATGTAATCTGAAGTAATATCCACTCCTATTTTTAAACAACTTGAAGCAATGTTTGGAAATTCTTCTTTTAATTTTTTGGACGCAATATGAGTAGCATCTAAAAACACATGAGGGGTATTATGCTTTTTCATCTCGGCATAAATAGCACGAGACACAACATCACGAGGAGCCAAATCTAGTCGTTCATCGTACTTATTCATAAAGGCTTCACCTTCAAAATTCCGAAGCTTGGCGCCAGCCCCCCTAATAGCTTCAGAAATTAAAAATGTATTTCCGTTTATTTTTGGAAACAATGCTGTTGGGTGAAATTGAACAAAATGCAAATTTTTTATATGGACCTTTGCGCGATAGGCTGCTCCTAGACCATCTCCAGTTGCTGACGAGGGATTAGTTGTATGTGCGTAAACCTGTCCTGCACCGCCTGTAGAAAGCACAGTCAATTGAGCTGTAATTTTCACAATTTCTTGGTCTAGCTTCGAAATTACATATGCCCCGTAGCAACGTCCGTACGTTGACCCAGGCACATGGTGATCTGTAATAAGATCTACAAGGGAATGATTTTCAAAAAACTGAATGTTTTTTAACGATTTTGCTTTGGCAATAAGGGCGCGCTGAATATGCAAGCCAGACATGTCTTTGTGATGTACAATGCGCTCTACTGAATGTCCCCCTTCTTTTCCCAAATGCAAAGCATTTCCATTTTTATCAAATTTAGCCCCCCAAGCAACCAACTCTTGTACACGCTCTGGGCCTTCGCGTACAACAAAATCTACAACTGTTGGATTTGAAGTGTTATCACTTGCGAGCATCGTATCCTGAACATGGTCTTCGTATGAGTCTTTTATAAAATCTGAAACCACTGCAATACCGCCTTGAGCATATTTGGTGTTACTCTCAAGCAAATCGCGCTTAGAAATCATGATAATTTGTTTTTCGGGACGCAAATGACCTAAACGAACTGCGTAGCTAAGACCCGCTATTCCTGTACCGATAACCAAAATATCTGCATGCATATCAAGATAATTCTAGCATGCGGTCTATAGGAGCTTTAGCAGCATTCATAAGTACTGGGTCAAGTTTGATTTCGGGGAGTTCATACAACAAGCAATTATATAATTTTTCAAGGGTGTTGAGCTTCATAAATGCACACTCACTACAAGCACAAGTATCATCATTAACTGGCGCAGGAATAAATGTTTTTTGAGGTGCTTTCTTTTTCATTTCATGTAAAATTCCCGCTTCTGTAGCTACAATAAACTTCTGGGCACTGTCCTGTTGGACAAAGTTTAATAAGCCCGATGTGCTTCCAACATAATGTGCGATATCTAAGACTTGCGACTCGCTTTCTGGATGCGCAATAAATTTGGCAGTCGGGTTTTCTTGTGCCAATTGAATAATTTTATCAAAAGAAAATGCTTCGTGGACAATACAAGAACCGTCCCATAAAATCATGTCTCTGCCTGTCTCTTTAATTAGATAACGTCCTAAATTTTTATCTGGAGCAAAAATAATGGGCTTACCCTTAGGAATGCTCTCTATTATTTTTACCGCATTGCTCGATGTACATACAATATCGCTCAGGGCTTTGATCTCGGCTGAACAGTTGATATATGTAACAACTATAGCTTCTGGATGCAATGCTTTAAAAGCTGAAAAATCTGATGGTGGACATGAGTCGGCTAATGAACAGCCCGCTTTTAAATCTGGAAGCAATACTTTTTTTGTTGGATTTATAATTTTAGCTGTTTCTGCCATAAAATGAACTCCCGCAAAAACGATAACATCTGCATCAACTGTAGCAGCGGCTTTTGCCAAATATAAACTATCGCCAAGAAAATCAGCCAAGTCTTGAATAGCTTTATCTTGATAATAATGTGCTAAAAGAACAGCGTTTTTTTCTTTTTTAAGTCGCTTTATTTCATTTATCAGATCAACCTCTTTGGGTATAGGGACGTCAACAAATCCCTTATTTATAAGTGTTATTGAATCGATATGTGGCAAAGTAGTTTTCAATTATTTTTCAAATTTCGTAAAAACATAACAATATCCCACACCTTTTAAACAATAGGTTACAGAATTTAAAGGACAATAGAATAAGCCGATTAAACACTGTCTCAAAAAAACAAATAAAGAGAATGCCCTGAAGTTGGTATAAATCGGTTATTTTTGTCTCGTTTTTCTCAAACAATACAGATGATAGTTTTAAAATTTGGTGGTTCTTCGGTTGCTAACGCAACACAGATTAAGCAGGTGCTCCACATATTGACCCAGCAAAACAAACCTATGGCGGTAGTGGTTTCAGCTCTAGGAGAAGTTACAGATGCCCTTCATCAGTTAGGTGAACAAGCCGCCAAAGGAGACAATTCTTACACCGATCAACTTAAGGAGGTAGAAGCGCGACATATCAATTTAGTGCAAGAACTTGTTCCAGTGGCTAATCAAAGTAGCGTGCTAAGTGCTACCAAGCAAATGCTCAATCAACTGGAAACGATCTTAGAAGGAGTTTATATGATTCGTGAGTTATCACCAAAGACCTTAGACATGCTCCTTAGTTTTGGTGAACTGTTATCTCACACGATTATTGCCCATGCCGCACAAGCAGTAGGATTAGATGCTATTGCTAAAAATGCACAAGATCTTATTGTAACTACCCAATCAATGGGCAGATCTCTTGTAGATTATGATGTCAGCAATAAAAATATAGTTACGTTTTTTAAAAGCAACACCCACAAAGTGGTTGTTCTTCCCGGTTTTGTGTCCAAAAACATTCATGGAGTAGTAACTACTTTGGGACGCGGCGGATCTGACCTTACCGCTTCTATTATTGCCTGTGCCGTACAGGCGGAAGTTCTTGAAATTTGGACAGATGTAAGCGGTATGTATACAGCGCATCCAGCTATTGTAAAACAAGCTAAATCCATACCTGAAATCTCTTACCAAGAGGCTATGGAACTTTCACACTTTGGAGCAAAGGTTATCTATCCTCCTACCTTACAACCCATTACAGAAAAGAATATTCCTGTTTATATTAAAAACACCTTTAAACCCGAGGATACTGGCACGCTAATTACAGATGCTGCCGAAGCGGATACTGTAGTGCGAGGGATTAGCCATATTAACGAAATAGCCCTACTTACTCTTGAAGGGAGTGGTATGATAGGAGTTCCGGGCTATTCACAAAAGCTACTTACTGTATTGGCACAACACCATATCAATGTAGTTATGATTACCCAAGCCTCATCGGAACACTCCATTTGCCTGGGAATTGAAGCAAGCAAAGCCGATTTTGCAGAACAAACCATCAATGAGGAATTTGCTTTAGACATAGAGACTCATAAATTGAATCCTATTCGTGTTGAGAAAGATCTTTCGATTGTTGCTCTTGTTGGTGAGAACATGAAAAATCATCAAGGAATTAGTGGAAATATGTTTCGTGCATTAGGTAATAATAACGTAAACGTAAAGGCAATTGCACAAGGAGCTTCTGAAAAAAATATTACCGCAGTAATTGATAGCAACGACATCAAAAAAGCTTTAAACACATTACACGAAGCTTTTTTTGAAGAACAAACAAAAAAACTTCACCTTTTTGTTACTGGTATTGGAAATGTAGGAAGTAAGTTTTTAGAGCAAGTTGAACAACAACGTGAATTCTTAAAAGAACATTTCAAACTTAACTTGTCTGTTGTTGGAATTTCCAACTCTCGTAAAATGATTTTTGATCCTAAAGGCATTGATTTAACCCAATGGAAAACACATTTAGATAAAGGAGAGGCTGCCAACAAAGAATTGTTTTTTGAGAAAACAAAAGACATGAATATGCGTAATGCCATTTTTGTAGACAATACTGCTAATGCCGAAATTGCAAGCACTTACTCCAATTACCTAAAAAACAATATTGGTGTTGTTACCTGTAATAAAATTGCTTGTGCTGATGAATTGGTAAATTATCAAAACCTAAAAAGATTATCGCGCAAATACAACGCTCCCTTTTTGTTTGAAACTAACGTTGGTGCAGGATTACCTATTATCGATACACTAAATCACCTTATCGCCTCGGGTGATCGTATCCATAGTATACAGGCCGTACTTTCTGGGAGTTTAAATTTTGTTTTTAATTCTTTTAACAACAACACAACATTCCGTAAGGTTGTTGAACAAGCGATGGAAGAGGGGTACACTGAACCAGATCCTAAAATTGATTTAAGTGGCATTGATGTTGCACGTAAAATTTTGATTTTAGCTAGAGAATGTGGTTACAAACTTGAACTTTCTGATATTAAAAATGAATCCTTCTTACCACAAGAATGTTTACAAACCCAATCAAACGAGGATTTTTTAAACAGTCTAGACAAGCACAAGGAACATTTCAATGAGCTTTATGCTTCTGCTCAAAAAGAAAAGGCACGGCTGAAGTATGTTGCGACTTTTGAAAACGAGAAGGCTTCTGTGGGTTTAAAGTTTATCCCCGTAGGGCATGATTTTTATAACCTTGAAGGAAGTGACAATATTGTGTTGTTCTACACTGATAGGTATGCCCAACAACCCCTCATTGTTAAAGGAGCTGGTGCAGGTGCAGCAGTAACTGCGTCTGGAATTTTTGCTGATATCATTAGAATTGGAAAAAGATAATATGCATGGTGTAAAGCTGTTCGCTCCAGCAAGTATTGCAAACATCTCTTGCGGGTTTGATGTATTGGGTCTTTGCCTTGAAAACATAGGCGATATCATGGAAATCCGTCGTAGTGAAAAAGCAGGGATTCACATTACTTCTATAAAAGGGCAAGTTTTACCTTTAGAGGCAAATAAAAATGTAGCTGGAGTAGCTGGGCTTGCACTTTTGGAAGCGCATAACCCACAGCTTGGTTTCGAAATAAAAATCGAAAAAAAAATTAAGCCCGGAAGTGGTATCGGAAGCTCTGCAGCAAGTGCTGCAGGTACTGTTGCTGGAATTAACTATTTGTTGGGCAATCCATTTTCACCCTCCGAACTTATCCCCTTTGCAATGGAAGGTGAACGCTTGGCGTGCGGTAGTGCTCACGCAGATAACGTGGCACCTGCTCTACTTGGCGGATTTACACTAGTAAGAGACACAAACCCCCTTGATGTATGTAAACTTCCTACGCCATTGGAACTCGCCGCTACAGTAATTCATCCAAAAATTGAAGTGAAAACTTCAGATGCTCGGGCAGTCCTTAAGCAACGTGTTTCTCTTGAAAAAGCAATTAAGCAATGGGCTAATGTTGGGGCGCTGGTGTCAAGCTTATATGAAGAAGATTATGCCCTTCTTAGTCGTGCTTTAGTAGACGAAATCGTTGAGCCTTCGCGTGCAATCCTTATTCCGCATTTTGCAAAAATCAAAGATGCCTGTAAAGCTGCAGGGGCATTAGGATCGGGCATTTCTGGTTCTGGACCTTCTGTATTTGCTTTGTCTAGGGGTATGACCAATGCTAACAAGGTCGCACAAGCCATGCAAGAGGTTTATAAAGACACTGATATTCCTTTTGAAATTCACGTGAGCCCTATAAAACAATCGGGAGTTAGTATTCTAGAAATATTAAAATGACATATTACAGCCTAACAGACAACACCAATACCGCAACCTTCTCAGAAGCTGTTATTCGAGGACTTGCCCCAGACAGAGGTCTTTATTACCCCGGTAGTATAGAACGCCTTCCAGATACCTTCTTTAAAGATTTAGCTCAAAAGTCTCATGTAGAAATTGGTGTTTCGGTAATGAAACAGTTTGTTGGTGATGCTATTCCCATGGATCGATTAGAAGAAATTGTAGCCGATACCTTGTGTTTTGATTTTCCTGTAGTTTCGCTAGACAATAATATAGCTTCATTAGAATTATTTCATGGACCTACCATGGCATTTAAAGACGTTGGCGGGCGTTTTATGGCACGCTGCATTGGTTATTTTAATGAGCAAAATCCCAAGAAAGTTACTGTTTTGGTCGCAACATCAGGCGATACAGGAGGTGCGGTAGCTTCGGGGTTTTTGGGGATAGAAGGAACAGAAGTGGTTATTCTATATCCAAAAGGAAAGGTAAGTGCAATTCAAGAACTGCAACTAACTACTAACGGAAATAATATTAAAGCCGTTGAAATTGACGGAGTTTTTGACGACTGCCAAGAAATGGTAAAAACCGCTTTCTTGGACGATGATTTAAAAAAGGTTTATAACTTGACCTCTGCTAATTCAATTAACGTAGCGCGTTGGTTGCCACAATCTGTTTATTTTTTCTTTGCTTATCAACAACTGCTAAAAAATGGATTTAATGGGGATTTGGTGTTTGCCGTACCAAGCGGGAATTTTGGAAATATATGTGCGGGTATTGTTGCTAAAAAATTAGGGCTGCCTGTTCATCATTTTGTTGCGAGCACCAATATAAACGATACCGTGCCACGCTATTTACAAACGAAAGATTATCAACCATTGCCATCTAAGCAAACCATTTCAAATGCCATGGATGTGGGCAATCCTTCAAATTTTATTAGAATACAAAACCTATTTGACAACAACTTTGATGCCTTGAAACAACAATTTTCATCATATGCATTTACTGATGATCAGACCCGTGCAGCATTAAAAAAATTACACGATTCTTACAACTACATTGCCGATCCTCACGGTGCAGTTGGCTATTTGGGGCTGCAACATTATATGAAAGAAAAACCAAATACCTACGGCGTATTTTTAGAAACTGCTCACCCCATTAAGTTCCGAGATTCGGTTGAGGAAACCTTGGGAATTACTCTTGAAATTCCAAGTCAAATTCAACATATTTTAGATAAAACTTCTGAAAAAACATCGCTCAAAAACTATGCTGATTTTAAGGATTATCTAATCCAACGTGCTTAATTCAGGCAACAGGTAATTATCCAAAACACTAGGTTGTTTCATCATTTCTTGAATTTCGTCTGCAGAACGTGGCGCATATGCGGATAGGTTTACAGGACCATCATAGGTAATTAAAATATCGTCTTCAATACGCACTGCTATCCCCCACCACTTTGGATCACAAGGACTGTTTTCAGGAATATATATACCAGGCTCTACTGTAATTAAGGTGTTGTGTCTAAAAGGCTGATAGGTACCAGCATCGTGTACATCAAGACCTAAATAATGCGAAGTACCGTGCGGAAAATAACGCCTTACCTCCGATGCATCTTGAATAATATTTAATGCTTTTAATCCTTTTTCAATAACCTCAAGTGCTGCGTAGTGTGGGTCACGCATGTTTGCGCCGATAACAGCTGCAGCTATGCCTGCCTCTTGTGCTTCAAAAACGATATCATAAATTGCACGCTGTTCGGATGTAAACGTTCCGTCAGCAGGAATGGTTCGGGTTACATCGGCGGTGTAGTTATGATATTCGGCACCCAAATCCATGAGCACCAAGTCTTGCCCTACTTTGGGTTTGTCATTCGTAATGTAATGCAACACACAACCGTTATGTCCGCCTCCTACAATTGATGGATAGCCTTCGTACTCTGCCCCGTATTTTTTAAATACAAACTCGTGAATACCTTGAATTTCACGCTCCGACATATTGGGATGCATAGCTTTCATAACTTCCACTTGCCCCACAGCAGATATATAAATTGCCTTTTTAAGCAATTCTACTTCTTCGAGGTGTTTGATTTCACGCAATTCGTCTAAAATCATTCCCAAGGTCTCTGTATCAAGGTTAGTAAGGCGTTCAGCCATTTGTTGTTTTAACTCCGTTCGTTGGCGTTCATTAATGGCTTTTTGATAGTTAGACAAAAGCGGGTCTGCAGCCAAATCAACATCACGCCTTAGCGAACGGTCTAGGACTTGCGCTACATTAGCAGAGCTTTGAGCGTCTGAGGTAGTAATATATCGATACAATGAAGCGCGTGCGGCAGAAAAATCAGCAGTGTAATTTGCTTTCACTTTAAAGCTTTCTAAGAGGGAATACAAATCGGAGTCGTTACGTTTATCATCTCGAATATCATCATTAAAATCAAAAAACAGAACCCGGTCAAAACTTTCAAAGTTTGCTTTAAAATCAGCAAATTCTGTATTAAAAAACACCGTCCCGAAGCCTAAACGATCCTTTGCCCCTTTAACACCTAATCGATACCCGTCCCATTGTTCACGAAGTGGATTGCGCTCTTGCACAAACAATATTTCGTTCACTTGATCACCATCAATATTTTGTAAATCTTTGTATATCAACAGCACCGCGTGTGGTTCTTTAAACCCTGTGAGGTAGTAAAAATTAGGATCTTGATGGTAGTGATAATCTACATCGTTAGCTCTATTGCGAACGGGATTGGCAAAAAATACAGCCACACTATTCGATGGCATCATCTGGCGTACGGCAGCCCTACGATCAGCGTGAAATTCTGGCGTTAAATAATCTGCGGGGAGTTCCTGAGCAGTGAGTACTGCACAACAGCATGTGAATAAAATGAGGCGAAACATAGATATCTTTTTCGCTAATGTAGCCAAAACTGTGCTACTTTTGAAATATGAAGTTATTGCCATTACACGCACAACACCTAGCACTAGGTGCCAAAATGGGTCCCTTTGCAGGATTTGAAATGCCTCTTACCTATAAAGGTGTTACAGCAGAACACCTTTGTGTGCGGGAGCATGTGGGTGTTTTTGATGTCTCGCACATGGGTGAGTTTTTGGTTTCGGGGGAAAATGCCCTTGAACTGTTGCAATTCACCACAAGCAATAATGTAGCAGCGCTTTCGGTTGGTGACGCCCAATATGCGTATATCCCCAATGCCACTGGCGGTGTGGTCGATGATTTGCTTATCTACCGCATTGAAGAACACACCTATATGTTGGTGGTAAATGCCAGCAATATGGAAAAAGATTGGCAGTGGTTCAACGAACAAAACAAAGTATTTGGCGCTACGCTCAAAAACGCCACAGATGAATTTGTACTCCTTGCTGTACAAGGACCCAAGGCGCACGACCTAATGAAAAAACTGACTCCTATTGACACCGCTACGCAAAAAAGTTTTACAGTGGTACAAACCGCTGTTGGCGGTGTTGACAAGGTTTGGGTAGCAACTACGGGCTATACCGGAGCCGGAGGTGTGGAATTGTATATTCCTGCATCACAATCCGCACAGGTGTGGGAAGCGCTTCTCTCCGAAGGCGAAGCCTTTAATATACAGCCTGTTGGGTTGGCAGCACGCGATACCCTACGCCTCGAAATGGGCTATTGCCTTTACGGACACGAGCTAACCGAAATCACCTCGCCAATTGCAGCCCGATTGGCATGGTGTACTGATTTTTCTAAAGCTTTTGTTGGGGCAAAACTCCTTGCAAAAGACAAAGCCGAAGGCACTCAACAGTTGCGCATTGGTTTTACGATGATCGAACGTGGCATTCCTCGGCAAGGTTATCCACTTGTTGATGCAAGCGGAAACACTATTGGTGAAGTGACTTCGGGGACATCTTCGCCTTCATTGGGTGTGGGTATTGGCATGGGCTATGTGCATCGTGATAATGCCAAAGTGGGTACGGAAATCTTTGTGAAGATTCGAGAAAAACACATCAAAGCCAACGTAACCCGCCTTCCTTTTGTATCATGATTCGAGTACTGATTATGGGCGGCAGCGGCTTTTTGGGGCGCGCCTTATTTAAGGAATTGCATCCGTATATGGATGTCTATGCCACCTATTGTCATCAAGAAAAGTACGCAAATAACAAACGCTATTTCTCTTACGACATTCGTGAGGACTCCCCTACTGAAATCTTGCGCTTTGTGCGCCCAACACTTATCATATCTGCATTGCGAGGCGAGGCCGATGCACAATTTATTGCCCATGATATGCTCATAGACTATGCGGTTAAAAACAACACCCGATTGCTCTTTTTATCCTCGGCAAATGTATTTGACAGTTTTCGACACTACCCCAGCTACGAGCACGACAAAACCCTCTCGGAAAGTGCATATGGAAAACTTAAAATTACCTTAGAGAACAAACTGTTGCGTATGCCAGCTTTCAGTTGGACTATAGCACGATTACCAATGGTTTTTGGCGCTAACTCACCACGATTACACGTGCTAAAAACCGCCATAGACACCCAACAGCCCTATGAGATTTTCCCCAATACGGTAATGAATATTACTTCGGAGTATTTTATAACCCAACAGTTGCACTATATCATCAACCGCAACCGTTGGGGTATTTTTCACCTGGGTAGTAAAGACCTTATTCACCACGATGAGTTTATCGCGCAACTTGTAACTGGACTACACCTTCAAAAAAAGCCCGTATACAAGCATGTGTTTGCCAGCAACCAAGACCGCTATATAGCCGTATTGCCCAAAACCAATACCCTACCCAAACACCTTAGCTATACTGCAGAACAAGTAGCGTCGGACACGCTAAAAACGGTACACAAGCAGCGGTAAGCGGTTTTAAATTTTTGTTAATTTAGTAAAAAATACCCCCCGCTAGCACAAGGCTATCCCTTATACCTACAGTTTTTTACAACAAGTCTTTTTAGCGAATTGTATTCTTTTTATCGACTTGCAAAAACCCGATAGGCTTTTTTATCTTTGACAAAACGATTGTATGGGAAGAGCATTTGAGTTTCGCAAAGCACGAAAAATGAAACGCTGGTCGGCTATGGCAAAGACCTTTACCCGCATAGGCAAAGACATTGTCATGGCGGTCAAAGAAGGGGGGCCACACCCCGAGGCGAACGCAAGGCTTAGAGCGGTTATCCAAAACGCCAAAGCGGCAAACATGCCCAAAGACAATATTGAGCGTGCCATTAAACGTGCCTCCGACAAAAACACCGAAAACTATAAAGAAGTATTGTTTGAAGGCTATGCGCCCCACGGCATTGCTGTATTGGTAGAAACCGCCACAGACAACAACAACCGCACCGTAGCCAACATTCGCAGTTATTTTAATAAGGGAAACGGCAATTTAGGCACCTCGGGTTCGGTAGAATTTATGTTTGACCACAGCTGTAATTTTCGTATTCCCATTGAAGGCATAGACGCCGAAGAACTGGAATTGGAGTTTATTGATTTTGGTGTTGACGAAGTGTTTGTTGATGATGACGGAATTTTGCTTTATGCTCCTTTTGAGAGTTTTGGCGCCATTCAAAAAGAATTGGAAAACCGTGGAATTGAAATTCTATCTTCGGGTTTTGAACGTATTCCAACCACCACCAAAGAATTGTCTGGCGAGGCTGCCGAAGAAGTCGAAAAACTCATTGAAAAAATTGAGGAAGACGACGACGTACAAAACGTCTATCATACCATGGTGTTAGCCGAGTAGCTTTTTCGCCCGCTCCAAGTCATCGGGGGTGTCTATGCCCACCCCCACAAAATCTGTGGGAAGCATTTGCATCACTTTTCCCATTTCCAAATAGCGAATGGCTTCTATTTTTTCTGCTAGCTCTAAAGGTGTAGGCGTTTGGGCGTAAAACTCAAGGAGTGCTGCCTTTCTAAAGGCATAAATTCCCACATGACGGTATGCCTGACCCGGTTCACGCATAAACGGAATGGCTGCCCGAGAAAAGTAGAGTGCCCTACCCTGTTGGTCAGCAACCACTTTAACCACATTGGGGTTTTCCAAATCTGATTTGACATCAATAGGAATCATCAAAGACGCCAAGTCAATGCGATTTGCTACATCGTTTTTAAACGCCATTACCAAATCCAACAACGCTTGATGAGAAATAAAAGGCTCATCGCCCTGTACGTTTATAACCACATCGGCATCAAGATGCGTTACACATTCGGCTACGCGGTTGCTTCCACAATCGTGATTAAGGGTGCTTCGGAATACGTTACCCCCCAAAGATTTGATGTGGTTTTCAATTTGGTCAGAATCTGTGGCTACCCAAACCGCATCAAATAACCCTGTATTTGTAACCGCTTCGTAGGTGCGTTGCAATACCGTTTTGCCGTTTAGATCAGCTAAGAGCTTACCTGGAAAACGCTGGGCTTCATATCGTGCCGGAATAATGGCTAGTATTCGCATGACGCAAAAATAGGCAAATCAATCCTGTTGGAAATAAGCATCAGAGAAACCAACCAAAAAAAGTTTTTCAGTAGCGCGGGTAATTGCTGTGTAAAGCCACCTGAAGTAATTGGCGTCGGGTCCTTCGGGTAAATACGGTTGCTCTACCAATACCCGCTTCCATTGACCCCCTTGGGTTTTGTGACATGTAAACGCATAGGCATATTTAACCTGTAATGCATTAAAAAAGGGGTTCTTTTTAACGTTCAAATACTGCTTGTATTGGGGCAGATGTGCATAATCTTCCCTCACCGCCTGATACAATTTTGAATTTTCTTCAAATGACAAAGCATGAGCTTCAATATCGAGCGTATCCAAAATAAAAACGGTATCAAAAGGTTCTTGATCGGGGTAGTCAAGCATTCGAATATGAACCTCAGCAAAACGAAATCCGTACAATTCTTTGATTGCCTTTATAGAAAGTACTTCTACTATATCGCCATTTGCGATAAATCCAGGTCCCGAGTCGGGGGCTAACCAGTGGTAATTATTCTTAACCACCATAATTAAATCGCCTGTTGAAAGTTCAGCTTCTTTTCCTAAAATTTGACTACGAATCTGTTTGTTATAGCCGTTAGCACGTTTGTTTGAGCGCACCACACATGCCATTTCTTCTCTGCCCACCTCACGAAAAGCCGTTTCAATAGCATCTTGAATTTCGAATCCGTCTTGTAGTCGTATAACATCAGGGAAGGAATCTAATACAAATTCAAAATTTGATGTCTGTTCTGATAGCAATTGCTGCCTAATACGGGTTGCATTAAACAAAATACCTGAGTCTTTTCCTTGTCTAACGACTTCGACAAGTTCAATTTCTTTGGGGTTTAGTCCATGCTCTACTGACAACACGCGCATGTCGAGTGCGGGGCTTAGTGAAGTATGCACTGGAGGTAACTGTGCAGTATCTCCAACCAGCAATAGTTTACAATCTTCTCCAGAATGAACGTATTGTATCAAGTCATGTAATAGTGAGCCATTCTCAAAAAGCTTACTCTGTTGCTGTTGGTCAGCAATCATAGAAGCCTCATCAACCAAAAACAATGTACGTTTAAATTTGTTTTTTTGAAGTTTGAATGTCAAGTTGCCTTGTTTCTCTTGCTGCGTAAAGTATATGCGTTTGTGAATCGTATTGGCAGTGTGATTTGAATAGGCTGCTATCACTTTTGCTGCCCGCCCGGTAGGAGCTAATAATACTGTTTTGTAACGCAACGCACCAATTGATTTTACTAGTGTGCTTATGAGCGTTGTTTTACCTGTTCCTGCATACCCTTTTAACACAAAAACTTCATTCTTTTCAGTAGAACATAAAAAAGATACTATCTCACGAATAGCTTCATCTTGAAGAAGAGTAGGTGTAAATGGAAAAGTTTGTTTAAGCTTTGCAAGTAAAGCGGTTGGATTCATGTGTTAAAAGTAGGAATGTTTTATGGAAGGGCATAAGGAAGAAAAAAAATTGTAGCTTTGTTATCATCAAAATTTAATCTCGTCATGAAAAAAGTATTGCTCCCTATTCTTTGGCTACTTATTACATTTTTTGGTTACAAACTCTACAACTCAATCTACGAGCCCATTCAATTTAATAAGGTAAAAGAACAACGCTATGCGGACGTTATCCAAAACCTTAAAGATGTTGGTCTTGCTCAGGTAGCCCACAAGAGCGTAACTGGTGTGTATGCGCAAGATTTTAAAAGTTTAGTCGAATTTGTAGATACTGCTCAATATATTTTGGTAGAAAAAAGAGATTCTAGCTATTTAGAGTACGACCGTGTTTATCGAATTGACATGCTCCGCGAAGTTCAAATTATTGACACGCTTGGGTTTGCATCTGTTAAAGATTCGCTTTACGGTACATCAGACCGCTATAAAACAATGATGAAGGTTCCTGTAGAAGGAGTTGATACTACCTTTAGCATGAAAGCTGATATTATTGATAAAAATGGCTATCAAGTACCTGTTTTTGAAGTGCTTGTTTCGAAAGACATCGTTCTCTTTGATCAAGACAAGTATTTATTAGAACAAGAAAAAGCCACGATTTCTGTTGATGGAGTAAACGGCCCATCTATTATTTTAGGATCGCTTTCTGAGGTTAGCACCAATGGAAACTGGCCGAGCATATACGATGCAACAGCAAAATAACAAAAAAGAAAAGTCCAATTTGGTATTATCCATTCATGTACATCTGAATGGATTTTCTTTTTTTATTCATGAGATTGCGAGTAAAAAAGCAAGCGGTTTTTTTAGCAAAACATTCACTGAGCCCATTCCCATTGAACAGCTACATAAAGAAATTCAAGCTGAATTAAAAAAGCAACTGATTCTCCAAAAAAGTTTTAATGAAGTCCGTTGTAGTGTAGAGAACAATCTAGCTACTCTGGTTCCGAAATCTCTTTTTGAAGAAAATGCACTGCAGGAATATGTAGAAAAGGATTTAGATTTACGACCCAACGATTTTGTCACCTATGATCAGTTAGAAGACCAAGACTGGATCACCGTTTACGTGCCATTTGTTAACGTAAACAATATGCTGATAGACGCATTTGGATCGTTTAAATACTATCATGCGGTGAGCGTTTGGCTTCGCGCACTTGATCGACATAACAAAGCAGATGGCGAATATGTTTGGGGTATTTACAAAGAAAATAATCATATACATACTGCGTTGTTACAAAACAAGAAATTGATGTTCTACAATTGTTTTGAAGCTAAAACCCCAAAAGATGTTGCCTATTATGTATTGCTTTCCGCCAAAAAGTACGGTATCAGCCCAAATGAAATACCCCTTTTTGTAGTTGGAGACATCGCAGCAGAAGATGCAACCTTTAATGCACTTTACGAATTTGTTCGCAGTATAAACCTTTTAGAGCCCAATCACAAATTAACATTTGCTTCGCCTCGACTTAACCAACATCAAAATTTCTGCTTGCTAAATTTATTTTGATGCGCATTATTTCTGGCACAAATAAAGGTCGGCGCATAAGTCCACCCAAAAATCTTCCTGTCCGCCCGACAACCGATCGTGCCAAAGAGGCCCTTTTTAATATTTTGTCGCACCAATATGACTTTGAAGGATGTACAGTTCTTGACTTGTTTGCAGGTACAGGCAATATCAGTTATGAATTTGCTTCTCGTGGTGTAACAGCGATTACTGCCGTAGACCAACAAGCACAATGTATACAATTCATTGCCAAAACGTCGGATAGCCTATCGTTCCCCATCACTCCTATCCGTGCGTCTGTCGAAAGGTTTTTGGAACGGCTCCATTCATCTTATACCTTTATTTTTGCAGACCCACCATACGCTTACACTTTTGATGCATACGAAAATTTAATAGATATAATATTTCAACATAAAGCTTTAGCTAAAAACGGATTACTAATTGTTGAGCATGCTGAACAAGTAGATTTGTCAAACCTCCCCTATTTTACAAGCGCAAGAAGCTACGGAGGGTGTGTCTTTTCGTTTTTCGAAAAATAGCTATTGTTTTCCTGCACGGAACAAGTATTCCTTTTCTTCTTTAGTAAGGCTTTCATAGCCAGAAGCTGCAATTTTATCCAAAATTGCATCAATTTTCTTTTGATCTACACCTGTTTTTGACTTAGAAGAGCGATTCCTATTGACAGATTTTCTAGCAGGCTTAGAAGTGTCAAAAAACGATTGAAAAAAACCTACAAGATTCATAAACCATGCTCCAATATCATTTCCGCTCAAAAAACTTCTTTGATATACATAACCCCATACAGCACCTCCCAAATGTGCGATATGTCCTCCAGCATTGGAAGATGGAATTTGTACAACGTCTAAAAAAACAAAAAACAATGCGATGTATTTTAATGGAATAGAAAAAACAAATACTCGAATTGGCGAATTAGGCATGTAAGAAGCCATAAAAATCAAAACAGCCATAACACCCGCAGAACTTCCAATAAGAGCAGAAGAATGGTTTTGAAATGCTGGAAAAATAGCATAGGACAAAATGTATATTAATCCACCAGCGATAATACCCACAAAAAAAGTGTTGAGAAAAAGATTTTTCTGAAAAAGATTTAGCATAAGACCTCCAGCGATGTATAGCAGTAACATATTCCAAAAAATATGCCCCAATGAGCCATGAAAAAAACCATAAGTAAGTAAAGTCCAAGGACGTACAATTACCGTTTCCACATCAGCCGAAAGTTCAAAAAGTGTTATCCAGTTTGGAAAAGAACTGTTAAAAAGAAACAAGAGAGTATTTAGCAATAGCGGTAGCAAGAAAAAAAGAACTAATACAGCTATAAGTTTTTCAAGAATATTTAGTCGGGTAAACCTATTTCGCAACTGATTCAAAGCATCCATTAATTCCAGCGGTTTTTAGTAAACTGATTTCCTTTCCAATACCACATCATAATAAAGCCCGTTATAGCCCCCCCTACGTGCGCAAAATGGGCAATGGGCCACATAGAATACGAAGAAAAAACAAAAAATAAATCCATTAATAAAATTAAAGGAACAAAATACTTTGCCTTAATGGGGATAGGCAAAAAGATAAGCATTAACTCTGCATTAGGAAATAAAAATGCAAAGGCTACCAACACCCCATATAATGCTCCAGAAGCGCCTACCATAGTAACGTTGAATAATGACTGACTTTGTTGTAATGAGCGGTATATTTCCTCTATTAGATATCCTTGAGATACCAAATCGTCTACCCAACCTTGAATTTGAAGGTGATAGACTAAGAGCTGTAATATGGCAGCTCCCAAACCTGTTGAGAGATAAAAAAACAAGAATTTTTGTTTTCCCCACATTTGTGCCAATGGCGACCCAAACATCCATAGCCCAAACATATTGAATAAGATATGCGAAATACTTCCATGCATAAACATATGGGTTACAATCTGCCAAATTCCAAAAAGGTCGTTTTTAGGATAATGCAATGCCAAAAGGTCGTAGGCAAGTTGTCCAACAAATTGAGTTCCAATGAAAATCAAAAAGTTGATAATGATAAGTTGCTTAATTATATCTGGAATATTTCTCATATGCTAAAAAAACGTTCAAGTTCACGTGACGTTAACACTTTATAGGTTGCCTTTCCTTCCGGAGTACGATCAGCTTCTTTACACGACATAAGTTTATTTATCAGTTCTATTTGTTCATACGATTCCATAGAGCGCCCCGAAGAAATACTTCGTTGGGTAGCCAATGACCGCGCCATAACGTCTCGTTGCGAAAAGGCATGAACCGTACCATCAACGGTTTGTGCCAGCCATTGTTGTAAAAAATGTGGTATATCTTCAATTACGAAAACCTGTGGAATGGCATCAAACTCCACTGTGTCTTCTTGGGCGCTATGCAAAACAAAGCCCATTTCTACAAGAAGTTTTTCGTGAGAGATAATGGCATTTATACTCGGCCGATCTAATGTAATTGCCAAGGGAATGGCAAGCGTTTGAGAAGTTATTTCCTCGGTTTCCCATAGGTGCATAAATTCTTCATAGAGCACACGTTCGTGAGCCCTACTTTGATGCACTACCAATACCCCGTTATAATGAGGTGCAATTAAATATTTTTGAGCCCATTGAAAAGAAACGTTGATTTTTTTATCAGGAGTTTCTAGAAGAGGTTGGGTCTTTTCCTTAATACTATCGTCATTAAATGAGATAGATTTTTCGAATTTCCGAGGTGGTGATGTCGTTGCAAATGGGTTAAAGTTTGCATTGACAGAAACACGTGGTGCCACGGGAGAGGCTTTATGCTGTGCATATGGGGTATCAAAGCTATTGTCGTTAGTAAAATCCAAAACAGGAGCAATACTAAATTGACCTAAACTGTGTTTTATAGCCGCACGAAGAACCGCATACAAGGCATGCTCATCTTCAAACTTAACTTCTGTTTTTGTGGGGTGAATATTAATATCCAACTGGTTTGTCGGAACCGTTAGGTATAAAAAGTAACCAGGCTGATGGTTAGGTGAAACTAACCCTTCATATGCTGCCAAAACAGCATGATGCAAGTAGCCACTTTTAATAAATCGATTGTTCACGAAAAAAAACTGCTGATGACGTGATTTTTTCGCAAAATCAGGTTTAAGAACAAATCCTGTAATTGCAACCATGTCAGTAGTTTCAGAAACAGGCACTAAACGCTCATCAAACTTTGACCCGAATACGTGGACAATGCGCTGCCTGAGTGTTGTGGGGGGCAACTGAAACACTTCACTACCGTTGTGAATAAGTTCAAAATGAATCTCGTGGTGTATCAACGCCACACGATGAAATTCGTCCGTAATATGACGAAATTCTACTTGAGGTGATTTTAAAAAATTCCGACGTGCAGGAATGTTAAAAAAGAGGTTTTTTACTACAACAGAAGTTCCTATCGCCGCTGTAGCACGTTGCTGTTGTACTACTTCAGAACCTTCAATATCGATGCGAATACCAAGATCATCTTCTTTTGTTTTTGTGACGAGTTGTACTTGTGCAACTGCAGCAATACTTGCCATTGCCTCGCCTCGAAATCCTTTGGTTGAAAGATTAAAGAGATCATCTGCTTTTTGAATTTTTGAAGTTGCATGACGTTCAAAACACATTCGTGCATCAGTTTCGCTCATGCCATTTCCATTATCTACTACTTGAATATGGGCTTTACCAGCTTCTTTTACAATAAGAGAAACACGTGTTGCACCAGCGTCTATGGCATTTTCTAATAATTCTTTTACAACAGAAGAAGGGCGTTGAACCACTTCGCCAGCAGCAATTTGATTTGCCACATGGTCAGGCAGTAATCGAATAATATCACTCATACAGTTCAGAAAATTGTAAGGTCAAAGTCAAGCACATACAGTGCAAATAAAAACAGCAGAGCGACAATGAGCAACAATCTAGGGGAAACGCCTCTATTTCTACGATTCCGACTCGTGTCCCTTGCCTCGCGCCAATGCGCTCCAAAATCGTTATTGTTTGGAGTGTCGCGATACTTCTCAAAGGCAGAACCAAAAGCATATGGATTAGCATTTTGCTTTCCTTTAAAATAACGAGGGGTATAATTAAACCTACGGCTTTTGGATTGTTTAAAAAATGATAATCGCACAGAAATAATATGAATATCAAATGTACAAAAAGCATACTAATGCACACAATGGCTATCTTTGTTTTATGACTGCAATTCAACAATTGGCAATATGGCTAAAAAGCCCGGCAAAAATGGTTATCATTCCACACAAAAATCCAGATGGTGATGCCATGGGTAGCAGCTTAGCCCTGAATGGTGTTTTACAGCAATTGGGACATACTGTTACGGTAATTGCACCAAATGCCTATCCCACTTTTTTACATTGGTTACCTGGGCATGAAGCTGTAGTATATTATGAATCAACTCCAGAAAGCGCAAATGAACTGATAGATGAGGCAGATTTTGTTTTTACTATGGATTTTAACACCTTGAGTAGAATTGATCAGATGGGCAATCATATCGCAATGAGCAAAGCTAAAATTGTGATGATTGATCACCATCAAGACCCTGAGAATTATGCACATCTGATGTTTTCTGAGCCTACAATAGGATCTACATGTGAGTTAGTTTACAATATCATTGTTGAATTAAATTTAAGAAAACACATCAACGAGGAAGTAGCAAGTTGTCTTTATACAGGTATATTAACAGATACTGGGTCATTTAGGTTTCCAAGTGTAACCGCTAACACGCACAAAGCCGTGGCAGTGTTAATGGATTGTGGTGCAAACCATAGTTTTATTCATGAACAAATCAAAGATACCGCGCGCCCTGACAGGCTAAAACTACTTGGAATAGCCCTTCAAAACATGATTTTTTTAAGCGATTTAAACACGGCTTACATTACCCTTAGTCAAGATGAACTTGATGCTTGTAACTTTCAAAAAGGCGATGCCGAAGGCTTTGTGAACTACGGTTTGTCAGTCGCAGGAATTACGATGGCTGTGATCATGATTGAGTACCGCAATGAAGGAGTCGTAAAGCTTTCGTTTAGAAGCAAAGGGGATTTACCTGTAAATGTGTTTGCTAAAACCTACTTTGGTGGTGGTGGGCACATTAATGCCTCTGGAGGTATTTCGAAACGCTCCTTAGCAGAAACTGTGGCATATTTTGTTCGTTCATTAAAAACCTTTTTATCTTAGTTTGCAACAAATTTAATTTTTGTACTTTTCAATCCTCATTTAATCTTATGAAAAAACATCTCATACTTTTTACAACCACCCTGCTTTTAGTTTTTGGTTGCTCAACTAGCAAAAACGGTTTAGAAAAAGGATTATACGCAGATATTCAAACCAATAAGGGGAACATACTTATTGCCCTGACGTATGATAAAACACCCAATACTGTAGCAAATTTTGTATCACTTGCAGAAGGAACAAATAATAAAGTTGACAGTTTGTATAAAGGAAAACCTTATTTTAATGGAATTATCTTTCACCGAGTCATTGCCGATTTTATGATTCAAGGAGGAGACCCTACAGGAACTGGACAAGGTGGTCCAGGATATAAATTTGAAGATGAGTTTGTTGATGAGCTCAAACATGACGGTCCGGGAGTACTTTCGATGGCAAACGCAGGTCCAAACACAAACGGGAGTCAGTTTTTTATAACCCATAAAGAAACTTCTTGGCTTGACGGAAAGCACAGTGTTTTTGGTCGTGTCATTAAAGGTCAAGAGGTTGTGGACTCTATACAACAAAATGATACTATAGTATCGATTGAAATTATTAGAAAAGGAAGTCAAGCAAGAAAATTTAAGGCAGATAAAGTTTTTGATGCCTATTTTGATGGTGTCGAAGAACGAAAAGCAGCGCAGATTGCCCAACTAGAAAAAGTCAAATCAGACAAAGCTGCTGAGTTAAAAGCTCTTAAAAATGAAGCTGTAACTACTTCAAGTGGTCTTTCTTATGTTATCACCAATAAAACAGATGGAAAAGCAGTTGTTCCAGGGGTTTCAGCCTTTACGCACTATGCTGTATATTTTGAAGATGGCAATCTGTTAGACACGTCAATGGCTGCGGTGGCAAAAGCTTATGATCAATACGATCATAGACGAGATAGTGGCGGTGGGTATCGACCTATCGAGGCGCGTGTGGATCCTGAAGTGGCGTTGATTGCTGGATTTAAAGAAGGACTTTCGCTACTCAAACAAGGGGAAAAGGCTACACTTTATCTTCCTGCTGACCTTGCTTATGGCGAAGGAAACTCTGTTATTCCGCCAAATTCTACCCTTATTTTTGAAGTAGAAATTGTGGAAGTGCGAAGTGAATGAGTCAGCGGATACAATTCCGGATTTTAATTAGCATAGCGGTATTTTTTATTGGGTTAGCCGTTTTAAAAAACAACCCCCTTTGGATTGAGCATTATTATGTTCAAAAACTTTATCCCCATATCTCGTATCTTAATCAAAGGCTATGGTCTTGGGTACCCTTTTCGGTGGGAGACATTGGATATGGCTTGGGTATTGTTATGTTGGCACGAGGGCTGATACGCTTTTCACTAAGAAAACATTTTTGGAAATCTATTGCTATAATCGGCATACTAGTAGCGCTCTTTTATACCTCGTGGGGATTGCATTATTTTAAAACCCCTATGCGCGTACAGCGCGGATTGCCCGATACGCTGTCTGTAGATCACCTATTACAAACCACTCATTATTACGCAGAGCAAACAACACTTTTACACAACATATTGAGTAAATCGGTTTCACAAAAAGTAATAACTGATCTTGACAATCGTTCACTTCTTGCGTTGGCAACAGAAACAATGGAACATACACCATCTAGACCAGAAAAACTTCACGGAAGAGCCAAAGCCACTCTCTTTCCTACCCTACTGAGTTATATGGGTTTTGGAGGATATGCCAACCCGTTTACACATGAGGCACAAGTAAATACTTTACAACCTAAGCTCCGCATTTTAACAACGGCTTGTCACGAAATTGCACACCAATGGGGCTTTGCCGCAGAAGACGAGGCTAACTACATTAGCATTAAAGCCACAACAAAGGCACAAAATTCTTTGGTAGCCTATGCTGGAAATTTGTTGGCATTCCAGCACCTAATCAATTCGCTGTATCGAGCAGATCAACAACATGCCAAGGAAATTATGACTTCTATTCCTGAAGGTGTGCTAGCAAATATTCGCGAAGTACGTGCCTTTTGGGAGCGTTATCAAAATCCGTTTGAGCCCCTTTTTGAAACTGGCTATGACCAATACCTAAAAGCAAACCACCAACAAGCAGGTATTCAAAGCTACTCATTGGTGGTTGGGTTATTAGTTAATGACTTCGTTAATCCAAAATGACAGGTGCCCCTGCTGCAGTTGCAGCAGCGATAGTAGTGTCTGTTTTTTCTACTAAAGCATCAATTTTAGTTGTTAATTGATTTAAAAGGGTTACTGCCATATCATAACTTTCCATATGCATTTTTGTAGGACCATATGTATTGTTATAAAATCCTCGAGACGCAATAGATATTCGTGATCCCAAGGTTGGTGTATCTTTCTCCCCTACTTCTTTTTTGGCAGGACTTCCGTTTAACTGTTTATCAATCTCTCTTTCATCTTGCTGTAACGCATATACGGTTTGATGCAAAACCTGCTGCTGCTGTTGTGCAAAAGATAATCCCTTAGACAAAGCGTTGATTTTCTTTGATGTAGTGCTGAATTTTTTACGTAGTTTATCGGCACTTACATACAGGGCGTTTAGCTTTTCTTTGTAGTTCTCATGCGAAGCTGCCGTTGGATTATCCAACACATTTTGACGCAGTCGAACCACCTCAAAAGATTGTTTTTCAGAAAGCTGGGTGAGCATACCCTCATGAGATTTAAACAATTGCACTTGATAGGTTCCAGGAACAACATTAGTTCGTATTCCACGCCCGCTATCGTTCTTAGCATGAATATCAATAGTTGATGGCATTACCTGACGCAAATCCCAATGCACATGATGAATGCCTTTAGTGTAGTCTCCTGAAACTTCTGCCACTGTATTTCCTCTAGTATCCGAAACACGAAGAAGTGCTTTTGGCTTAAGTTCGCTCATTTCAGTATCCAAGGCATCCCAACCTCGAAATGGAATGTCTTTCATTTCCTTTTTAAGGGATTTTTCAAATTTTGTTCGTTTTGCCTTTTGGGTTTTAAAATCTTCAGAAATATAATAGGTAAACTGCGCCCCATAAACTGGATTCTTAGCCGTGTAGAAAGAAGCTCCCTGACTGGAAGTACCCCCGCGAATCTCAACATATTGTAATGCTTTTTTTACAGGAAATACTGTTGGGCCTTTAGCTAAGGTTTCTTCAGAAATATATCTGAGTGGGCTGTAGTTATCTAAAACATAGTAGCTACGTCCAAAAGTGGCTGCTACAAGATCGTTTTCACGCTTTTGAATTGCCAAATCACGAACTGATATTGTGGGCATCCCCTTACTGAACTTATGCCATTTTGAGCCTTGATTTAAACTGATATACACCCCGTATTCCGTTGCTAAAAACAACAAGTTTGGATTTACATGATCTTGAACCAATCGCCACACAAGAGTTCCCTCTGGAATACCATTTGCGATAGATTTCCACGTTTTCCCACCATTGGTAGATTTGTACAAATAAGGAGCATAATCTCCATATTTATGGTTATCAAGTGCCACATAGGCAACATTAGCGTCAAACATATCAGCTTTGATATCGTTAACAAAAGCCGTAGAAGGTACTCCTGGTAATTTATCTACGGTTTGGGTGGTCCAAGAGGCACCTCCGTCTTTAGTTGTATGAAGCAATCCATCATCAGAGCCAGCATATAAAATGTTTTCATCTTGGGCAGACTCCGCCAAAGAAGTCAAGGTATTATACGTAGACATCGCATACACATCCCATGCAGCATCCCAACTCTGTTGACGACCCATTATAGGTAATGAAAGACGTTCTTCATTTTTGGTCAAATCGGCAGAAATTGGCGTCCAGCTGTCTCCCCTATTTTCGGAACGCCATACACGCTGTGAACCAAAATATAACCGCTTAGTATCATGTTGACTCACCAAAATAGGCGCATCCCAATTAAAACGCTCATAGGGCTCATTAAGACTGTTTTGAGGACGTATATATACCGCCTCGCCTGTGGTTCGGTCAACACGATGTAGATTTCCTTGCTGAGATTGTGCATATACGATATCGGGATTACCAGGTTCAGTGGCAGGTTGATGTCCATCTCCGCCCAACAGAACAAACCAATCAGCATTACTTATACCATTACTTTTTAATGTTCTAGAAGGGCCTCCTTGTGTATTGTTATCCTGAGTACCACCAAAAATATTATAAAACGGATAAGCGTCATCAACAGCTACTTTGTAAAACTGTGTTAACGGTAGGTTGTTGACAAACTTCCAATTTTGGGTATTGTCAAAAGATTCGTACAATCCTCCGTCGGTACCAATCAACAAATAATTTGGATCGTCTTTTTTAAACACCAAAGCGTGGCTGTCTACGTGCTTATTGGTTTCGTTCATCTGATAAAAGGATTTGCCTCCATTTTCTGAAATCTGCACATAGTTATTCATTAAAAATATCTTGTCAAACACATGAGGTGAAGCAATCAATTCTTGGTAATAATGTGGGCCTGTTCCTCCTGAAACGGTATCAGACATTTTAGTCCAACTCTCCCCCCCATTAGCCGAACGATAGACAGCACCCGTTCTGCGATCTAACTCAATGGCAGCATACAAAACATTAGGGTCAATTGAAGAAATAGCCAAGCCAATTTTACCCATATCAGATTTTGGCAAACCTGTCTTAAGTTTACGCCAATTCTTACCTCCATCAACAGATTTGTACAATGCCGTACCAGGGCCACCTCCCATATATGCAGCAACATTTCGATGTCGTTGCCAACTTGCCGCATATAAAACATCAGGATTTCTTGGATCGATAACCATATCAGTTACCCCCGTCCATTCGTCTAAAGCTATCATTTTATTCCAAGTCGATCCCCCATCGGTAGTTTTATACAGTCCACGATCGCCGCCAGAACTCCAAAGCGGACCTTGTGAAGCTACCCAAACCGTTTCTGAATCATCGGGGTGAACTATAATTTTAGAGATATGTTCAGATTTTTTGAGTCCTTTATTCTGCCAAGACTTGCCTCCGTCGCGGCTTAGGTAAATCCCGTGACCATAACCAATGTGGCGACCGCCAACATTCTCACCAGTTCCCAACCATATGGTTTGGGTATTGCTCGGATCAAGTGCAACTGCACCCGTAGAATAAAAAGGTTGGCTATCCGTTAGCGGCTTCCAAGTAGTACCAGCATTGGTAGTTTTCCAAAATCCTCCCGAACCTACGGCTACATACCAAATGTTTTCATTGTTCGGATCAATCGCAATGTCTGCAATACGACCCGACATAAACGCAGGGCCAATACTTCTAAACGTAAATCCGTTTAATGCGGTTTCGAGCGGACTTAAATTTTCTTTTTCTGATTTTTCCTGTGCAACAAGAATATTGACACATAAAAAAGTCATAACAAGTAGGGAATTGAGTGTTTTCATCATAAAGGAATTAGATAATTTTGCACTCTAATTTACTACTTTTTTATTATTACGTTATTTAAGATAAAATGAAGGGTCATTGCGTATTTTTGTCACATGCGAAGAAAAAAAGCGCTACCCCTTATAGAAAATCTTTCTATTGAGGGAATTGCAAAAAAAGGGAATGGTGTTGGACGGACGCAAGATGGTCAAGTTGTATTTGTAAAAGGAGCAATTCCTGGCGATACAGTTGATGTAATTGTTCAAAAGAAAAGAAGACGACATTTTGAGGGTAAAGTCTCTCATTTTCATCAAAAAAGTGCGGATAGAATTACTCCAGTTTGCACCCATTTTGGTACTTGTGGAGGTTGCACTTGGCAACATATGGAGTATGGTGCCCAGCTGAAACACAAACAGCAGGAAGTTACTGACGCACTAAGCCGAATTGGTGGTGTTGAAGTGCCCAAATATGCGCCTATTATAGGTTGTGAAAATATTTTCGCTTATCGAAATAAAATGGAATTTAGTTTTTCGGCGCGTCGTTGGCTTACGGCTGAGGAAATTAGTGGAGACAAAGCCGTTGAGGATAAAACAGCATTAGGGTTTCATATTCCAGGGATGTGGGATAAAATAGTCGATATTGATTATTGTCATTTACAATCTGAAATTCCAAATCGTATTCGCAACGAAGTAAAAACCTATGCAAGGCAAAAAGGACTTTCTTTTTTTGATACTAAAGAAAATGAAGGGTTTTTACGCTCACTGATGTTGCGGACTACCCTTTCTGGAGAAATTATGGTGGTTATTCAGTTTTTCTACGAAGATAAAATAGCAAGAGAAGCGTTACTGAACCATATAAAGGTGACTTTCCCTAATATTACCTCGTTACAATACATTATCAACAAAAAGGCAAACGATACCATATACGACCAAGATGTACATTGTTTTCATGGCAACACTTATATAACCGAAAAAATAGGGGGTTTAAAATTTAGAATTACACCAAAGGCTTTTTTTCAAACCAATCCTGAACAGACACAAATATTATATGAACAAGCACTCAAATTAGCATCTATTCAGGCAACTGACATAGTCTATGATCTTTATACAGGACTTGGAACAATTGCACAATATATAGCCAAGCAGTGCAAAAAAGTAATTGGAATTGAATCAATTCCAGAAGCGATCGTAGCTGCAAAAGAAAATGCTATTCGAAACAAAGTGACCAATGCAGAATTTGAGGTTGGAGATATGCGTAAAGTTTTTACAGACGATTTTGTTACGAAATACGGAAACCCTGATGTGATTATTGTTGATCCACCAAGAGACGGAATGCATAACGATGTTATTAAACAATTAGTTAAAATAAAGTCTCCTAAAATACTGTATATCAGTTGTAATCCGCAAACACAAGCACGCGATTTATCGACTCTATCAGAAATTTATGATGTGGTTATAAGTCAAGCCATAGATATGTTTCCACATACACAACACGTAGAAAATATTGTATTTTTGAAACTGAGAGAATGAAAAGACAAACCTACTTAATAGCTGTTTTAATAATTAGCCTTTTGGGTTGTGAGCCAGATGATATTTGTCTCGAGGAAACACCAGGCACTCCTGAAGTAATTGTTGTTTTTTATGATAACAATAACCCAGAAGTAAAAAAAGAGGTGCCAAATTTACAGGTTAAAGGAGTAGATTTTGAAGCTATAATTCACGAAGGAACAACAGACTCTATTTCAATTCC
>JAURNV010000012.1 GCA_030830005.1 Flavobacteriaceae bacterium | reverse complement strand
TGACCTTTAAAAGAAAAGAGAAAAAAACTCTAAACATTTGGGGAAACAAATTATTATATTTGCGCCGCTTTGGCGAGGTAGCTCAGCCGGTTAGAGCGTCGGATTCATAACCCGGAGGTCGGGGGTTCAAGTCCCCCCCTCGCTACAACAACCCTTCTTAACAGACGTCGTTTGTGAATGAAGGGTTTTTTATTGTTGAAAAATTTCACTCTGACTTTTAAAGGATTTGAACTCCAACATATAACCATCAGGGTCCTTAATAAAAAAAGATAAGTGTTCTCCTTTTTGAGAATTTAAAAATGTTTTTTGATGAACGATTTCACAATCTGTACTGCACAATTTTTTATATAACGCACTCCACAACTCTAACGTCACAATAATGCCAAAGTGAAAAGAGGGCAATATCTTTCCCTCAAAAACATAATTTGGATTTTCAAAAGTAAACTTACCCGCTTCAGTGAAGGTAACTTGATGTCCAAAAAGATTAATATCCGCCCAATGTTGTGCGTTTCTACCAATCTCGCATCCAATTATATCTGTATAAAACGTCTTTGTTTGAGCGATGTCTTCACATGGAAGTGATACGTGAAATAATGTGTTCATAACGTTATTATTTAAAAATTCTTGTAGCTATTAAGTGCTGCTTTTAATCATCAAGGTTTTCATTATCATCAATTTCGTCGTTCTCAAAAAAAGAAAAATCATCTTCTTTTTTAAAAACAGTCTCTTCATATTCCTTTAACGCTTGAGTTAGCTTACTGCCAATTTTGACCAAATAAATGGTGTCTTCAGACCGCACTTCAATAGCTTCTACAATTTCTCCTGATGCCATCTTAAACTCTAAAATATCATCCTCATCATAACCATACGGATACTGCGAAACCAACAGCTCTAAAATTTCATCCGTAAGTTTTTTGTAATCTACAATTAATCTTTTCATTTTACATATTTAAAATATAGGCAAAAACCAATGGCGCCACAATTGTAGCGTCACTTTCAATCATAAATTTTGGGGTATTAATATCAAGTTTTCCCCAAGTTATTTTTTCATTGGGAACTGCTCCAGAATAGGAACCGTAACTGGTTGTAGAGTCACTAATTTGGCAAAAATAACTCCAAAAAGGGGTGTTTTCTTGTTCCATATCTTGATACAGCATCGGCACAACACATATGGGAAAATCTCCGGCAATACCACCGCCAATTTGAAAAAAACCAATCCCGTTTTGAGCATTATTAGTATACCATTCAGCCAAAAATGCCATGTATTCAATCCCTGACTTCATGGTACTCGCTTTGAGCTCTCCTTTTAGCACATAGGATGAAAATATATTTCCCATAGTGCTGTCTTCCCAACCCGGAACAACCATAGGAAGGTTTTTTTGTGCGGCGGCATACATCCACGAATCTTTGGGGTCAATTTCATAGGCATCTTCTAAAACGCCAGACAACAATAACTTGTACATAAACTCATGCGGAAAATAACGTTCACCATTTTCCTCCGCATCTTTCCAAATTTTAAAAATATGTCGCTGTAATTTTCGGAAGGCTTCATCTTCGGGAATACAGGTATCAGTTACTCGATTTAACCCTTTTAAAAGCAAATCCCATTCATCTTGAGGAGTTAAATCTCTATAGTTGGGAATACGCTTGTAATGTGAATGAGCAACCAGATTCATAATATCCTCTTCCAAATTAGCTCCGGTACATGACACAATATGTACTTTGTTTTGACGGATTATTTCAGAAAATATTTTTCCAATTTCAGCAGTACTCATGGCTCCTGCTAAAGAAACCAACATTTTTGATCCCTTTTCCAATTGCTCATTGTATGCTTTAGCCGCATCCGCCAAAGTAGCAGCATTAAAATGCAAAAAATAGGTGTCTATAAAATGTGATATGTCTCCTTTATAATTCATCATCATTTAGTTCTATTTGTTCCTTCTTTTTATCTTGTTTTTTACCAAATTCTATTAAATCGCTATCTAAAAAATCATCGTAATCGCGGCGAGAAAATTTATACGAAAGCATTTTGTAATAGAGTTTAGCAACCAAAAAATCGGGAGCTTTATTAGAAGGGTTAGGGCACAACTCTACAATATCAAAGCCTACGACATTTTTTTCCTTAAACACTTTATTTAGGAATTCAATAGTTTCATTCCACAACAGTCCTCCGGGTTCGGGTGTTCCAGTAGACGGCATTATTGATGGATCAAAAACATCAAGGTCTAGTGTGATAAAAACAGTATCGGTCATCATATCTATGGCACGATCTATCCAAGAATCATCGAATATCATTTGTTCTGCAAAAAAGACCTGATCTTTATTCATTGTTTCTACTTCGCTACTATCCATAGATCGAATTCCAACCTGAATCAAATTGGTGGTTTTACTTGCTTCATATACCGCGCATGCATGATTATAGGGTGATCCGTTATATTCTTCTCTTAAATCGGAATGGGCATCTAAATGAAGTACCGTCAGGTCTTTAAAACATTCTTTAAAGGCGCGTATCGTTCCTATGGAAATGGAGTGTTCACCACCAAAAATGGTAACGAATTTATTTTTCTGGAGGTATTTTTTAACGGTTTTATGCACCTGCTCTACCATCAGTGCTGGTGAGGAATTTTCAGTAACAGGCTCTGCAATAAAAACACCTTTTTTATATACTTCACTGTTTGTTTCGATGTCGTAAAGCTCCATGTTCGCAGAAGCCTCTAAAAAGGCATCAAATCCCTTATCTGCACCTTTCTGCCATGTGCTTGTTCCATCATATGGAACGGAAATAAGCACTACTTGAGCGCGGTCTAATACAGAATACTGTTCAGGTATTCCCGCATAGGTTTTCAAACTATTCATATCCTAAAATTTTTAAAAAATCTTCTTTGGCTTGTTGTGGACGAAACAAACGAGTAGTAATATTCCCTTTTTCGTCTTTATCAATTAAAATATGCTGTGGGGTTGGAATAAGACAATGTTGCAATCCACCATATCCGCCGATATTCTCTTGATAAGCGCCAGTGTTAAAAAAGCCAATATAAAGCGGTTTATTTGTATCGTACTTAGGAAGATATATCGCATTGATGTGTTGTTCACTATTATAATAGTCATCACTATCGCAGGTTAGCCCTCCTAAAAGCACACGTTCGTAGGTGTCTTTCCATCGATTTATAGGTAGTAAAACAAAGCGTTTGTTTATCGCCCATACATCTGGAAGTGTTGTGATAAAAGAGGAATTAATCATATTCCATTTCTCACGATCATTTTGCTGTTTTTGATAGAGTACTTTAAAAATAGAACCCCCGCTTTCGCCCACAGTAAAACTTCCAAATTCAGTAAAAATATCGGGAACAGGTACGTTCTCCTCTTCACAAGACAGTTGAATTTGATTTATGATTTCTTCAATCATATAAGCATAATCAAAGTCAAAGTTTAGCGAGTTCTTTACCGGAAAACCTCCGCCAATATTTAAACTGTCTAAAGAGGGGCACACTTTTTTTAAGGTAGTATAAACACGAAGGCACTTTAATAGCTCGTTCCAGTAATAAGCGTTATCCCTTATGCCTGTATTAATAAAAAAATGAAGCATTTTTAACTCCACTTTTGGATTTTTTTGGATATGCTCCTTAAAAAAAGGAACAATGTTCTTGTACCCAATGCCTAATCTAGAGGTATAGAATTCAAACTTTGGCTCCTCTTCAGATGCGATACGAATTCCAATCTTAAACGTGCCTTCAACGGCATTTGAAAGCAGGTTTAATTCTTCAAAATTGTCTACAATGGGAACACAATTTCGGTGGCCGTTGTTTATCAATCTACCAATATTAGCTATGTACTGGTCGCGTTTAAAACCATTACACAAAACAAAGGTGTCGTTGGAGATTTTTCCAGATTTTTTTAATTCCTCAACAATATCAATATCAATGGCTGAGGAAGTTTCAATATGAACATTGTTTTGTAAGGCCTCTTCGAGAACAAACTTAAAATGTGAGCTTTTTGTGCAATAGCAATAATGATAAGCACCTTGGTAGTTATGCTTTTCCATTGCCTGTAAAAACCAACTTTTTACTCTGTTAATATTGTTTGAAATTTGAGGTAAAAAGGTGAATTTTAGGGGGGTTCCATAGGTCTCTATCAATTCCATCAAATCAATTCCATGAAAATGGAGATGGCTTCCAGAAAGATCAAATTCTTCCTGTGGAAAATCAAATGTTTGTTCTATTAAATCAATATATCTTGTGTTCATTATTCATTTATGGCGTTGTGAGTATACTTTTGTGTAGCTATAAAGAAAATGACACCTAAACCCTTCGATAATAATCGGGTTGTAGAGAACTTAAGGCTTTTAAAGAAAAAAGCCTGTGAATGAAAACAGAAGCTAGCTTTAAATTTCGGGAGCCTAGACGATAGACTAACGTTGAGTTTGACTTCTTAACCCTCAACACACCGAACGTATAAACACGTTTCAAGTTGGTTCAGCTAATAATTAGCTAATGTATAATAATAATTGATTGAAATGACCAAAGTAGTATTGAAATAGGTTTTTATTTCAAGGAAACAATTTATACATATCATATCGCTTTTTAAAACGGACAAAGGTTACGCAGCTTTTATTTTTTTTATGTTGCCCCAAACTTTTTTACCTTTCAAGGGTCTAAATCACAAATTCAACGCATTGGACAGCGAAGCGCACATCGTACAACAACTTAAAAACAAGCAATTTACAAGGGCCGTTTCCGCCGTTGTAGAAAGCTACCACGAGTTGTTGTATTGGCATATTCGGAAACTGGTCAAGCACCACGAACATGCCAACGATACCCTGCAAAATACTTATGTGCGGATTTTTAAAGGATTGCCAAATTTTGGATTTAAGAGTACTGTAAAAACCTGGTGCTATCGGATTGCGTATAACGAGTCGATGCGGTTTTTACAACAACAGCAAAAGCTACACTACAACGACAACAATGACGATACAAATGCATATTTTGCACATCTCACCGCTGACCCGTATTTTGATTTGGACTCTGTAAGCCATGCCCTACATGAGTCTTTGGCAAAACTCTCAGAAAAACAACAACAGGTTTTTCAGATGAAATATTTTGATGAGCTAACGTTTGAAGAAATTTCCGAAATCACCTCTTGGAACGTTAATTCCATAAAAACCGCATTTTATGCGGCTAAAGAAAAAATAACATTATTTGTAACTGTGAACGTATGAAAAAGGAAACGCTACATAACGAAAAACTGGGTTATCATACCCCCAAAGGCTATTTTGAGCAGTCCAAAAAAGAGATGCTTGTATATTTAGAAACTCAAAAACCTGTTAGAAAATCTAACGTGCACATTAAACGTTTTGTTATGGGTTTGGGCTTGATTACCATAGTTGTTATTGGGGTGTTTACCAATAACCGCTCACAATTTTCCAACGATTCGTTTGAGCAACTCACTATCGAATCTTTAGAAGTAAGCGAAGAAGAATTTGACCAGTGGTTCGATCAAAATTTTGTTTTAAACGACGTCTAACAAAACTTTTTACCAAAACACAGGTCTAAAGATCAAACACAAAAATTGAATAATATGAAAACCATCAAAATCACCACACTAGTAGCTGCCATCATGTTTGGACACGCAGCTTTAGCTCAAGACGAGCAAAAAGGGAAGCAAAAAATCTACACTCCCGAGCAACAAGAAATGCTGAAGGCACAAAAAGATGCTGTTAGGCAAAACCGTGAGGAATTTAAAGCCAGTCTTTCTGATGAGCAACGTGCTATTATGGAAAATAATGACCTTGGCAAAAAAGAACGACAAGAAGCGTTGCGCGCCACTTTTACAGAGGCTCAAAAAGAACTTCTCGCTGCAAATAGGGAAGAAATCAAGTCGATGAAAGATGCTTTTCGCGGCACTATTACAGACGAGCAAAAGCAAGCCCTTAAACAACGTAAACAACGCATGAAAGAACGAACGAAAAACATGAAAGAACGTAGAGAACAACTAAAAGAAAGAAAGCAAAACTGGAAAGAACGTAAAAAGAAAAATGGATAAATCTTAAGGGGGTCATTTGACCCCTTTTTTACATTTAGACTATGCGAAAAACCCTATTGCTCTTTTTATTTGTTTCCGTTTTGGCTGCAGCACAAGAACCCGAACAAAACGAGATAGATATAATCTTAGATGAATTGTTTGCTGCAGACAGTCTTGATGTCATGCAATTTGTTGATGAAATAAAAAAACAAGACTACTTGTATGCCAGTTTCATGTACAACGACAAAACCCTTTTTTCGGGACGTGATTTTGGTGTTGAGCAATACAGTTTTTTTCCATCTATCAGCTATATTGACTCCAACAACTTCTTTGCAAACCTAAGTTCAGGTTACTTTAGTAGTGTTCGTCCAAATTGGGATTTTGTAACATTTAGTGCCGGATATTCCAATTATATTGATAAGAAAAAATCCTTTTTAGCTACAGGGATTTACTCGTACTCGTCATTTAGTCAGGATGTCGCCGACCTAAACAATCAACGTCTTACGGCTAGTATAAGTTATCGCAAGAAATGGTTTAGAAATTCGCTAACTGCTGGATATTTGTTTGGGGGTAACTCTTCAACGTTTATTTCAAATAACACCTATATTTCGTTAGCTGTTTTTAAAAGCAAATCACTAAACATTTCTATTCAGCCACGCCTAGGGCTCTTCTGGGGTACTCAAACAATTACCGAATTAGTAAGTACTGGTATACGTTTTAGACCCTTCGAACTTGTCAATAAAGACCTTTTTCAAATGCTAAATACAGAGCTTAGCATTCCACTGGAACTTGATTTTGGAAACTGGGATTTGGAAATTGAGTATACTTTTTCAATGCCAAATGAACTCCCTGGCGAAGAAAAACTTGAAAACATGGGATATGTTTCAATTTCAATAGGGTATTTATTAGGGCTTTAGCTTGCACAATCTTAAGTGGTGTACAAGGTGAAGTTCGATGAACTTTAAGGTCAAATTCTTGTTTAATCTCCCAATAAACATATGCCTAAAAATTCCTTTTTTGGCGTGATGTACAGAAAGCTTTAAAAAAAACGCTTCTGATTCTTGGCGTGTTGACTCCCAGGTGACCATCAAATCTTTTACGCTCATTTTCTTTGGAAATTTTTGTACAATTTTAGGCGCTTTGACTTTCAATAGACCAAAACGAAGCATCGTAAAAAACAAAACGAATTTTAGACGAGTTACCAATGAAATATTGACTAGTGCACTTGGGTCTTGGATTTTTAACTTTATATATGCTAGCACACCCTTTTCTACCATAAGACAATGGTACAAGTGTTGTAAAATACTCCATTTTCCTTCATTAGTATGATGCAATTGTTCTTGAGAGCATTTGGAAAGTTGATCTTCAATTCTAGTAAGGGGCGTAAGATATTCTGAATACAACATAATTATCTCCCAAAATCATCTGATACACGAACAATATCGTTTTCATCAGAAGGATTATTTGCATCAGTATGCTGCCAAATTTCTGCAACTAAGGCACGCTCTTCGAGTCCTACCAAACGATGACGCTCTCCTTGCTGTAAACGCACCTGATCGCCAGTATTTAGCGTTTCAACTTCACCTTGTGCGTCGTTTGAAGAGCGGACAATACCTGCTACTCCCTTGTAAACGCGCCATATTTCTGCACGCCGATGATGATATTGCCATGATAAGCGAACCCCCGGCTCAACAATCAAGATTTTAGGGCTTAATTTACCACTTATGCGGAGTGAATTAACATCTAAACCAGAGAAAAATTGATCTGCAAAAGCTTGGGCTTGCGATTCATCTATAACTAAAAAACCACCCCATGGACGATCAAAATCATAGGTGTCTATAGTAAACCCCAACTTCTCTATGTGAGATTTTATTTCTAAGAATGTCATCATCAAAAGTATTTGTGACACAAAGGTATACCTTTAAACCTTTTTATGAACTCAAATGAATTTTAATTAGTATATTTTGTCAAATTTTAACAACATGTTTGAAAAGCTTTATGCTAATCTTTTGGATGAAAGAACCAAAAAGTTTAGCGAGAAAATTATCATAAATATTGCTATTGTCAGCTTTTTACTGCACCTAGCAGTTATTTCCTTAAACGATTTAGGACTCTTAGGAATCCAAATCTCAGGAGAACTGTTTACTAATCCGATTTCAGCAATATACACCCCCTTTTCTTTTATTCTAATTTATGAAGTTTATCTGCTGATTTATTATTTACCAAAATCCATGACCATTTATATTGGGAAGCAATATGAAATCATCATGCTTATTGTAATTAGACGGCTTTACAAGGACTTGTCAAATATTTCACTAGATGGAGATTGGTTTGAAAATTCGCAAAACCTACAATTTATCTATGATATTTTAGCCACCGTTGTTCTGTTTTTACTCATCCATTTCTTCTATAGCATGAATAAGATTCGAGTACGAAAACTACTTAAACTAACCGAGACGCGTCCAGAACTTATTCGGTTTATAAAATTTAAACAGGCACTTGCTGTATTGCTTGTCCCAACATTTGTAATTATTGCCCTTTATAATGTGTATGATTGGGCAACACATACCACTGGTTTAGAAGCAGGAATAACACTTGGCTTAGACATCAATTCCATATTTTTTGATGACTTTTTTACGGTGCTTATTTTGGTTGATGTCTTGCTGGTATTGTTTTCATTTGCGCATACAGACAAATTCAATAAAGTAATTCGAAATTCTGGTTTTGTGATTTCTACTATTTTGGTAAAACTATCCTTTAGTGTTACAGGACTTCAAAATGTAGTACTGATTATTTCTGCAGTTGCATTTGGTGTAATAATTCTATGGATTCACAAACTTTTTGAAAAAAATAAACTTCCAACCAATTACTAAAAAAACCTACACCCGGTAAGTTTTGCATAAACTCGAATTAAACATGTTTGAGGCTACCTAAGTGTTCAAGGATCCACAATAGTGGCATGCTTTAGCACTCAAAACTCACCTCTTCGAATTAAATTAGCGTTGAGTTTATCAAAAAATATACCTGATATAGGTAGGATTTTTAAATATTAAGAGGTAAATGTTCCTCCAAATACTTTGTTAAATATAAAATTTTTTTCTGAATTTCGGTGTTTTCTTTTGATGAAGTGTCCGTCTCTTTTGAGGCTTGTACAGCTACCTGAAGAGCACACATTGCAAGAACGTCCTGCTTATCTTTTACAGCGTAGTTTTTTTCAAAATGTTCTACCATGGCATTGATGCTTTTAGCTGCTTCGCGCAATATAGCTTCTTCGCCTTCAGGAACACTAAGGGGGTAAACTCTATCTGCTATGGTCAATTTAATCTTTTGCATCGTTCTGTAATTTCAAATGTGCTATACATGCATCTACTTCATTAATTAGTGTATCTATGTGATGAATTGCCCTCTTTTTAGCGGTTTCGTCTTTAGTGTTTATCCCTTGAGCCGATTTTAGTGCCTCGTATTTATCTTGCCAATTACGAGAAACTTCATGTTTCTTTTCGAGTTTAATCGAAGTTTCTGAAAGGGCTTCCTCCAAGGCCTTATTAGAAAGCTCTAATTCATGGAGTTTCTTTACCATTACTTCCAATTGTTTCTCTAGTTGCACTAAAAGTTGAGCGGTGGACGCAATCATAAACCGAAATTCATACCAAATGTACCTAAAAAAAGCAACAATTGGCAAGTCATACAGAGGAAGCATTGTCTAAGAAAACGTATTTTTGACAACATGAAATACTTAACCTTATGCTTTAGCCTCATAAATATTGGGGTGGCAGCTGCACAATATTATCAGACCCCAGTAGATATTCCAATACAACTTTCAGGCACATTCGCAGAGCTTCGCGGAACACATTTTCACTCAGGCCTAGACATTAGAACTCAAGGGAAAGAAGGGTTGGTTTTGCGTGCTATTGCTGACGGGTATGTTTCGCGAATTAAAATTCAACAAGGGGGATACGGAAAAGCTGTGTATATCAATCACCCTAACGGCACAACAAGTGTGTACGCACATTTGAAACGTTATGGTGACAACATTGTGCCCTATGTAAGAAAAAAACAATATGCTAAAAAAAGCTATACTCTAGATTCATATCTAGATGCTAACGAAATCCAAGTCAAAAAAGGAGACGTTATTGGTTTTTCGGGAAATACCGGTTCCTCATTTGGTCCCCATTTACATTTTGAACTTCGTAATAGTGCAAATCAGATTCCTTTCAACCCTTTAATTGAGGGGTTTTTATTGCCCGATAGCAGAAGGCCCGTTATTAAGGAGGTGTATGCATATCCTATTAACGGGGTGGTAAATCAATCCGAAATAAAAATACAGCTCATTATCAGACAACAAAACGACAGCACTTATGTTGCTGACACTGTTTATGCACTTGGTAAAATTGGTTTTGGAATGGAGCATTTTGATCGTCATGACAATTCGTATAATAAAAATGGAACCTTTGAAATTGCTGCTCAATTAAACCATAAACAAAAATTTTACGCGCGTTTTGATACACTTTCTTTTGACGATACCTCCCAAATGCACAAACTAATCGACTACGCACATTATGTTGATTCCAAAAAGAAAGTGATGCTTTTATATAACTCTTTTGATGACCCTGTTCCTTTTGTTGATTTTTTTGATGAAGGAGTGGTGACTATTGAAGAAGGCAACAGCCTTACTTATCGTGTCAAATTGAGTGATGTCGCTGGGAATAACACATACTTATTTATTCCCATGATAGGTAAAAGAGAAAATGTTCTAGTAAAAAAAGCACCGCCACAATCTGGTAAAATGATTTATCCCCAAAGAGACTACCTTTTTGAACTAGATAATTCGGAAATATATATGGGCGCAAAAACATTTAGCTCCCCTACCCTTCTAGATATATATACCAGAAGGGATACGCTATATATTCAAAATCTTTACGCGTATTTTAACAAACCCTACAAATTGACCTTTAAAACAAAAGATACATTAAAAGGAGAATATCTTGCCCTCAAACGGAATAATCAATGGGGTTTTGTTGGAAAAAGAAATTCTAAAGGACATTTTGCTGCAAAGCTTAGAAGCACAGGAGCTATAGCGGTACTACAAGACACCGTCTCGCCAACAATCAAAGATGTAAAGAACATCAATAATCGGTGGATTTCATTAGAAAAAGACATTCGTTTTAACATTGACGATAGTGAAACAGGAATTGACCGTTTTGAAGGATATTTGAATGGAGAGTGGGTTTTATTTGAATACGAACAAAAGAAAAAGCTGCTTATTTTTAACTTTAAAGACCCAATAAAACTTTCGAGGGTAAAAAATAATTTAAAGCTGATTGTTTGGGATAAGGTAGGAAACAATACTATTTTTGAAGCTACGTTTTTTCGGAAGGAATAAAACTGCCTTATTAAAAATAGGTGTCTGCGTAAAACAGAATGATTATTTTTATCGTCAAGGTTATGTCTAACCAAAACTAAAATTAGAAAAAATTGATTGCAAATCGTACTGTAGCACTACTAATATGGTTTATGCTACCCCTAGCATTGACTGCACAAAATGCTACTGTTCAGGGAATCATTACCGATGAAGAAAAAAAACCAATTCCTTTTGTTACTTTATCAACTAACACTGGAAAGGGTGCTATCTCTAATGAAAATGGGTTTTTTCAAATCAATCTTAACCCTTCCAAAAAACTGAAGTTAATATTTTCTCACATCGCCCATAAAGACGTAACCCTTTCATTGAATATAAAACCAAATACAACTACCGAAATTCACCCAGTGATGAGTACAAAAACAGCTCAGATTGGAGAGGTTGTTGTTCAAGCAAATCGTTCTTCCACAGTACGTGGCGTAACCGTGCTTTCTCCTAAAACCATACGCACTATTACAGGTGCAAATGCAGGGGTGGAAAACCTGTTAATGAGTTTACCCGGAGTAAATTCAAATAACGAACTCAGCACTCAATACGCTGTTCGTGGTGGCAATTATGATGAAAATTTGGTCTATGTCAATGGAATTGAAGTGTACCGCCCAACACTCATCCGTGCTGGTCAACAGGAGGGATTAAGCTTTCTAAACCCTAGCCTCATACAACAAGTCTCTTTTAAAGCAGGAGGGTTTGAAGCTACTTATGGAGACAAACTTTCCTCTGTATTAGATATTACATATAAAACACCCACATCATCAAAAACAAGTGTTGAAGCAAGTTTGCTTGGGGGAAGTGTTAGTTATGAAACAGCGAAAGACCGTTGGACTGCAATTATTGGTGCACGCTACCGTGATAATCAGCTTTTGGTCAACCAAAAAGAAACAACATCTCAATACCGACCTGCTTTTGCTGACCTGCAAACATTTTTGACATACAAGAAAAATGATTTGTGGAATTTCGAGTTTTTGGGTGCTGTTTCAAGAAACGATTATAATTATACGCCTCAAACTCGACAAACCAATTTTGGCACTATTGCTGAACCTCGCGCACTTTTAGTTTATTATAATGGTCAAGAAAAAGACGTTTATCAAACCTATCTGGGCGCTTTTAAAACAACATATCAACCTTCAGATAAATCGCAATTTCAACTTATCACGTCTGTATACCAAACTAAAGAACAAGAATATTTTGATATACTAGCGCAATATTTATTGGGACAACCTAGCACAGAAATTGGTTCCGAAGATCTAGGAAGCGTAAACTTTGCTGAAGGTGTAGGCAGCCAACATACACACGGCAGAAATGATTTTGATGCCCTTATCAGTTCAGTTGATATTTCTGGAAAGCATCAGGGTAAAAATCAGGAGGTACGCTGGGGAATTCAACTCAAATCTGAAGATATTCGTGATCGAATTGTTGAATGGGAAAAAATAGATTCTGCTGGGTTTTCGATACGTCCGCCCGCTGGAGCCATAAAAAACAACCAACCTTACCAACCCTTTGAGGGACCACTTGTATTGTTTAACACCATTAGAGCAACGCAACAAACCACACTTAATCGAATTTCAGGTTACTTGCAGTGGAACAATCGCTTTTTAATGAAAAAACAAATAGCATGGTTGTCGGCGGGGATTCGCTTCCACCACTGGAAGTTAGCAAATTTTAAAGCGTCTGGGAGTACTTTTTTTAGCCCACGGATGCAGTTAAGCCTACAACCCATTAGCAACCCCAATGTGGTATCTAGAATCTCATTGGGACATTATGCACAAGCCCCATTCTACAAAGAATTACGAGGATTTGACGGACAAATTAATAGCGAGGTTAAGCCCCAACAATCGATTCATTTTGTGGGTAGTCATGATCGAAAATTTTCGCTTTGGAACAGACCTTTTGTGTTGCGTGCTGCTGCATATTACAAAAACCTTTGGAATGTAAATCCTTATACATTAGATAACGTTAGAATAAGATATGCAGCAAATAACAATTCAAAAGCACACATTTATGGAATAGATCTTAGGCTTAACGGGGAATTTGTACCTGGAACTGAATCTTGGATAAGTCTGGGATTACTTAAAGCAGAAGAAAATCAGAATAATAGAGGAAGTATTCCACGTCCAACAGATCAACGTTTTAAGTTTGCCATGCTGTTTCAGGACTATGTCCCAAAGCTTCCTTTTCTAAAAATGAATCTTAATTTAGTTTATAATTCTGGTTTACCAGGGGGTTCACCAAGCTATGCTGACAGCTACAACTATCAAAGTAGATTGCGCGCCTATAAACGTGCCGATGTTGGTTTTTTATATGTTATTAAAGATGATAAGCGATTTAGAAACACTTTTAGAGCATTTGAAGAGTTACAGCTAGGTTTTGAAATATTCAACATCTTTGATGTTCAAAATGCTATAACCAATACTTGGGTACGTGACGTATATTCACAACGTCAATATGGCATTCCTAACTTCATGACTCCACGAGTGTTTAACATAAAGCTGAGTGCACAGTTTTAGCTTTTGGCGTATGCAGCTAAAACGGAAACCAATTTATCAATCTCATCTTTTGTATTAGTAGCAGCAAAAGAAAAACGAAGAGAAGGAAATTTATTTTCATTTGGGCTAAGAAGCGTTTGCAAAACATGAGAACCTGACTCACTTCCAGACTGACATGCACTCCCCTTAGAGCAACAAATTCCCTGTAAATCAAGATGAAAAGTAAGCAATTGTGCTTTCTTTTCATCAAAAGGAAGTCTTGCATTTACAAGAGTATGTGTACTTAAATTCATGTCATAACAAGCGCCATTAAACACCGTTCCAGGAAGAGCTTCTTGAAGGGCACTTAAACAATAAGATTTAAGTTCTTTAAGCTTTGCGGTGTCTTCATCAAGGGTTTGGTAGCTCATTCGCAATGCCTCTTCCATGCCTACTATATTGTGTACAGCCTCTGTCCCAGCTCGCATACCACGTTCTTGTGCACCTCCCAACAGCAAACCACCCAATCCTGTTTTTTTTCTTACATACATAAACCCTACTCCTTTAGGTCCATGGAATTTATGAGCAGAAGCAACAGCAAAATCTAGTGGCAATTCACCTAATTGTAATTGATAATGCCCTATGGACTGTACTGCATCTGAATGAAAAAGAGCATTATGCTGGTGACACAAATCACCAACTGCATTGAGATCAATCATAGAGCCCACTTCATTGTTAATATGCATGAGACTTACAAGTTTTTTATCAGGAATTGATGTAAGCAGTCGATCCAAATCATGCATGTCAGGAAATCCGTTTGGTAAAACCTTTACCATGTGAAGCGTAATTAGCCCTTGGGCAGCCATATGCGTTAAGGGATGCAAAACAGCATGATGTTCAATTGGCGAACTGATTATATGTTTAACGCCTAGATATTGTACAGCACCTTGTAAAATGGTGTTGTCACCTTCTGTGCCCCCAGAAGTAAAGATAATTTCCTGAGGTTGAGCACCTAGTTGTTGAGCAATATATTTTCTAGCACTCTCAACCTTTGCTTTCGCAGTACGTCCCACTGCATGTACAGAAGAGGGATTTCCATAATTCTCTTTCAGAGTCTCTTGCATGACGAGAACCACTTCAGGGAAAATGGAGGTAGTTGCAGCATTATCAAGATAGATTAACTCCATCGGTTTTTAATTAGTCTCAAAAGCGGAGAGTGTTTTTGTAATAATTGACACACATTCCAACAACTCTTCCTCTGTCATTATTAAAGGTGGTGCAAAGCGAATGATATTACCATGTGTTGGCTTAGCAAGCAGCCCATTTTCTTTAAGTGCCAAACAAATATTCCAAGCGGTGTCACTTTCGGGAGTATCGTTAATCACAATTGCATTAAGCAATCCTTTACCCCTAACCAACAAAACAACATTACTGGTTTTGATGTACTCATTAATTTCACTTCGAAAAATCTTTCCTAATTTTCGAGCATTTTCAGCAAGTTTTTCTTCTTTAACAACCCTTAGTGCTGACATAGCAACAGCGGCAGCAATGGGATTTCCACCAAAGGTGCTGCCATGTTCACCCGGTTGAATAACATCCATCACATTATTGTTTGCCAATACGGCTGAAACAGGGTATACGCCACCACTTAGAGCTTTTCCTAAAATCAAGATATCTGGATTAGCGAACGTATCGGGTTGCCGTAAGCATGATGATGAACAATTACAGTTTCCACATACAGCTAAAAGTGAACCGGTTCGGGCAATTCCCGTTTGTATTTCATCTGCAATAAACAACACTTGATATTGGTTACACAACTGCTGTACTTCACGCAAGTAGTTTTCTTCAGGGACGAAAATTCCTGCTTCGCCTTGAATAGGTTCCACAAGAAAACCAACAATATTCGAATTGTTTTCTAGTGTTTTCCTTAGCTCCTCAGCGTTGTTATGTGGTATAGAAATGAACCCTGGTGTATAAGGGCCAAAATCTTTTTTAGCAACTTCATCATCAGAGAAAGAGATAATTGTAGTTGTCCTGCCATGAAAGTTCCCATGACACACCACAATTTGTGCTTGTTCTTGAGGAATGCCTTTTTTTTGCACACCCCACTTACGTGCAATTTTAATAGCTGTTTCAACAGCTTCTGCCCCAGAATTCATGGGCAGAATTTTATCGAATCCAAAGTATGTTGTTATGAAGGCTGCAAATGGGCCAAAAGTACTGTTATGAAAAGCTCTTGATGTCAAACATAACTGTTGGGCTTGATCATTAAGTGCTTTGATAATTTTCGGATGACAATGTCCTTGGTTAACAGCAGAATATGCAGATAGAAAATCAAAATACTTATTCCCTTCAACATCCCAAAGGTATACTCCCTCTCCGCGCTCTAAAACCACAGGTAATGGATGATAATTATGCGCACCATGCTGATGCTCTAAATCTATAAATTGATTGGTAAGTGTGGTATCGGCGAACATAAAACAAATGTACTAAAGCTCTTGCCAATAAAAAAGCTAAAGCGTGGTTTCATAAGCTTTTTCAATAAAGTCAATTAACGCCTTATACCCCTTTCGAGGAATAACAATTCGCTTTCCATTTGTTAGTATCAGCGTATACTTATTGTTCCGCAAAATAGATGAAATAGCAGAAACACATACAATACACGTACGACTGACACGAAAAAAATTAGTGTTAGATGATAATTTTTGTTCCATCTCAAAAATGGACTGGTTTATCAACAAAAAATCACCCTTTTCATGATGGTTAAGAACCACTTCGCATTTGTCTCGACCTTTTTGCGTTTCGATACACAATATATCATCAAGTGAAACAAAATCAATAGCAAATCTATCGGAAAAGGCAAATCGATTATTTAGACCATTTAAATTTTGGAATTGTGACAGTATAGAAGCATCAAAAACTTGTTTACCTTCGGAACTATTAAGCTTTTTCTCAATCTTATCAACTGTAGCGATAAGGTCCTGAATCTCGAGTGGTTTCAATAAATAATCCACAACTTGATAACGAATCGCCCGAAGGGCAAACTCATCATGAGCAGTACACATAACCACTTGCATATCCTCATGGCCAACTTCATCTAAAAGGTCAAAACCGCTCCCCTCGTCAAGAACAATATCTAAAAAAAGAATATCTGGTTTGTGACTGGTTAAGTATCTAACTGCTCTTGACCTTTTAGAAAATGAAGCCTCAACTTTGATATTTGGACAATATTTTTCCAAATAATATGAGAAAAGTGCGATATTGCGCGCTTCATCATCTACAATTACGGCATTTAACAAATGTTGTTTGATTTAAAATTGAAAGGCTAAAATATAACATTTTTTCAATCAGCACTAACATTTTTTAGAGCATCTATATTTAAATAAATTTTTAAAATTTTAAGTTTATGAAATATATTTCGAGCGTTCAAAATGAAAGCATAAAACAACTTGTTGCTTTACAAGCCAAAGCAAAAATTCGAAAAGATAAAAAACAGTTTGTTGTTGAGGGTCAGCGTGAATTACACTTGGCCCAATTAGGTGATTTTAACATAGAAACTATTTTTTGGTGCCCAGATATTTTTGATGAGAATGCATTTTTACACTGGAGCGTACAATTCCCCGAAAAAACGGATTTTGTTAAAGTAACTTTAATGGTTTATCAAAAAATAGTAGTCCGCGACACCACAGAGGGGGTTGTGGGTGTTGTATGGCAAAAAAACACCCATTTAACAGCGTGGAAGCCAAGAAATAAAGCACCGCTGGTAGTTGTTTTAGAGGCTATTGAAAAACCTGGGAATTTAGGTGCCATTTTACGAAGTTCAGAGGCGGCAGGCTTAGATGCTGTTTTAGTAACCGAGTCACATACCGATATTTACAATCCTAATGTTATTCGTTCTAGTGTAGGGGGATTTTTTAGTATTCCTATTTTTATATGCACTAATGATGAGGCAAAAAGATTTTTGAATCAAAACCAATTTTCAATTTATGCTGCTTCACTCCAAAAAAGCACCTCTTACACTAATGAAAATTATATGAATGCTACTGCAATCGTAATGGGAAGTGAAGCTAAAGGGTTAAGTTCATTTTGGTATGACAAAGGCACAAAACCTGTAAAAATTCCGATGCATGGGCATGTTGACTCTTTAAATGTTTCAGTAGCAACAGCACTTCTAATTTATGAGGCAATCCGTCAACGCAATTGTTAATTTTGTATATTTAACAGATGACAACGAAAGAAATTAATGAGAACGTACTCATTGCACAGGAATATAAAAATTTACTGCGCAATACGTACCAGTCGTTGTCACCAGCAGACAAAAAACTTATTCGATTAGCTTTTGAAACTGCAGTCGAAGCCCATAAAGACCAACGCCGAAAAAGTGGCGAGCCTTACATCTTACACCCTATTGCGGTTGCCCAAATAGTTGCGGATCAAATTGGTCTAGGCGCTACTTCTATTGCTGCTGCACTAATTCACGATGTAGTTGAAGACACCTCCATGACAATTCATGATATTGAGCTTTTGTTTGGAGAACCAGTCGCTAAAATTGTTGATGGGCTTACCAAAATTTCAAAGCTTAGTAAAGACAAACGTGTTTCTGTTCAAGCTGAGAATTTTAAAAAAATGTTGCTGACGATGAACGATGATGTTCGTGTAATTTTGATAAAAATTGCAGATCGCCTTCACAACATGATGACCTTGAAGGCGATGCCAGAGGAAAAACAAGTGCGCATTGCTTCCGAAACGCTTTATATATATGCACCACTTGCTCATCGTATTGGCATGTATAACATTAAAACACAACTTGAAGATTTAGCGCTCAAATACACTGAGCCAGAAATTTATACTGACATTGAGCGTAAAATTATTGATAGTCAAGATGAACGAACAGACTATATTAAAAACTTCACAAAACAATTACAAGAACACCTAACTAAAGAACGCATTAAGTTTCGAACGGAAGGGCGTTTTAAAAGCATTTTTTCAATTCGAAGAAAGATGCAAATCAAAAACAGGCGATTTGATGAAGTTTTTGATCGATTCGCTGTTCGTATCATATATAAATCTTCTCCAAAACAGGAAAAGTTTTTGGCATGGAAAATCTACTCCATTGTTACTGATCACTATCAACCAAATCCCATGCGATTACGCGATTGGATTTCCTCTCCTAAATCAACAGGTTATGAAGCGCTCCACATCACTGTGGTAGGTCCCTCGGGAAAATGGGTTGAAGTACAAATTCGATCAGAACGAATGCATGAAATTGCCGAAAAAGGTTATGCAGCACACTTTAAATACAAGCACGGAAAACAAGACGAAGGAGGAATGGAACAGTGGCTCAATAGATTAAAAGAGGTGCTAGAATCTCAAGATACCGATGCCGTAGACTTTGTTAAGGAGTTTAAACTGAACTTATATGCAAGTGAGATTTTTGTATTTACTCCCAATGGCGATTTAAAATCACTGCCAAAAGGGGCCACCCCCATAGACTTCGCATTTTCCATTCACAGTGAGGTTGGACAAAAAACACGCGGAGCACGAGTTAATGGTAAAATTGTTCCCCTAAACTTTGAGCTTAGTAGCGGAGACCAAGTAGAAATAATTACCTCTGAAACTGTTAAACCAAATACCAGTTGGCTAGATTTTGTGATTACATCCAAGGCGAGGTCTGCCATTAGGGCAGCACTCAGGACAGAAGAGCGCGCCATTGCAAACGACGGAAAAGAGCTACTACGCAGGAAGTTGCGTCATCTAAAATTTAAATTTAATGATAAAACCATCAATGCATTGGTGTCATACTTCAAACTCAAAACAAGTTTAGACTTGTATTACAGAATTGGCATAGGCACCATAGATAACAAAATGCTGAAAAAATTTGCTTCCGAAGAAAATAGTCGTTTTTTACAACTCTTCAGACGCAGGCCTTCTGACAAACCCAAAAGTGAAGACATCGATAAGAGCCAAATATCCTCTTATTACGACATGTTGGTTTTTGGCAAAAATCAAGAAACGCTAAATTATACGTTAAGCCCATGCTGCAATCCTATTGCTGGCGATGAGGTATTTGGGTTTGTATCTATTAACGAAGGAATAAAAGTGCATAAAACTGAATGCCCAAACGCCATTAGCCTACACTCCAACTACGGCTATCGTATTTTGAACGCCAAGTGGGTTGACTCTTCAAAAGGGTTTTTTACGGGTAATATCCGTCTTTCAGGAATTGATCGCATGGGACTGGTCAATGAAGTGACTAACTTGATTTCTAATACTCATAATGTAGATATTACTCAAATACATTTTGATACTGAAAATGGGACATTTACTGGAGAAATTAAACTCCACGTCCGACACGCCTCTACCCTATACATGCTAGTCAATAAATTAGAAAAGGTGTCTGGAATAGACAAAGTAGTCCGGGATTGACTTGGGTTGCTTATCTTTGTTTTTTGGGTTTAACTTAATGGAAAACGAATTTGAAATAGTTAAAACAGTTTTTGTGCAATTTTTAGATGGTAATGGCCATCGAAAAACACCAGAACGTTTTGCGATATTAGAAGAAATTTATCGAAGTAATGAACACTTTGATGTTGAGTCGTTGTACATCAAAATGAAAACCAAAAACTACCGTGTAAGCCGCGCTACATTGTACAATACTATTGAGTTGCTTCTAGCATGTGGGCTAGTACGAAAGCATCAATTTGGATTACAACATGCGCAATATGAGAAATCATATTTCGACAAGCAACACGATCACGTAATTCTAACCGACACAGGTGAAGTAAAAGAATTTTGCGACCCGCGTATTCAAGCAATAAAAAAAACAATTGAAGAAGTTTTTGATATTGATATTCACGCACACTCCTTGTATTTTTACGGCACTAAAAAAATCACTAAATAAAAACCATAAATGGCCATTGACTTACTTCTAGGCTTACAATGGGGCGACGAAGGAAAAGGGAAAATTGTGGACGTACTGACAAAAAAGTATGACATAATTGCTCGTTTTCAAGGCGGTCCTAACGCAGGTCACACACTTGAATTTGAAGGAATTAAACACGTTTTACATACCATCCCATCTGGAGTTTTCCATCCCAAAGCCATCAATTTGGTTGGCAACGGCGTGGTGATTGATCCTGTAATCTTTAAGAAAGAACTCGAAAATCTCGACCCTTTCGGCATCGATGTGCGCAATTCGCTTTTAGTTTCTAGAAAGGCACATCTTATTTTACCAACACATCGCTTACTAGATGCGGCTTCAGAAATTGCTAAAGGAAAAGCAAAGATTGGTTCTACATTAAAGGGCATTGGCCCAACCTACATGGATAAAACCGGACGTAATGGTCTTCGTGTGGGTGACATTGAATTGCCAAACTGGAAAGAAACATACCAAACACTTCGCGATAAGCACCTTATCATGATTAAAAACATGAAGGTTGACCTTGATTTTTCTATCAAAGAATTAGAAAAGTCTTTTTTTGATGCTGTTGATTATATGTCATCTACGTTAACTTTTGTAGATAGTGAAGAATATTTAAGCATTGCCCAAAAAAATGGAAAGAATATTTTGGCAGAAGGAGCTCAAGGTTCTTTGTTAGACATTGACTTTGGAACTTACCCCTTTGTGACTTCGTCAAATACTACTGCGGCTGGTGCCTGTACTGGGCTTGGAATTGCTCCTAACCGAATTGGAAATGTATTTGGGATTTTTAAAGCCTATACAACTCGTGTAGGCAGCGGGCCTTTTCCTACTGAGCTTTTTGATGATATTGGAGAAACTATGGGGCGTGTTGGACATGAATTTGGTGCTACAACAGGAAGAGCGCGCCGTTGTGGCTGGCTTGATTTAGTCGCTTTAAAATATGCCGTTGAAATCAATGGAGTAACTCAGCTTATGATGATGAAGGGAGATGTTCTTTCTGGTTTTGATGAATTAAAGGTTTGCACTGCATACACATATAGGGGTAAAACCATCACCCACTTACCTTACTCATTAAACCCTGAGGAACTCACGCCACAATACACAACCTTGCCTTGTTGGAAAGAAGATTTGACCGCCATGCGTAATGAAAGTGAATTTCCTAAAAACTTTAACGATTATATTGCCTTTATTGAAAATTTTATAGAAGTTCCAATTCAAATTGTGTCTGTTGGTCCTGACCGTAGCCAAACTATTTTTCGTTCCCCTGAATAACCCCCTATGAAAGCCATATTGTATTCTTGGTTTTTGGTTTTGTCGCCTTTTCTATTAGGGGCTCAAGAACAACAAATTGAGATACGACAAGCCGGCTCTTTTCAGTTAGATGAAGAAAATTTTCCAGGAGCAAACATTTTGGAACGAAGTCCATCAGAACAGGTACATATGGTTCATCAAGGAATGGACGTTTGGTCAGATAAAGCCTTTTTCTACAAAAAAGAAAATCGTTTTAATGCAATTGGAAATGTACGGGTTCAACAAGGAGACAGCATTGTACTTACAAGCAAGTCGGTAGATTACAATGGAAATATCAAATTAGCAGTTGCCAAAGAAAACGTTGTTCTTGACAACAAAGAAATGTTGCTTAATACAGATACCCTTTATTTTGACCGTATTGCAGACAAAGCATTCTACCCTGCTGGAGGAACCGTTTATGACAGTCTAACAACAATAACTAGTAAAAAGGGCACTTATATATCTAAAGATAAAAAGTATCAATTTGAAGATCAAGTAATAATCACACATCCCGATTTTACCGTCAACTCTGTTCGATTAGATTTTTACACCGAAAGCAAATACGCCTTTTTCTATGGAAAAACTACAATAGTTGGCACGGATTACTTCGTGCGTTGTAGTCAAGGGTTTTATGATACAACACGTAAACTAGGATACTTTAAAAAAGAAGCATCCATTGACTATAATAATAGAAATGTTATTGGAGACAGCATCTATTTTGACGATAAGAGCCAATACGCTTCAGCAACCAATAATATTCGGATCACAGACACCATCAACAATTCATTTATTACTGGTAATTACGGACAAATTTTTAAGGCTCGTGATTCGGCAATGGTTACTCATAGAGCTTTGGCAATTAACTTAGTTGAAAAAGACTCCCTTTTTATCCATGCTGACACTTTAATTGCAACAGGCCCTCCTGAAGAACGTATTTTACATGGTTTTCATGACGTACGTATTTTCAAAAAAGATCTAAGCGGCAAAACAGACTCCATACATTTTAATCAAAAAACAGGTCGTGCGAAGCTTATCAGAAGACCTCTTAAAGAAAAAGAATTGCAATTTTTAACTCCTCAAGAAATTGCACAGCGCAATCCCATTTTATGGTCGGCAGAAAGTCAAATGACAGGAGATGAAATCCATTTAACAATAGACATGGAAAGAGAAGTTTTGGACTCATTGTTAATTTACAATAACGCTTTTGTAATTGAACAAGACAGTCTAGACACAAAGAACTTTAACCAAATAAAAGGATTACAACTTAAGGGGAAATTTGATGGAGGAACACTCAAAACCGTTGATGTGGTTCAAAATACTGAAATGGTGTATTACTTGTATGATGACGAAACGCTTGATTTAATAGGCATTGATAAAGCTATATGTAGTGCGCTAAAATTATCTTTCGAAGAGAACAGTATCAACAAGGTTACGTTTTACACTAACCCTGATGGAATTGTATATCCCCCAGAAGAAATCCCAGAAAATGCAAGGCAATTATTAGGGTTCGCTTGGCGTGAAAATGAGCGCATTTACAAAAAGGAAGATTTGTTTCATGGAGTAGACTTAGCCCAGTTTTCGATGCAACCTATTCCGAAACTTCCTAAATTAAGATCCAAAAAGCAGTAACAAATACGGATGTCATTACTAAGTTCATTTTTTACTCAATTTCAGGCACAAACCACCCCCCATCCAATGGGATTGGAAATTACACGTGCTAAGGGCTGCTATTTATATGATAAAAACAAAAATAAATACATAGACTTTGTGGCAGGTGTTTCAGCTTGCAGCTTGGGTCATCGTCACCCTAAGGTAGTGCGTGCCATCAAAAAACAACTCCGTAAGTATTTGCACGTTATGGTTTACGGCGAGTTTATTCAAGAAGAACCAGTGCTTTTAACAAAATTATTGGCCGATAACCTCCCTGCGCCACTTGACACCACTTACTTAACAAATTCGGGTACTGAAGCTATTGAAGGAGCACTTAAATTAGCTAAACGTATTACAGGCAGATACGAGATTGTTGCAGCAAAAAAAGCCTATCATGGAAATACTATGGGTGCGATGAGTGTCATGGGATATGAAGAAAGAAAACGTGATTTTCGTCCGCTTATTCCTGGAACTTCATTCATTACATTTAATAGCGTTGAGGATTTAAATAAAATTACCACTAAAACTGCAGCGATTATTTTAGAATCCATACAGGGTGGAGCGGGTTTTATTCAACCCCAAAAGGGATATTTAAAGCTAGTAAAAAAGCGCTGTGAAGAAGTTGGTGCATTATTAATTTTAGATGAAATCCAACCTGGTATAGGAAGAACGGGGAAGCTATTTGCGTTTATGGACCACGGCATTGTTCCCGATGTGCTTGTCATAGGGAAAGGGTTAGGTGGCGGACTTCCCGTTGGTGCTTTTATTGCAGCGCAACAGCATATGGCACAACTCAAAGAAAACCCTTCTCTAGGACACATTACAACTTTTGGTGGTAATCCAGTAATCGCAGCAGCATGTAGAGCTACGCTTTCAACACTTCTAAACAGTTCCCTTATAGAGCGTACACTAGAAAAAGAAGCCCTTTTTAGAAAACTACTTGTTCACCAAAAAATCAAAGAAATTCGAGGAAAAGGGTTAATGCTAGCGCTTATCCTTGACACCAAAGAAAATGCAACGTTATTAGTCAAAGAAGCTCTTTATAATGGGGTTTTACTTTTTTTCTTGCTCTTTGAACCAAAAGCTGTTCGTATATCACCACCACTGACAATATCAACTAAACAGATACGAATAGGGTGTAAAAAAATCCTTACCATTCTAGATAAAATAGACTGTTAATTACTTTGTTGACAATTGCTAACCCACACGCAAGAAAACTTTTTTACAGTTCAGTAGTTTTATAATCAACAAATCATTTATGGATTTCTCTTTTGATGGTTTTTCAGATTTGCCCGTGCCTCGATTCGAGTCGATGTTAAAAACTAATGAGATTTATTTTTTTGACGCTACTGAATTTGAAGAAATTGGGCAATACTACATCGATATGGGAAGCTTGCAAATGGCAAAAAAAGCTATTGAAGTTGGATTGGGACAACATCCTGAATCAACAGAACTTACACTCCTGCTTGTAGAGTATTATATCCTTAAAAATTCTTACAACGACGCCCTATTATTATTAGATAACCTATTAACCTTGGAGCCCTACAACGCATTTGCTTACCAACATTTGGCTGTTATCCAGTCAAAGCGAAATCAGCATCAAGAAGCCATTGAAAGTTTAAAAAAAGGGTTAACGCTTAGCTCCGATAAATATGAATTTCATTCCTTATTAGCGATGGAATATTTATACTTAGATGAATTTTTTATGGCCAAGGAGTTTTTTATCAAATGTTTAGAAGAGGATATTACAGATAATCATGCGCTCTACAACATCATATACTGCTTCGAATCACTAAAAGATGCTGATGGGGCAATCACATATATGAATGCATTTTTAGATAGTGACCCTTACAACGAAGTGGCGTGGCATCAATTGGGAAGGCAATACCTGTCCAAAAAAATGTATGACCAAGCTATAACAGCATTTGATTTTGCCATAATTTGTGATGACACTTTTATTGGTGCTTATTTAGAATTAGGAAAGTCTTTAGAGCAATTAGGCAGATATAACGAGGCCATCAATTATTATGAAATCACTTTGGGAATTGACGACCCAACTGCATTTGCCTTACTTCGAATTGGCGAGTGTCATTTGAACTTAGGAAATGAAGTGTTAGCAATAAAATACATAAAGAAAGCAATTCATGAAGATCCACTCCTTGATAAAGGGTGGTTAGCCCTATGTGAATACTTCATGCGTAAAAATGCTTACGCAAAAGTTTTGCACTACATTAAAAAAGCAGTCAAAATCGACAACACTCACGTCCATTATTGGCGGCTTTATGCACAAGCCAACAAAGCCTTAGGGTTTTGGGATGAAGCAAATGTGGCTTTCGAAAGATTAGTAAACCTTGGGAATTACGAAGTACAAACTTGGCTGGATTGGGCAGGGATTCTTCTTCAACTTCAAGAATACAGTAGTGGAATAAAAGCCTTACGTCAAGGCATTGAATTTCATCCTGAGAACGGCCAACTGCATTATATGTTAGCGGGTTTTTACATGATGCAAGCCAATGCGAGTGAAGCCTCTTTCTTTTTGAAAAATGCATATGCCATCAATCCGAAGGATTTAGATGTCTTCTTCGAAACATTTCCCTCCTCAAAAACGCAACATTTGGTAAAAGATACGTTGTCTATTTCCTGATTTGTTCAGTGCTATTGTGTAGTTTTACAACACATAAAATTGTTAGCCCACGTAATGAGCCAAGTTTTTAAACGTTTTATTGTCATTTATTTAAAGGGACTAGCTATGGGTGCCGCCGATGTCGTGCCTGGTGTTTCTGGAGGCACTATTGCTCTTATTACCCATATATATGAACGTCTTATTCGTGCAATTGATCTTATTTCTTTGTCGCTTGTCTTGCAACTTTTTTCTCATAAAAGAAAAGAGGCATGGCGCACAATTGACGGAAGTTTTTTACTCTCCCTAATGTTAGGGATTTTCACAAGTATTTTGCTATTAACAAGTGGGATTTCTTGGGTATTGACTAATCACCCTATTCCTCTTTGGGCGTTCTTTTTTGGTCTTATTTTAGGGAGTGCTTTTTTGTTGAAAAAAAATATTACTACTTGGAATGTGATCACATTTCTAGCATTATTCATAGGCGCTTTTATTGCCTTTGGAATAGGTCTTTTTTCACCAAGTTCTGGCTCCGAAAACCTGTTTTATTTGTTTATATGTGGTATGTTGGTTGTCGTAGCCATGATTCTTCCGGGAATTTCAGGAGCTTTTATTTTAATCCTCCTTGGGGCATACGACACCGCACTTAAAACTGTTGACCAGTTAAAGACGTTTGAATCTGAAGGGTTTATAGTGTTTTTGGTTATGGCATCTGGAGGAATAGTTGGATTAAAAGCTTTTTCAAAGCTTTTGCGTTGGCTTTTTGCCAAACACAAAGAGGTTGTATTAGCCGCTATGACAGGCTTTCTTTTTGGTTCTCTGTTTAAAGTTTGGCCATGGAAAACAGTAACTGAATTCTATGTTAACGGTCATGGAGAAAAAGTACCGCTAAGTACGGTAGCAGTGTTGCCTGATATTTTCAATCCATCTGCAAATTTTGTCTCTGCAATTATTGCTTTTATGGTAGGGATACTTTTGTTGTTTTTATTAGAACGAATAAGTAAAATAAAACATGTATAATCGTTCCTTTTCAGATTACAGTCTTTTGTTTTTAAAGGGGATTGCTATGGGAATTGCCAATAAAATTCCTGGTGTTTCTGGAGGTATTGTAGCGGTTGTAACTGGATTTTATGATGAACTTATTTTTTCCTTTCAAAGACTAAATTTCAAAGCTATATACCTATTACTTCGCGGCAGATTTTCAACCTTTTGGAAATACATAAATGGAGCATTTTTGGGCACCCTTTTACTGGGTGTAATTGTTAGCTATTTTACCTTATCTTTATTTTTAGACCTTGCACTATCTTCATATCCATTATATGTCTGGGCGGTCTTTTTCGGATTGGTATTGGCTTCAGCAATTTTATTGTATATCAACTATAAAAAATGGAAGACCAAAACATATTTATATGCACTAATCGGGCTTGTAGTGGGTATTGGGCTTAGCATTTTGTCCCCTTCAGAACAAAACACCCATTTGGTGTATATTTTTATTTGTGGAATTGTAAGCATTATTGGAATGACACTTCCTGGACTATCAGGATCATTCATACTGATTCTTATGGGGAATTACACCCTCCTTTTGGTTGATGCTGTAAATGGTTTCGGGAGATGGGTTGTTAATATGATTTTAGGTCAGGGCACATTGATGACAGATGATAAACATTACGCGATGTTGTTTGGAGTTTTTTTAGCCGGCTCATTAGTTGGTATTAGCGGATTATCTGCCCTTATACACCGTATTCAAAAAAAAGCAAAGGATGAATTACAAGCTATACTCATTGGTTTTGTTTTTGGTTCCTTGTTTATACTTTGGCCAACCAATAAGATTAGTCTTGATTATTCTCTAACAGCTGTATCCATTTTTTGGACTATCTTTTGGGGATTGTTCGGATTGATTGTTGTATTTGTTTTAGATTATTATGAGCGAAAAAAATAGAGCACGCTTTGGGCTTTTGGGACGTAACATAAATTACTCCTTTTCAAGGGCATATTTTAATGAAAAATTTGAACGGGAAAATCTATCCCTTTGTTCTTACGAGAACTTTGATGTGCCCAATCTTAAAAACGTAAAAAAGCTTCTTAAAACAACGCATCTTAAAGGCCTGAATGTAACCATTCCATACAAAGAGGAAGTAATGCCTTTTTTAGATGAATTAGATGAGGTTGCATTCAAAATTGGTGCCGTAAATACCGTTGTTTTTCGTGCAGACGGTACTACAAAAGGGTACAACACAGATTATATCGGATTTCAAAAAAGTGTTTTGCCTTTACTTTCTGATAGTATATCTGCAGCACTTATATTGGGGACAGGAGGCGCTTCTAAAGCAGTAATGTATGCACTAACCGAAATAGGAATAACCACCCAATATGTGTCACGTAAAAAGTCAGAAAACACAATTACCTACAAAGATTTAAATTTAGAAATTCTAAATACCCATCAATTAATTGTTAATTGTACTCCTCTTGGAACATATCCAAATGTTGAAATGAAACCCGAAATAGATTATACCGTTCTAACAGAAAAGCACGTGTTGTTTGACTTGATATACAATCCTTCCGAAACGGCTTTTATGAAGGAGGGTAGTAAAAACAAGGCCACAGTTTGTAGTGGTAAGCAAATGCTTGTAGAACAGGCAGAAGCTGCATGGAAATTGTGGAATAGCTAATTTTTTTTTTGCCTCGAATATGATAAATTGTATATTCGAAATGATATTAAAATCAGGACCATGTTGGAAAACACCGACAACGAATCGCAAAAAGCGAACGAAGAAAACGTAAGTGAACAAACTTCTACTAATGCTCAAGAATCTTTAGAAAACAATCCTATAATGACTGACAATAAGTCTGTTACACCAGAAATTACAGCCAAAACTACTGAAGAAACTCCTACAAAGGAAGTCAATGATGAAGAAAATTCGTCTACTGAAATCAGTTCAGATGAAGAGGATATTGACATCAAAATTCAGGATGAGGATAAAGTCAAAGAACGGTTTGAGGCTATGAGTCTTGAGGAGTTGGTTGATTTTTTTGCCACATCACTAAAAAGTGATTCTGTTCAACATTTAAAATCAACAGTTGAGCCCCTCTTAAAAGTGTTCAATCAAAAATTAGCTAACGAAGAACAAAAACAAAAAAAAGTCTTTATTGCTGATGGAGACAATCCAGATGCATTTTATTTTAATCCCCCAATAAAAAAAGAGTTTGATACACTATATAAACGATATAAATCTGATCGAAGCACTTATTATCGAAGCCTTGAAGAAAAACAACGAAAAAATCTGGAACAACGCCTTGAACTCATCGAAGAACTTAAAGGACTACTTAATGTTGATCAAGATATAAATAGCACTTATAATCAGTTTAAGGATTTACAAAATCGATGGAAAGAGACGGGTCAGGTTCCTAGAATGGAAGCCAATAATATTTGGAGAACCTACCATCACCATGTGGGTCACTTTTATGATTTTTTGCATCTTAACAGAGAGCTGCGTGAACTTGATTTTAAGTTCAATTTAGAACAAAAACTCAAAATTTGTGAGCAAGCTGAGGCCTTAATCACAATGGAGGACATTTCTAAAGCCTTTCGAAATTTACAAGAGCTACACAAAAAGTGGAAAGATGAACTTGGCCCTGTTGACAAAGAGCATAGTGAAGAAGTATGGGAAAGATTTAGCAATGCAACTAAAATCATTCATGATAAGCGTAAATACTTTTTAAAAAACCAAGAAGAAATATTTGAAGCAAACTTGCTTAAAAAGAAAGCTATCTTATCTCAGATTAGTGCTTTACTTGAGCAAGAAATCTCAACCAGCACAAATATTCACACATTTACCAAAACTTATGATGGGTTGCGCGAGGCGTTTTTTGCTGTGGGTAGAGCTCCCTCAAAAATGCGCGATGACCTGTGGGCAGATTTCAAAAAGAAGGCAAGAATTTTTAGCAAAAAAAGAAACCAGTTTTATAAGCAATTAAAATCTGTTTATGCAGAAAATGTTGCTAAGCGTAAGGATCTTATTGCTAAAGCAAATGAACTAAAAGAACAGCCAAATACAAAAGAAAACACTTCTAAGATTATTGCTCTTCAGAAGGAATGGAAAACCATTGGTCCAGTTAGCAGAAATGATCACACAAAGTTATGGGGAGTATTTAGGGGAATATGCAATGATTTTTTTACAAAACTTGATGACTCTAGAAACAAAAATGATAAAGAGGAAAAGGAAAATTTCAAGCTGAAAAAAGCTATTATTGACGATTTAAAAAATAGCATTGACAAAAAAAGTGCTGAGGAAGTTGAAATGCTTATTGAGAAATGGAACAGCATTGGCTATGTTCCAAGAAATAAAGTAAAAATAACTCAAGAATTTACCAAGCTCGTAGAGAAAGCATATTTATCCGCAGGCCTTTCAAAAGCAGAAATCACACAAAAAAGCTATCAAAACAAGCTAGAAAACATTCGTGATAATCACGACAATGTTCAAAAAGAACTGCATTCTCTTAGTAGGCGTATAACTGAAATAAAACAGGAAATTATTCAGCTCGAAACCAATCTTGAGTTTTTTGGAAAAAACCAAGATAAAAATCCTATAGTGACAAAAGTTCATGAAGATATTGCTGAGCACAAAGAACGCTTACAAGAACTAAAGGAGAAGAAGCGATTGGTGAAACAATTACTCAAGGACTAATTAAGTTGTTTTTTAGCATTTTGCCATAGAATTTCCCATTGTTGAGGGGTAAGCTCGTTAAGTTTCAATCCTTGTGAAGTCGCAAGCTGCTCCATCCCTGCAAACCTCGATCTAAATCGATTATTGGTTGAAACTAACGCATCATCGGGATTAACGCCCAAAAAACGAGCATAATTTACCAATGAAAAAAACACGTCTCCAAGCTCAGCAGTAATGCGTTCTTTATCGTTTTTAATAATTTCGGCCTCAAGTTCTCGAAATTCTTCCTTTATTTTTTCTTTAACTCCTTGAATATCTTCCCAGTCAAAACCAATGCCTGCGGCTTTATCTTGTAGGCGACTAGCCATAACCATACTCGGTAAGCTTTTTGGAACACCTGAAAGCACACTTTTATTACCTTCTTTAAGTTTTAGTTGCTCCCAATTTTTTTTCACATCATCTTCGTTATTAACCTCTACATCTCCGTAAATATGGGGATGCCTTTGAATTAACTTTTCTGCTATGGCGTTTGCTACGTCACCAATGTCAAAAGCCTTGTTTTCGCTTCCAATTTTAGCATAAAAAATAATATGTAGCAGTACATCGCCAAGTTCATTTTTAATTTCATCTATGTCATTTTCAATAAGTGCCTCGCTAAGTTCATAGGTTTCTTCAATGGTAAGGTGACGTAAAGACTGAAATGTTTGTTTTTTATCCCATGGACAATCTTCACGCAGTTCATCCATAATGGTTAGCAAACGGTCAATCGCTTTTAACTGTGAAATGCGCTTAACATTCATTACCCTATGGAAGTTTTGTTAGGGAACCGCATTAAATAATCTGGAGAAATTTTACCTCGTGAGATTTGCGCTAGCTTCGTTTTTAATAGTTTCTTTTTAAGAGACCCTAATCTGTCAGTAAATAACAACCCTTCTATATGGTCGTATTCATGCTGAATAATTCGTGCAGCTATTCCAGAAAATTCCTCAGTAATATGCTTGAAGTTTTCGTTGTAATATTCAATTTCAATTGTTGTTTGACGCATAACATCTTCTCTAACATCTGGAATACTTAAACACCCCTCATTAAAAGCCTCTTGGGGGCCACTGTAAGAAATTATATTTGGGTTTATAAACACCCTTTTAAATGTTTTAAGTTCGTGCTTTTCAACAGAATCTAAATTATTGTCGCGCGAAAATGGGCTACCATCAACAACAAACAAACGTATGGATTCTCCTATTTGTGGTGCAGCCAATCCTACGCCGTTAGCTGCGTACATGGTATCCCACATACTATTGATGAATTGCTTCAAATTTGGGTGTTTTCTATCAATTGGCACTGCTTTCTTTTTGAGAACAGGATCGCCATAAGCAACAATTGGAAGAATCATATGCGTTGATGTTTGTCTAAATACCCTTGCAATATAAGTGTTGCACTCAATTTGTCAAGCACCGCTTTATTTTTTCGTACTTTTTTTGGAGCGCCACCCTCAATGAGTGATTGCTGTGCAATTTTTGAAGTGTAGCGTTCATCCTGTCGAACAACTTTAAGCCAAGGAAACTCTTGTTTTACTTTAGTTAAAAATACTTGAATTTGACGCTCAATTGATGAAGGAGAATTATCTCGTTGTTTGGGTTCGCCTGCCACAAGATGAGAAACCTCCTCTTGCTCAAAATAACTTTTCATATAAGATAAAAGCATGTCAGTTGCTACCGTGTCTAAGCCGAAAGCACAGGTCTGCAAAGGATCTGTAACGGCAACCCCACACCGCTTTGCTCCATAATCAATTGCCATAATTCGCGCCATGATGCAAAGGTAGTTAATGAATTTTTGGTATTCCATCTACGGTTTGCCCTTAAGACTGTATCTTTGAAAAAATTTTAAAATGAGTAGAGAAATTATCGAAGCTGCTTGGGACAACCGAGAGCTATTGCAAGAAGAATCCACACAACATGCTATTCGTTCTATTATTGACCAACTGGATCAAGGGACACTAAGGGTAGCCACACCTACCGCCAACGGTTGGGAAGTAAATGAGTGGGTGAAAAAGGCTGTGGTACTCTATTTTCCTATTCAAAAAATGGAAACCCTTGAGGTTGGCCCCTTAGAGTTTCACGATAAAATTCCGCTTAAAACAGGGTATAAAGAAAAAGGGATTCGCGTGGTTCCTCACGCAGTAGCACGAAAAGGTGCTTACATTTCTGCTGGCACCATTTTGATGCCATCTTATGTAAACATTGGTGCTTATGTAGACGAGGGCACTATGGTTGACACTTGGGCAACTGTGGGTAGTTGTGCGCAAATCGGCAAAAACGTACACCTTAGTGGTGGCGTAGGTATTGGTGGAGTGTTAGAGCCTTTACAAGCCGCTCCTGTAATCATCGAGGACAATGCCTTTATTGGCTCACGATGTATTGTTGTGGAAGGGGTTCGCGTAGAAGAAGAAGCGGTTTTGGGTGCAAATGTTGTCCTCACGGCATCAACTAAAATTATTGACGTAACTGGCGATACACCTATCGAAATAAAAGGTTGCGTTCCAGCGCGTTCGGTGGTTATTCCAGGAAGCTACACAAAAACGTTTCCAGCTGGAGATTATCAAGTGCCTTGTGCCCTTATTATTGGTAAACGCAAAGATAGCACCAACAAGAAGACTTCTCTTAACGATGCCCTCAGGGAGCATAACGTTGCAGTGTAAATCACATGATTAGTGTTATCATTTCACATTATAACAATGTTGCAAATCTTGCACTAATCCTGGATGCACTTACAAAACAAAGTGCTAATGGTTTTGAGGTAATTGTTTCTGAAGATGGTGAAGATGCTAAAACCAAGGACTTTTTGGCTGCTCAACACTACCCGTTTTCCTTACAACACACTACCCAAGATGACAAAGGCTTTCGAAAAAACAGAATTCTGAACACCTCTATCCAAGCTGCAAAGGGCAGTTTTTTGGTATTCATTGACGGCGATTGTATTCCGCACAAGCATTTTGTTAAGGCATATCAGAAAGTGCAAAAAAGCAATAAGATTTGCTATGGTCGACGTGTTATGCTATCTGAAAAATTAACAGCACAGCTAAGAGAGAAAAAACAATTCAACGGGCTATCACTTTTGGCTTTATTTTTAGGAGGAGCAAAAGCAATAAAAGAAGGAATTTACAGTCCTTTTTTTACACTTAATTTTAAAGAGCGGGGATTAAAAGGTTGTAATTGGGGCATAAAAAAGGAGTTTTTACTTCATATCAACGGTTTTGACGAAGTTTATGTGCATGCTACCGTTGGTGAAGATGATGATGTAGAATGGAGACTAAAGGAAATTGGACTTCAAAAATATTCCATGAAAAATAAGGCTATTGTATATCACCTACATCATAAAAGAACATATAACCAAGAGGGAACACGCATCAATCAAAAGTTAATGCAGGAACGTGTAGAATCAAAACAGTTTGTATGCAAAGAAGGGATTAAAAAACTAGATTATCTAAATGAATAAACAATCCTTTTGTAAAGCCTTTGTATACGAAATACTAAAACTTTCAGTCCCCCAAACCTAACTTTTCCTATCAAGCTTTTAACTGATCCCTCCAAAGAACCTTGAACAGCTATTGGAGGCTGTGCCCAAAACATACTTATCACTTTTTCTGCTATACATTCGTTGTGGAACCAGTCAATTGGAGCTCTCATTTTTTTTGTTTTTGTATAATCCAAAATCCTTTTAGCCCCAGCAAAATCAATCAAATAAGCACCTGTCATTCTTCCACTATTTTCAACGTATAATAGTCTTCCTTTTTGGCGCTTGCTCCTAGGAATATATTTTAGACGTGAATCTTCTAAGGAAACAATAAAATCATGTAAATCTCGATCTTTAATTTCATCCAAAATACTGTGCAATAAATGTATGTTATCGTAAAATCGAATATCATCTTCTAAAATAAGGGCAAATGGATATTTATTTTTAAGGATATCTTGATAAGCTAAGATGTGTTTAAAAGCACAAGAAGTTGTAGCTTTTGCAGACTTCATTTTGCCTGAAAAAAAAGTATTTAATCTTGATGCATTCAGCGTACTTATATCACCATCAAGGATAAATGAGACTTCAAATCCCTTACCATCAAGTTCTTTTTCAATTGATTTTCTGCGCTGAATTTCTGAAGCAACGTGAATGACATAAGTTTGAATCACTATGAAATACTATTTTATGATATTGTAATTTTTTGAACCTAAGACTTTGCCACCAAAAAAAAAACGTTCAATCCAATTGATGATTCGATATTTACGTTTTTCGTGTTTTGCTTCTGGTCTACCAATAACATTGGGACCAGAAAAGCGTAACATATCTTTCCAGTCAAGGGTTTTTATTTTGTCATGTATGACTTTTGGATGAGTTCCCTTGAATTTAAAGCAGTAATCCAAACGCCCGTAGTCATAGCCATCGGCATATTTTTCATATTCCGTTTTTGTAGCAGCATCTCCTCTGTAAGCTCTTGCAAAATACATCCGTTTTTGACGCATAAGCTTTGGCGGACGCACCCAGCCGTAATGATACATATTTGCCTTTAGCTTTACTACATTAAGCTTTGACGTACCCTGCTTTTTTCTGTAACTAACACCATCAAATTCAGGAATACGTCTAAAAGATTGTGCATCGGCAAAGGAATGAATTTCCGGGTCGTTGCGCACAATTCGTATTTCGTAGGGATACCAGCAATGGTCTCGAAAATAGTGGTTGTAATCGCCATAAAAATGATAATAATTGAACAGAAAACCATCAACAGCGGTGGTGTTTAGATAGTGCTTACACTTAGTGGTGATTTCATCGTAATCTTCTTCGTGAATAAGTTCATCGCCTTGAATATAAAGCAACCAATCCCCCGAACAATGCGACTTCGCAATGTCGGTTTGATGAGCGTATTCAGTGCCATGCGTAAAAGTTTCTAAATCCCATTCGGTGTGAATGATTTTAATTTTATCTGACTTTAAAGATGCGATTTTTTCTTCGGTATTGTCATCATTGTCCCCTTTTCCAAGGACAATTATAAACTCATCAACTATGGGAAGTGCAGATTGTATGGATTCTAGTATGGGGTAATACAATTTGGATGTATTACGCATAAAAGTGAAACCGCTCATTTTCATTAGTCCAAAGGTAGCATTTTTACCTTTTATTCCTCGAAAATAGAGTAATTTTGCCCTATGCGAATAGGATACGATGCAAAGCGCCTTTTTCATAATGCAAGTGGCTTAGGCAACTATAGCCGCAATTTGGTTCGTATTCTAGCAACCTCATTTTCCAAAAACGAATATTTCCTATATAACCCAAAAAAGGGTACACTCAATCGTTGGAAGCCTTTGGCAAATACTTTTGAAAAGCAACCCAAAGGCATTTGGCGAAGCTTCCACGCACTCTGGCGACAAGGTCCAGTTAATAGACATCTCATAAAAGACAGCGTTGATTTATTTCACGGGCTTAGTGGTGAACTGCCCAAAGGATTAAAAATCCCATCGGTGGTTACCGTTCACGATTTGATTTTTTACCGCTATCCCAAATTGTACAATCCTATTGATGTGTTTATCCACAAACGCAAAGTGAATCACGCCGTACGCACCGCCACACAAGTGGTTGCCATCAGTGAGCAAACCAAAGCGGATTTGATTCAATTTACGGGGATCGATGAATCAAAAATTGAAGTTATTTACCAAGGATGTCATCCTGTTTTTAAGACTGTTTTATCGGAAGATAACAAAGATGACATTCGAAAGAAATATCAATTGCCCAAAAAATTTGTGCTTTTTGTGGGCACACTAGAAGAACGCAAAAATGCGTTATCCATTGCTAAAGCATTAAATGACGCAACACAGCATATGGTGTTTGTAGGGAAAGTAAAAAGCCATGGTGAAAAACTAAAAACGTTTGTAAAGGAAAACAAGATGCAAGATCGTGTCGTTTTTATTGAAAATATCAGTATTGAAGAATTGGCAGGCGTCTACCAATGTGCCACGGTATTTTGTTATCCTTCCTTTTTTGAGGGGTTTGGTATCCCAATTATTGAAGCCCTTTACAGCGGTGTACCCGTGATTACCACAAAAGGCGGCTGCTTTTCAGAAGCTGGGGGACCAAGTAGCGTTTACATTGACCCCTCAGAAGAAAAATCCATTCAGGATGCTGTTCAAATCCTTTTTTCTGAGACATCCAGTGAGCGAAACAAACGGATTATGAAAGGAAAAGAATACGTGCGAAAATTTAACGATAAGGTGCTAGCTGCTCAATGGAATGCACTGTATAAATCTATTGCGCATGCCTAATACTATCTGTTTTTTCAACACGGCAATTCCATGGGGCGGAGGTGAAAAATGGCATTTTGAAATGGCAAAGCATCTTCACGAGAATGGGCATAAGGTGGTCATTTTTTGCCACAACACTAGTGTACTTTCTAAGAAAGCAGCTGAAAGCAACATTCCTTTTGAGACCATTAAAAATCGTAATACGACTTTTCTAAATCCGTTAGCCTTATACCGCGTTAAAAAATTGCTGCACCGTCATGGCGTGGGCACTTTGATTCTTAATCTGTCACAAGATGTAAAAACTGGAGGATTTGCTGGAAAATGGGCTGGCGTAGAACGTATTATTTATAGACGTGGAAGTGCTATTCCTGTAAAGAATAGTGCATTAAACAGATTGCTTTTTAGCCAAATTATCGATGAAATACTTGCCAACTCAAAAGCAACACAACACTGTATTTTAGAAAACAATCCTAATTTGTTTCCTGAGGATTACATCACTGTAATTCCCAATGGAATTGATGGAAATGGTTTTATTGATAAAGCGCATCAACCCTATTATACCCGAAAAGGCAACGAACTGATTCTAACAAATTTAGGGAGATTAGAAGAGCAAAAAAATCAACTTTTTTTGATTGATGTTGCACACAAACTTAAAAAACAAAAGGTAGATTTTCATTTGATTATTGGTGGAAGTGGTAGGCTTGAAAAATCTATCAAAGCCAAAATCGATGCGTTAGAAATGGAATCCTTTGTATCCTTGGTAGGCTTTGTGAAAAACCCAAAAGACCTATACATGAGCGGCGATGTGTTTTTGCTTCCCTCTCTTTGGGAAGGGTTCGGCTACGTAATTGCCGAAGCAGGACTTAGCCAAAAGCTCACCATTGCATTTAATATCAGTTCCAACCCAGAAGTAATTGTTTACAACAAGACAGGTATGCTAACGCCGGAACACGATTTAAATGCCTTTTGTGATGCTATACTACACATTGACAGCAATAGAGAACTCATTACTAAAATGGGATCTGCCGCACAAAAACATATTTTAACAACGTTCGACAAGCAACACATTCACAAAAAGTTAGCACACTATATTTCCAAACCTGACACCCCTAAAATTTCAGCATTAATCACTACCTATAACGAAGAAAAAAACATAGAAAAATGCATTGCATCGGTTTCTTGGGCTGATGAAATTTTAGTCATTGATTCGTTTAGTACAGATAACACGGTTTCAATATGTGAAAGCTTGGGTGCCAAAGTTTTACAACATAAGTACAACTATGCCGCAGACCAAAAAAACTGGGCAATTCCACAAGCTACACACCCGTGGATTGTTCTTTTAGATGCAGATGAAATTGCCGATTCGGGCTTGGAAGAGGAGGTAAGAACTATTTTAAAAACAAGACCTAAATTCACTGCATATTGGATTCACAGAAAAAACTATTTTCTAGGAAAAAAAGTGCGGTTTTGCGGATGGCAAAATGATCGTGTAGTGCGGTTTTTTCATCGAAATTCGCACAGGTATCAGGACAAAATGGTCCACGAAGAAATTCAAGCCTCTTCACCCTTTGGTACATTAAAAAGCAAAATCATACATCATACCACAACAAATCTTGAGAGATACATCCAAAAAATTGAGCGTTATGCCCACTACGCCGCGCAAGAATTTACACAAAAAAACAAACGTATTACTTCATTTGATTTGTGTATAAAACCTGCTTTTAAATTCCTTAACTCCTATATTTTTAGAGGGGGTATTTTGGACGGAAAAATAGGTTTGATAATCTGCAAATTAAGGACTAGAGAAACTTGGCTTAAAGCTAAAATTGCAGCGGAACTTAAAAAATGATGACTGAAATCAAAAAATATTCAAAATTGCTACACTCTGGAAAATCACTCCTCTACCCTGCCGATACCATTTGGGGGTTGGGTTGTGATGCGACCAATCAAAAAGCCGTAGACAATCTTTTTAAACTCAAAAACAGACCTCTAGACAAACCTCTTATTGCCCTCGTTGACTCTGTAGAAATGTTATCCAAATACGTCGAAAACCTTCCCGAAAACATAGCAGAATTATTAGAAGGCAATCAGCCCACTACCCTAGTTTATCCAAAAGGGAAAGGGCTTGCTAGGGGAGTTATCAGCCAAAACGGAAGTCTTGCTTTAAGAATTCCAAAACCGTGCTTTGCTTTAGATTTAATTCGGGCCTTTGGAAAACCTATCGTCAGTACATCGGCTAACCTAAGCAGTAAGCCCATTCCGTCGTCATTCAGTGAAATCGATTCACAAATTTTGGCGCAAGTAGATGAAATAGTACCTTTGGAGAAAGACAAAATATCCAGTGTCCCTTCTAGGGTTTTACAACTCTTGCCCGATGGAACTGTGAAGCAATTGCGATGAATACCACTCAAAAACGTATCGAGGAGACACTTCAAATGCCCGTGTTTTCTTATGTTCAAAAGGCTGCAGATGAATTGGGCGTAGACGCTTATGTCATCGGTGGTTTCGTGCGTGATATTTTTTTGGGGCGTCCTCTTGGTCATGATATTGACATTGTTACTGTGGGGAGCGGAATTGCTTTAGCCCAAAAAGTAGCTGAATTACTCCCAGGTAAAAATCAAATTCAAGTTTTTAAAACCTATGGAACTGCCATGATAAAATGGAAGGAAAACCAACTTGAATTTGTTGGAGCTCGAAAGGAAAGTTATTCAAAAGACAGCCGAAATCCAGTGGTAGAAAACGGTTCACTTGAAGACGATCAAAATCGTCGAGATTTTACCATCAACGCTTTAGCACTTTCTTTAAATTCCGAAAAATTTGGATTCCTACTAGATCCATTTAATGGAATTCAAGATTTAAACGATGGGGTTATTCGAACTCCCTTAGACCCCGATATCACCTATTCCGACGATCCTTTGCGTATGTTACGTGCCATACGATTTGCTACTCAACTGGGCTTTACCATAGAGAACAATTCATTCCAATCGATTGCTAAAAACAACTCTCGTATTGGTATTTTATCAATGGAGCGCATTGTAGAAGAATTGCACAAAATCCTATCCTGCTCAAAACCATCAACCGGTTTTTTATTACTTGAAAAAGCGGGACTGCTACCTCATATATTGCCAGAGCTCATTGCCCTTAAAGGGATTGAGGAAGTGGAAGGACAGCGGCATAAAGACAATTTTTATCACACCCTGGAGGTAGTTGATAACATTTGCTCTTATTCCGAAAATCTTTGGCTCCGCTGGGCAGCCTTGCTACATGACATTGGAAAAGCACCAACCAAAAAATTTGACAAAAAAATAGGTTGGACTTTCCATGCACATGAGTTTGTTGGAGCAAAAATGGTGTATAAACTTTTTAAACGATTACACATGCCACTCAATGAGAAAATGAAGTATGTGCAAAAGTTGGTATATATGAGTTCAAGACCAATTGTAATTGCTCAAGATAATGTTACAGATGCTGCGGTACGCCGTCTTGTTTTTGATGCAGGAGAGTTACTCGATGATTTATTATTACTCTGTAAAGCAGACATTACTACCAAAAACCCGAAACGTTTTTCCCGCTATCACAAAAATTTTGAACTCGTTAAACAAAAGATTGAAGAAGTTGAAACACGGGACCACATTCGAAACTTTCAACCCCCTGTTTCAGGTGAAGAAATCATGCGTATTTTTGCATTAAAACCATGCAGGCAAGTAGGCGAAATAAAAGAAGCCATTAAAGAGGCTATTTTGGAGGGCGAAATTCCTAACGAATACGATGCTGCTCATGCGTTTATGTTGAACAAAGCAAAATCTATGGGACTAACTCCCGCTTAATATGTATAAAAACCTACAACGCTGGACCCGTATTTCACTGATTTTAATATACCTGGTTATTGCAGCAGGCGCAACTGTACGTATGACGGGGAGCGGTATGGGTTGTCCCGATTGGCCAAAGTGTTTTGGTTACTACATTCCACCCACGCAAGCGGAACAATTGGCATGGAAGCCACAAACTAAATTTCGTAAGGGGAATGTCATTATTGAAAATGACCAATTATTGGTTGCGTCCAAAACGTTTACCTCCACTGAAAACTTTAATGCTACCTTTTGGGAGCCTTATACCAAACACGACTATGCCCATTTTAACGCTACGCATACCTGGATTGAGTTTATAAATCGATTATTGGGTGCATTATCGGGGTTAGCCATTCTTGTTTTGTTTGGGTTTAGCATAAAATGGCTGCGCAAAAAACCCATCATCTTTATTTTTTCTTTGCTGTCGCTTTTAGGAATTTTATTTCAGGCATGGCTAGGGAAAACAGTTGTAGATTCTAACTTATTGCCCTTAAAAATATCACTCCATATGCTGATGGCATTACTGCTTTTAGGATTTGTTTTAGTGGTTCGTGTAGCATCTAAACCATTCGGATTAAGCAAATTGCCATCAACAAAAGTTAGAATTTTACTTTATATAACTTTTGCACTTACGATGGTTCAAGTTATTTTAGGAATACAAGTTCGGCAGTTTGTGGATGTACAAATTGACCGTTGGGGGTATGACTTACCTCAGTTTTGGTTGGCGAAACCGCAGCTAAGTTTCTATGTCCACCGAAGCCTATCGGTGTTGGTTATTGCAATTAACGCATGGTTGTTTTTGCGGGTTATTAAAGACCAAATAGAACGGATTTTTATCCAACGAATTTTAGCCGTTATTGGCGGCGAAGTGCTTCTTGGAATAGCCATGTATTACTATGACTTTCCTGTTGCCTCTCAGCCCTTACATTTACTGCTTGCAACGCTTTTATTTGGCATTCAATTGTATTGGATTTTACGTATCAATTTACACCGTTATGATTTATCACTTTAGAATTATTCTAGACACCAAAGAGGATGTTTTTCGAGATATAGCTTTACACGAAGACGCCACTTTTGAAGATTTTCACAATAGTATTACTCAAGCTTTTGGCTTTGGCGGCGCTGAAATGGCTGTATTTTATGAGAGTGATGACGAATGGCAACAAGGCGATTCTATTTCATTATTTGATTTGGGAGAAGAAGACACACGCCGCATGAGCGATACACCCCTAAACGCATTGTTTCCGCACATTTCTAAAATGCTATACATCTATGATTTTTTAAACTTGTGGACCTTTTTTGTTGAATTGATAGAAACTGACGAGCCAAAGTCGGGAAACACCTATCCAATGCTTATTTTTTCTCATGGTGAAGTTCCTGAAGAAGCTCCAGAAAAAACATTTGCTACTGAGAAAGAAGATTCTTGGGAAGAAAGTGACTTTGACGAAAACGGTCAAGACGATCAATATGAAGATCCTGATGATTGGTATTAGTGATTCACACGAAGCATTTCGTGATTTTTATAGTTCCGCTTTACAAAATGAAAGGCTGATCGAAGCACCTCACCCATAGATTTACTTTTTTTAAATGACGCCTGCTTAGTAAGCTCATATACTTCATTTCTTAATTGATTAATTTTTTCGGGACTAGAAATATGGTCATTCAGCATACATTTTAATAAATGAGTAAGCCGTGTTTCATTGCCCAAAATACGTCGGGCAATAGTGGCGCGTTCTTCAATTTTATATTGATCAACAGAAGTTTTCGTCAAATGCTCTTTAACCAAATTTACCATAGGTAAATTTTCTTTGAAAAATTGTGGTCGATACACTTTTAAGCGCCCCTCATAACACTGTTGGTCAAAGTCAATGGCGCGAATTTTATAAATTACTTTATCAAAATCATGGATAGGTATAATTACATAATTGTATGCGCGCATATCGCCAAGTAATCTAATCATACATCGCTCGTTAAACTTTACAAAGGATTTAGCTATTTGACTGCGCTCTGCAATGGTACATTTAGGCAAGAAATCCCTAATAAATTCGTCGCCAGGAATCCCAGCAATATGCTCTTCAATAAGCGTGCTCTTATGCGCCAAAAAATTAAGATTATGAGGCGATAACATATGCTCTAACTCTAAACCATAAATTCGAGATGCATCCGCTTTCTTGATATAGAAATAAATAAAGTTATCATTCAAGGTATTACGAATCTTTATCCGAAAAGGTTTTGAATTTCCAAAAGTGCAATAGTCAATACAGTCTACATTGAGGTAAGGAATGGTCATCGAACTTCCGTCAGAATGCAATAACGCATAAACTTGTTTTAGTTGTTCGTCAATTTCTTTACGATCACTATCCGAGTAAAATACCCGTACCCACAAACTATCTTGGTCGTGTTTATTCATTACCGCAACAGAGCCTGAAAAACGAAGTAAATCGTCATAAAATATGGGCATTTTGAGTGAACGTGAATACATCTCCAAATAATCCTTTAGAAAAGGAATAATGGGATAGGTTGGTTTTTTTTTCGAAATTAGCGTATCGCCCATGCCTCAAAGTTATGACTTTGTGTAACAAAAAATACCAATGGGCGTTAATACAATAATGAATAACATCTTAACCGTAACCCAACTTACCAAAAAATTTGGTCATATTACTGCAGTTGACACCTTGTCATTTAGCATCAAAAAAGGAAACGTATATGGTATTTTAGGTCCTAACGGAAGTGGAAAATCTACTACCTTAGGGATGATTCTAAATGTAGTAAACCCAACATCTGGAGGATTTTCTTGGTTTGATGGAACCCATAACACACATCAAGCACTTAAGCGCGTAGGAGCTATCATTGAACGTCCAAACTTTTATCCATACATGACTGCAGCTCAAAACCTGCGCTTGGTTTCTAGAATAAAAGAAGTGCCAAAATCTAAAATTGATGAAAAACTTGCCTTGGTCGATCTATTAGCACGTAAAAACGACAAGTTTAAAACCTTTTCACTAGGCATGAAGCAACGCCTAGCCATTGCCTCTGCCCTACTCAATGATCCTGAAATCCTAATTCTAGATGAGCCTACAAATGGTTTAGACCCGCAGGGAATTGCAAAAGTGCGAAATATTATAAAAAAAATTGCCGCTCAAGGAACAACTATTTTATTAGCGTCTCACCTATTAGACGAAGTGGAAAAGGTTTGCTCCCACGTGTTGGTGTTACAAAAAGGCAAACAGATTTATTTTGGAAAAGTAACCGCGCTTACCACAGACCATGGTTATTTTGAACTTAATGCCACGAATGTTGATGCTTTGCAAAAGGCACTTTCCTCAATAACAGCTATTGAACACATTGAAGTTGATGGCGATTACATCCTCGCCTATCCAAACACTCCGTTAGATATTGCAGAGCTTAGTAAATCCCTGGCAGATAATGGAATTGTACTCACTCACTTAGCACAAAAATACAAGAGTTTAGAGGATCAATTTTTAACCCTAACCCAAAACCAACAAGCATGAAGCGATTGTTTTTGATAGAGTTTGATAAACTACGTGCTAATCGTTCTAGTCGAATTCTGATTGGGGCTTATTTTATTTTACTAACCTCCATTGCACTTATTGCCGCGATAAAATTTGATATCGGTCCTATTAAGTTTCACCTTGCCGAGCAAGGAATTTTTAATTTCCCTTATATCTGGCATTTTAACGCGTTTATCGGGGCGTGGTTTAAAATCTTTTTGGCGGTGGTTATTGTTTCCATGACTGCCAATGAATATAGCAATAAAACACTAAAACAAAATCTTATTGATGGTCTTAGTAAACGGGAATTTCTGCATTCTAAGTGGCTTATGATTTTCGCTCTTGCTGCAATTTCTACGCTGTTTATTTTTGTAGTATCGCTCATTTTAGGGTTGATATATTCCAACTATACCGAAGTGTCTATCATTCTTAAAGATTTTGAATACCTGTTGGCGTATTTCATTAAACACATAGCTTTTTTTGGGTTTTGTCTGTTTTTGGGTACTGCCATAAAACGCTCCGCTTTTGCTTTAGGTTTTTTGGGCGTATGGCAAATGTTTGAAGGAATATGTTATGGATTATTAAAGTGGAAATCCCCCGAATGGCTCGATCCAGAACAAGTATTCAGGCTTTTTCCACTAAATGCCATGGGCAACCTTATTCACGAACCCTTTTCGCGTCTTTCCGCTGTGCGTAATCTTGCAAATCAAGTAGAAATAGACCTCCTTAAAAATACCAGCGTCCAATTTTGGGATATCATTATTGTCCTTGTTTGGTCGTTTATATTTTATTCTCTTACATACAGACTCTTAAAACGCCGTGACCTCTAAGTTTTTGCTATTTTTGGCATGCTATGGAGTTCGAACTTGTTTCTGATTTTAAACCCACCGGCGATCAGCCAGAGGCTATTCGTCAACTTGCCATGGGGCTTGCTGAAAAAGATAAGTTTCAAACGCTTTTAGGAGTTACTGGGTCTGGTAAAACCTTTACCGTTGCCAACGTCATTGCTGAAACCAGACGTCCCACACTCGTACTTGCGCACAACAAAACACTTGCAGCGCAACTATATGCTGAATTCAAACAATTTTTTCCCAACAATGCGGTGGAGTATTTTGTGTCGTACTACGATTACTACCAACCTGAAGCATATATTCCCACTACGGGCACTTATATCGAGAAAGATTTATCTATAAATGATGAAATTGAAAAGCTGCGTTTAAGTACTACCTCATCGTTGCTTTCAGGACGCAGGGATGTCATCGTGGTAGCATCCGTCTCCTGTTTGTACGGCATTGGAAACCCTGTAGAGTTTAAGAAAAATGTAATTTCCATTCACGTTGAACAAATTATACCTAGAACGAAACTTTTACACCAATTGGTACAAAGCCTGTATGCACGTACTACGGGAGATTTTTTACATGGCAATTTCCGTGTAAATGGTGATGTGATTGATGTTTTTCCTAGTTATGCTGATCACGCTTTTAAAATTCATTTTTTTGGTGATGAAATTGAAGCGATTGAGGTTTTTGATCCTGTAAATGGAACGATAAAGGAAACATTTGAAAAACTCACTATTTATCCTGCCAATATGTTTGCTACTTCCCCTGAAGTTCTGCAAAATGCCATTCATCAAATACAAGACGATCTCACAGCACAAGTATCCTATTTTAAAGAAATTGGCAAACACTTGGAAGCAAAACGGCTGGAAGAACGCACCAATTTTGATATGGAAATGATTCGGGAGTTGGGCTACTGCTCAGGTATAGAAAACTATTCCCGCTATATAGACGGTCGTGCCCCAGGCACACGTCCCTTTTGCTTATTAGATTACTTCCCCGAAGATTATTTGATGGTAGTGGATGAAAGTCATGTGACATTATCGCAAGTGCATGCCATGTATGGCGGTGACCGAAGCCGAAAAGAAAATTTGGTAGAATACGGCTTTCGATTGCCTGCTGCCATGGACAACCGTCCGTTGAAATATGAGGAATTTGAACAGCTTCAACAACAAGTCATCTATGTAAGTGCCACGCCTTCTGACTATGAATTAGGTCAAACCGAGGGAGTTTATGTAGAACAGCTAATTCGTCCAACGGGATTACTTGATCCGCTTATTGAAGTACGACCAAGTTTAAATCAAATCGATGATTTGGTAGAGGAAATTCAGGTTCGTTCGGAAAAAGACGAGCGTGTTTTGGTTACCACACTTACAAAACGCATGGCGGAAGAATTAACCAAATACCTATCGCGAATATCGATTAGGTGTAGGTATATTCACAGTGATATTGACACACTAGAACGGGTTGAAATCATGCATGATTTACGCAAAGGATTGTTTGACGTGTTGATTGGTGTAAATCTGTTGCGTGAGGGATTAGACTTACCTGAAGTATCGCTAGTAGCTATTTTAGATGCCGATAAAGAAGGGTTTTTGCGTTCTGCACGTTCACTGACTCAAACGGTAGGTCGCGCTGCTCGAAACCTTAACGGTATGGCAATAATGTACGCAGACACCGTTACTAAAAGTATGCAAAAAACAATTGATGAAACACAGTATCGTCGAGCAAAACAAATGGCATATAACGAAAGAAACAATATTACCCCACAGGCGCTAAACAAAGCTTTAGACAACACATTTGAACGTAGCAATCCATCGTCCTCATTGTCAATTATAAAAAAAGAGGATATCGCTTATTTGTCAAAAGAGGCACTGCAAGCCAAGATACGCGAGGCACGAAAAGAAATGGAAAAAGCCGCCAAGGATATGGATTTTATCCGGGCGGCTCATTTTAGAGATGAAATTGAGCGAATGCAAAACCAAGTTAAAACATTGGCGTAGCACACATGACTAATTATGCCAGGTCAAGGGAAATTCTTAAAGAATTTAATATCGAGGCCTCAAGAACCTTACTTAATTTCAATCTGTTTTTTAGGTTCAGGAATGGCTTCTTGAAGCTTAGGCAACGAAATATTTAGAATACCGTTGTCGTACTTCGCCTTAATACCTGAGGTATCAACAGTTTCAGGCAATCTAAAACTGCGCTGAAAACTATCAAATGTGAACTCACGTCTTGTGTATTGCGCTGTGTTTGCCGTATCCTCATGCTTGGACTCGCTCGAAATGGTCAAGACGTGATCGTCTAACGCTACGTTAAAGTCTTTGCGTGTTTTTCCAGGTGCGGCCAAGGCAAGTTCAAAAGCAGTATCCGTTTCTGAAATATTAACAGAAGGAACATGTGAGCGCTGAGTATTGGTCGCTAATGGAAATGAAGTTCCAAAAAATTCATCCAATAAAGATGGAAACCAAGGGTTTGTATTTCTACGTACTAAATTCATGATGTTAAGTTTTTAATTATTATACACCTAACCCATGGCAATTTGTATGCCGCTTAAAATAAGATGACATTATGTCATTTACGTAGTCATTTTTACTGACATTATGTCAATTACTGAAGTACCGCCTGTACTTTATCTGCAGCTTCTTGGAACAAAATAGCACTTTCTACTTCTAATCCCGAAGCGTCTATAAGTTCTTTTGCAATGTCTGCATTGGTGCCTTGCAATCGTACAATAATCGGCACTTTTATCGCATCGCCCATATTTTTGTAAGCGTCTACAATCCCTTGTGCAACACGGTCGCAACGCACAATACCACCAAATATATTTATCAAAATTGCCTTGACTTTTGGGTCTTGTAAAATAATCCGGAATGCCGCTTCTACTCGAGCTGCATCCGCTGTCCCTCCAACGTCTAAGAAGTTAGCAGGGTCGCCTCCCGCTTGTTTGATTAAATCCATAGTAGCCATTGCTAGCCCCGCTCCGTTCACCATACAACCCACATTACCATCTAAAGCAACGTAGTTCAGTCCTACTTCGCGAGCAGCTACGTCGGTGGGGTTTTCTTCGCGAACATCACGCATAGCAGCAAAGTCAGGATGACGGAACAAAGCGTTATCGTCAAGATTTACTTTAGCATCTACGGCAATAATTTTATCATCAGAGGTTTTAAGTACGGGGTTTATTTCAAACAAGGCCGCATCGGCGCCCACATAGGCTTCATATAGGGCAGAAACAAACTTAACCATGCCCTTAAAGGCAACTCCCGAAAGCCCAAGATTAAAGGCAACCTTACGCGCTTGAAAAGGCAATAACCCTACTGTGGGGTCAACTTCCTCTGTAAAAATAAGTTCCGGGGTTTGCTCGGCAACCGTTTCGATATCCATACCTCCTTCGGTAGAATACATAATCATATTACGCCCCGAGGCACGGTTGAGTAATACCGAAATATAAAATTCTTTAGGCGCTGAATCGCCAGGATAATATACGTCTTCAGCAACCAATACTTGATGTACTTTTTTTCCCTCTGCAGAGGTCTGAGGGGTTACCAACTGCATACCGATAATATCCT
>JAURNV010000001.1 GCA_030830005.1 Flavobacteriaceae bacterium | reverse complement strand
ACTTTCACCGATTGAGGAGAGAAGTCCAGCCCCAAAAAGTTTGAAATCTTTCGGGGTTCCAATTAATCCATATTCGACTGACCACCAATGCATATTTCTTAGGCAGTCCATTTCTGAAAGTTGCTCTGTTTGGTTTTGTAGCGCAATAATTTCCTGTTGTGCTTCTAAAATACTTGCTTCTTTGGGTTCCTTACTTTCCTTAAGAATAGACAACTTTCTTATGGCATTAAACATTTTCATATTGGAAGGCAGACTTATTGCTTTCGAACCAATTTCGCCAAAACGTTTTAAAAACGCTGCGTATTCAGGGTTAACAAGCATAGGGGCATGTCCAGCAGATTCATGGATAATGTCTGGTGCAGGCGTATACTCGATATGGTTGAGTTGTCGAATTTCACTAGCAATAACCAATACATTATATGCTTGAAATTCCATAAACGATCGTGGAGGGATAAATCCATCAACTGCTACTGCTGCCCATCCTATTTCTTTTAGAATGCGATTCATTCCATATAAGTTTGGAATGCGATTTTTGGTAATTCCCGTAATCTTTAATCCATTGAGGTAGCTCTTGTGTGCATATTGAGATAAGAAATCTGTGTTTTTATGCATCACATAACGCCACACAGACTGATCCTTTGCCGAATAATTTTTATAATTCTGAGGTTTTATATACTGGCGTAAGTGTTCTGGTAATCGCGCTAAAACTTCATTTTCAACCATCGGTTTATTATAGAGTTCCTCGAATAGTTTGTTCTCTTTCTATTGCTTGAAAAAGAGCTTTAAAATTCCCTTTCCCAAAAGACTGTGCCCCTTTTCGTTGAATAATTTCAAAAAACAATGTTGGCCTTGGCTCAATTGGTTTGGTAAAAATTTGCAATAGATAACCTTCATCATCTCGATCAATCAAAATGCCTAACTCTTTTAGGGGCTTGATGTCTTCATCAATTTTTCCCACGCGGTCTAAAACTGTTTCATAATAGCTGTCGGGGATGGGTAGAAATTCTATCCCGCGATTTCGCATTTCGCGGACGGTCATCACAATATCATCTGTTGCTACCGCCAGGTGCTGAACCCCTTCTCCTTCATAAAAATCAAGGTATTCATCAACTTGAGAACGTTTTATCCCTTTAGCAGGTTCGTTTATTGGAAACTTGATTCGTCCATTTCCATTACAAACAACCTTGCTCATAAGTGCCGTATATTCCGTAGAAATATCTTTGTCATCAAACGTCAAAATGTTTGTGAATCCCATTACCTCCTCGTAAAAATTAACCCACTTATTCATCTCCCCGAGGGCGACATTTCCAACCATATGATCAATATATTTCAATCCTACCGAAGGCGGATTAAAATCTGGTGTTTGCCATTTAATAAAACCAGGCATGAAATGACCGCTGTAGTTCGTTCGTTCAATAAAAACATGAACCGTTTCTCCATAAGTGTGAATGCCTGAGCTGATAATTGTCCCATCATCATCATTAGTTACAATAGGTTTCATATAGGAACGAGCGCCTTTTTCTATTGCCGTATGATACGCATCAATAGCATTGTCAACCCAAAGGGCGACAACTTTTACACCATCTCCATGTTTGTCAATATGTTTTCCAACATAGGTGTTGCTTTTGAGCGGTGAGGTAAACATTAGTTTGATTTTCCCTTGAGCAACTACATAGCTTTCGTACTCTTTTAATCCAGTTTCTAGACCTGCATAAGCATAGGATTGAAACCCCAATGCCGCTTTATAGAAATATGCTGCCTGTTTGGCATTGCTTACATAGAATTCGACATAATCGGTTCCATAAAGGGGCATAAAGTCTTTTGCTTCCTTAAAAATCTTTGGTAAAGTTTGGTGTGTGTAAGACATAATGTTTTTCGAGCTTTTTGTTTCATATGAAACAAAAATACTCAATTTATCTTATTTTTACAAAAAAATAAAATATGGATAGCTCAAAAGGATTCGGTCATTACCTTGATCGAACAGTAAAAAGAATTCAATTAGCCTATCAAAAAGCGTTTAAAGACCGGAATATTGATTTGACGATAGAGCAGTGGGTTATTTTGCAACAGATTTATGAATTAGGAGATACTGCATCGCAGAGGGAATTAACTAATCTAAATTTTAGAACACGAGCCACAACTTCCAGAATGATTACAAACTTGGTTGAGAAGGGCTATATTACAAAGTCACTTTTTGAAAGAGACTTAAAACGCTACAAGCTTGAGTTGACTCCCCGCGGCCGTGGTTTGATCGAAACACTTCTTCCTTTTATAAAGGAGTTAAGAGCTATTGGCTATAGAAATATTGATGACGCTGATTTTCAGGTTTTTTTAAATGTGTTGAACCAAATTTGGGAAAATTATGCGAATGTAAGTGTTGCAAATATCTCAAAACTATAATTCAAAAACCTTGAAGAAATCTTGCAACTCTGATCATGTATCAAAAGAAAAAAACCCCCTATTATGGTTGGCTTTACGAATGTGTAGTGTAGCGGTTACGCTTGCTCCCCCCTGCCTGCGGCAGGCAGGCTCTTGGGCTCCCTTCAACTCGTTCCTCGTTCAGGACAAACCCTGCCTGTCCGATAGGCAGGTTCTCGCCCAAAAGGTGAGAAAACAAAAAAGCAACCTAGCGGCTGCTTTTCTGTTTTTTGCTCCCCCTGTTATTCAAAGTTGCAGCTTCCATGATTATAATCTAAACTTTTATTGATAATTAGGGTCTAAAAAATTAAACAACTAAAATGAAAACTGTTTTAAGGTTATCCATCATAATTATCTTGTTGTCATGTAACAAAAATGAAGCCCCTCAAGAACAGGTTAAAAATGATTGTATAGGAGAATATACTAGAGAAGAAATACAAGATACTCTTGTGTCGGCTTTTTTTGGACTTGATAATGCACTACCAAGTCTATTATTGTGTAATCAACAAGTAGGCCTGTTAGATGGTATGCCTGTTAATTTTAAATTCCCATTAGATGCATCCAGTTTATCTGAAACTGATTTTGAAGTTTTAGATAGCCTTGGAAATATACATACCCCTATGTGTGTTTCTTTGGCTCCAGCTAATGAAAACGGAGAAAATCGAACTGTGCTTCTGT
>JAURNV010000011.1 GCA_030830005.1 Flavobacteriaceae bacterium | reverse complement strand
CAACTTTCAGAAATGGACTGCCTAAGAAATATGCATTGGTGGTCAGTCGAATATGGATTAATTGGAACCCCGAAAGATTTCAAACTTTTTGGGGCTGGACTTCTCTCCTCAATCGGTGAAAGTAAATGGTGCTTATCAGAAAAGGTTAAAAAGCATCCATTCTCTTTGGATGTTATTCATCAAAAATTTGACATCACACAGCCCCAACCGCACCTTTTTGTCACGCCTGACTTTGCTCATTTAAGTAAAGTTTTAGAGGAATTTGCAAATACCATGGGGCTTCAAAAAGGAGGAAAAGAAGGAGTAGAAAAGCTAATCCTCTCTAATGAAATAGGGACAATTGAACTGAGTACAGGGCTTCAAATTTCGGGAAAGTTTACAACGCTAATTACTAACCCCAAAAATACAGCTCAGGCGGCGTATATTCAAACAGTTGGCCCCAGTGCTTTGGCCTACAGAAACCAAGAAATGGTTGGACATAGTTCATTGTATCACGCGAGTGGTTTTGGTTCTCCAATCGGAAAACTAAAAGGAAGCAATCTTGCCATTGAAGACATGACCCCAAGTGACTTGGAAGCTTTTGGCATTGTTGAAGGAAATACCGTTGTCCTGGCTTTTGAAAGTGGAGTAATGGTTGAAGGAAAAATTGTTACGGGTATCAGGAATTTATTTGGAAAAATCATGTTGATCTCCTTTGTAGATTGTATGGTTCGTTTTCAAGAACAGATTCTTTTCCAACCTCAATGGGGGCAATTTGATATGGCCATTGGCAAGTCAATTAGGTCCGCCTATGCTGGCCCAGCAGATACCCAGCACTTTCCTTTTGAAAGACATTCCATGCTGTCAACTCAAACGCCTCCAATAGCTGACAAAACAGACCTATTATATCGCTCAACCCAAGAGATTATGGCGGATAACCATGATTTTCAAACAAAAATGGACGCACTTGGCCCAACAATAGAAGCAATCGATTCGGAAGATTGGCTCTTGGCCCTAGATTTTCATACGTTATGTGTGGCTAAAAATAATACAGTATGGAAAGAAAAAGCCTTAAAAAGACTTACAGAAATAAAAAGAAATAACCCTTCTTTGGTGCATTTAATTGAAGATGGATTACAATTGTTTTCATGTTAACTTAAAAAAAAACGCCTATGCCAATATATCATCACTTAGGAAAAATCCCAAATAAACGACACACTCAGTTTAGAAAAAAAGACGGTAGTCTTTTTCATGAAGAGTTGTTTGGCACAATTGGTTTTGACGGAATGTCGACACTAATCTATCATCATCATAGACCCACTCAAATAAAGCAAATTGAAAGCCCTAAAGATTTGCGTCCGAAAATTGCGGTTCAAAATAACATCACATCTCGGAAATTGATCAGTTTTGATGTTGCACCTAAAGATGATTTTTTAGATTCGAGGGTTCCGCTCTTGGTAAATAGTGATGTCCATATTGGTGTGGCTTCGCCAAGAACTTCATTGACTCAATATTTTTATAAAAATGTAGATGCTGATGAAATGCTTTTCATTCATCACGGAACCGGTGTTCTGCGCACATTTATAGGTCAAATTCCCTTTAAACCGGGAGATTACCTGATTATTCCTCGCGGCATAATTTATCAGATAGAATTTGATTCAACCTATAATCGGATTCTTTTTGCGGAGTCCTTTCATCCAATATACACGCCAAAACGTTATCGAAATTGGTTTGGACAGTTGATGGAAAATGCTCCATTTTGTGAACGGGACTATATTCTCCCTAAAGCGTTGGAAACGCATGATGAAAAAGGAGACTTTATTTTAAAGATAAAAAAGGGAGGTTGGTTGAATACCGTTCATTATGCATCTCATCCTTTTGATGTAGTCGGTTGGGATGGATATAATTATCCCTATGGTTTTTCGATCCATAATTTTGAACCCATAACGGGTCGAATTCATCAACCTCCACCAGTTCATCAAACATTTGAAACCAATGCTTTTGTCATTTGCTCATTCTGCCCGCGACTCTATGACTATCACCCAAAAGCAATCCCTGCTCCTTATAATCATTCTAATATTGATTCTGACGAAATGATTTATTATGTAGATGGCGACTTCATGAGCCGTACTGATGTAGCACCAGGTCATATTTCTTTACATCCATCTGGAATACCACATGGGCCTCACCCAGGAACTTATGAACAGAGCATTGGAAAAATAAAAACAGAGGAATTAGCAGTTATGATAGATACCTTTCATCCTCTACAACTTACAGCAGCGGCTCTTGAAATTGAAGACGGAAAATATTTTACATCTTGGTTAGACGATAATAAAAAAACATGATACACATCCCACCAAACTCTGATTTTTCAATCCATAATCTTCCCTTTGGAATATTTTCAACCCAAGGCAGTGCACCTAAGGTTGGTATTGCAGTAGGGGCACATATTTTGGATTTAACCGCCCTAAGTCGCTGTCATAAATTTGATTTTGATAGCTCGGTTTTTCAGAAGCCTTTTTTGAATGACTTTATTTCTTTAGGAAAAGAAAAAACGGTACAACTAAGAAAAGATATTCAAAGTTGGATTAAAGATAAAAACAGTGTCTTATACCATAACAAGGACTTATTTGTTTCTCAAGCGGACTCGAAAATGCACCTTCCAGTTCGTGTGGGAGATTATACCGATTTCTACTCAAGTTTAGAACACGCAACTAACGTAGGAAAAATGTTTCGGGATCCTAAAAATGCGCTTTTACCCAATTGGAAGCACATTCCCGTTGCCTATCATGGTCGAGCATCATCTATTATACCGAGTGGACAATCAATTTTTCGACCAAAAGGCCAAGTAGTACCAACTGGGGCTACTCAACCAGTTTATCAACCTACTGAAAGCTTAGATTTTGAATTGGAAATGGCCTATATCATTGGTAAAGAAAACAAGCTAGGCCAGACGATTTCGACTGAAGAGGCAGAAGAATACATCTTTGGGATGGTCATTTTTAATGACTGGTCTGCCCGTGATATTCAAAAATGGGAATACGTTCCATTAGGCCCTTTTTTAGGAAAGAATTTTGCCTCTTCTATATCCCCTTGGGTAGTTCCTCTCGAAGCACTTGACCCATTTAGAGTGAAGGGCCCAACTCAAGAACCAGAAGTTTTACCTTATTTACAGTACGAAGGGATGAAAAATTATGACATTAAGTTAGAAGTGGGTATTACCCCTGAGAACACAAGCGAAAGGATTGTAAGCAGATCAAACTTTAAACATATGTATTGGAATATGGTTCAGCAACTAGCACACCACACGACAAACGGATGCAATGTAAGGGTGGGTGATATGATAGCATCGGGAACAATTTCGGGAACAGAAGCGTCCTCGTTTGGCTCTATGCTAGAGTTGTCATGGGCAGGAACTAAACCCATTAAAATGCACGACGGTTCAGAGCGTAAATTCCTTCATGATGGCGATACGGTAACCATGCGGGCTTTTAGTGAAAAAGGCCACATTCGAGTTGGCTTTGGAGAAGTTTTAACTAAAATAAAATCCCATATATGAATACATGCACCACCATAGATCCCTCTCAGATTGATCAAATGAGCGTTCATAATTATTTACTTTCGGCTGTTGCTCCTAGACCAATTTGTTTTGCAAGTACAATTGATAATAAAGGGAATGTGAACCTAAGCCCTTTTAGTTATTTTAATGTTTTTAGCTCAAATCCACCAATTTTAATTTTTTCACCCGCACGAAGTGGAAAAGATAACAGCCAAAAACATACCCTTCTTAATGTTTTGGAGGTCAAGGAGGTTGTGATAAACATAATAGACCACCCTTTGTTAGAACAGATGTCTTTATCCAGTGCTCCGTATGAGAGAGGAATTAACGAATTTGTAAAATCAGGGTTGACACAAGTAAAAAGCACTAAAATTTTACCGCCAAGGGTTGGAGAGGCCCCTATATCTTTTGAATGCAAGGTGAATCAAGTTATTCCTTTAGGAGATGGGCCTGGGGCCGGAAATTTAATTTTGGCTGAGGTTGTATTAATGCATTTCCAGAATAAATTTTTAAATAATCACGGAAATCTAGATACCACAAAAATTGATTGGGTTGCTCGTATGGGAGAAAGTTGGTATGCGAAAATTAATAAAGAAGTGCTGTTTCAAATTCCTAAACCTGCAAATAAGAATTGTATAGGAGTAGATCAATTGCCACAAAGCGCACAAAAAAGCACGGTACTTACAGGAAATGATCTGGGTCAGCTCGGAAAAAATGAACGCATACCTTCTCAACAGGAATTGGATCAATTGAAAAATGCAAATTTTATGAGAAACACATTAAATACCCTAAAAGATGAAGATAAAATATCACACCTTCATCAACTTGCTAAAGTAGAGCTTGCTAAAGAAAATTTTTTAAATGCATTGGCAATAGTGTTTCTTGCAGAACAAGTATAGATCATAATATAAACGGGTAAATTATCAATATGAAGCATTCCTACTGAACGCATTTGTATCTAACAGTCAAAAAGAACTCCTTATTATCTTTTTTGACATTCTCAGCCTCTTATTTACAGTCAATTAGTTTACAACTATAATAGTCCTTCAAAGGAGGAAGTTGTGCTGCAACTCTGAAAAACAGGGGGAGCAAGCGTAACCGCTACACTACACATTCGTAAAGCCCACCATAATAGGTTTTTTTTTCTTTAGATTACTTAGCAAAGAACTTACTATAAAGTTACTAATTCTTGGCAACTATTTGGCATCTGCTATTTTAGAAATCTACTTTTCCTTCAAGCCAAACCGTATGATTAAAAACTTTGTGAGTATCCCGTTTTCTTAACGATTTATTTTGCAAGGTTATTATTACCATCAGTAAACATTTGAACCCAATCGTTTGGTATATTTTTTCTGAAGACATGTTCAATGGCTCATTTAATTTTTAAATAGGCATATTAATATTTAACTATATTTAATAAAAAATTCAGATGAAATTTAGCATCACAATAGTTGCAATTGCCTCGTTTCTTGCATTTACATCGCCTTCTCCAATTCAAAATTTTCAAGGTAAAGCGTATTATTTTTCAAAATCATCCTTAGAACTTGGAAGTTGGGGCGCACGAATGAGCGAAGCACAAAAAAAACAGATTAAAGCTCGATTAAAAAATAGATTAGAAAAAACATATATACTGAGTTTTAATGCTTCCGAATCCCTTTTTGTTGAGGAAGAGATGGTAGATGCCGTTTCAGGAGCAACCGACTCTTGGGGGAGTAATTTTTCGAGAGGTAAACAGTATAAAAACATTTCTGAAAACCAGCTTGTTCAAGAGCAAGAGTTTTATGGCAAACGCTTTTTGGTTAAAGATCAACTTCTCTCCATTGATTGGGAACTTGAATCTGAAAGTAAAGAAATTGGTGGCTACACTTGCTTTAAGGCCACAGCAGTAGTGCCTAAAGAAGCTTTGGAATGGTTTAACTTCTCTTGGAATGACCTTCCTAATCCAGAAAATGAAGACTCTGAAAAAGATATTAAGCTAAGCCAAGTGGAAGCGTGGTACACCATGCAGATTCCAGTCCAACATGGCCCAGCAGAATTTTGGGGGTTACCTGGTTTAATACTTCAAGTTAGTGCAGAAAACACCACCTTATTATGTTCAGAAATCATTTCAAATCCTAAAGAAAGACAAAAAATAAGTCCGCCAAAAAAGGGAGTGTCCATAAACATTGAAGGCTACAGAAAAACAATTATAGGGAAGATGCTTGAAATGCGAAATAATTCGGGACGCAGAAGACGCTAGTAGTTCTTAAATATTTTTAAAATGAAAATAAAATCCCTCCTTTTGCTTAGCTTGTGTGTAGTTGCAGGACATGCTCAAATTAAGTTTGAAGGCAAAGTGTTAGATACGCTTCAATTGCCTCTTGAAAAAGCAAGTGTGGTTGCGATAAATAACGGCACAAATGCACTAGATGCTTTCGCTATGACAAATGATAAGGGGGTATTCTCTTTAAAATTAAAAGAGAAAGCCGAGTATAAAATTCAGGTGAGTTACTTTGGACTTCAGAGTGTGAATGAAACTCTCAAAACAACTTCCGAAAACCTAGAAAAAAACTATACGTTAAGAGAAGAAATTGCCCTTGACGAAGTGGTGGTTAAAATACCAGTCATAGTACGAGGCGACACGTTAATTTATGATGCAGATTCTTTTAAAAATGGCTCTGAACGAAAACTCAAAGATATTCTTGATAATCTTCCAGGCGTTGAAATAAATGACGATGGGCAAATTGAAGTAGAAGGGAAAGTAGTAAACAAGCTGATGGTTAACGGTAAAGATTTTTTTGAGGGAGACACCAAGTTGGGAACCAACAACATTCCTTCTAGTACCGTGGATAAAATACAAGTGCTTAAAAATTATGGTGAAGTAGGTCAGCTTAGCCGTGTGCGAAATAATCAAGATAATGTTGCCATAAACATTAAGCTCAAAGAAGGAAAAGAAAATTTTTGGTTTGGAGATGTTACAGCTGGAGGTGGGAATTCAACATCCGATAGCCGGTATGTGTTTCAACCCAAATTATTTTACTACAGTCCAAAATACACTGTCAATTTTATTGGAGACCTGAATAATATTGGAGAATTGGCGCTAACCAGAAGAGATATTCGAGGATTTACGGGCGGTTTTAGAACGCCAAGTAGTCAAAGTGGCACCAATATAGGTTTAGGCAACAATAATCTTAATTTTTTAACCAATCAAAATAATGCACTTCAGATTGAGAATAAATTAGCAACTGTCAATGTCAGCTACTCGCCAAACAAAAAACTAGATCTAGGAGGATTTTTGATTTTTAATTCTAATAAGACTAACTCCAAGGAAATTAGTTTTATTCAATACATACGACAATCATTTCAAACTCCAAACGAGATTACTAATGAGACCACTCTAGAGCGTTCAAATCAAGCATTGGTAAAGTGGAATGCTTCTTTTAAACCAAACATGGATATTCAAATGGATTATGATTTTTACTATCAAACAGCCAAAGACTCACAAAACCAATCCATAGTTTCGTCAGTTGTTGGTGGCACTACTCAAAATAACGAAATATCCCCATTTAGCATAAATCAAAACTTCAATTACTATTATACCTTAAATGAAAAAAACATATTTGCCTTAGAAGCCCAGCATTTACTAAAGGATGAGGACCCTTTTTATAATGCTGTTTTGGTGAATACTTCTGATAACGACGACGCATTTGACAATACAGCTATCTCGCTAGGGTTAAACACTTCGCTACCATCGTATAGTTTGGGTCAAAACAGACGTATTAAATCAAATCAGCTAGACGCCAAACTAGACTATTACTATATAATAAACGGTAAAAGCAATTTGAATATAACCTTAGGGACAATTATAAGTCGTCAAGATTTTAACTCGAATATATTTCAGTTTCTAATAGACGGACAAACATTTGACCCTGTACCAAACTTCAATGATGGTCGTTCCACCAACGACGTCCAATACAATTTTAGCGATGTTTACTTAGGGGTACATTATCGTTTTAGAACGGGAATATTTACGTTTACACCCGGATTTTCTGTGCATGCTTATGGTAATAAGAATTTTCAACATAACACTACTACTCAAAACAATTTTATACGGTTATTACCAGATTTTGAAACACGTATTCAAATCAAAAAGGGAGAAACGCTGACATTGAACTATCGTATGCAGAATCAATTTACGGATGTTACTAGACTTGCAAGTGGGTTGGTGCTTAACTCATATAACAGCATACAATACGGTGCTCCCGATTTGCAAAACGCCCTATCTCACAATGCAAGCTTGTTGTACAGTAGTTTCAACTTATTTAATTACACAAATGTGTTTGCGCGCATGGCATATTCCAGTAACATTGATCAAATTCGAAACACAACAAATTTTGAAAATATCATTCGCACAAGTACCTTTTTTAATTCAAGTTTTGCAGATGAAAATTTTAACATATTTGGACGCATTCAGCGTACTTTTGGTAAAATAAGAGTCAGTCTAAATACGTCATTTAATTTTAGCAAAATCAATCAGTTTGTTCAAGGAGAACAATCCTTAAATAAAGCCTTTACGCAGTCCTTTACACCAGGATTACGTACTAATTTCAGGGTGGCGCCTAATGTAAGTTTGCAGTATGCATATCGGGTTGTGCAAAACAATCTTGGCGGCAGGGATACAGAATTCATAATCAAGTCTCCGTCAATAGATTTTGATGCATATTTTATGAAAAAGTTTACGTTTATAACCAAGTATAGTTATACAGTTCAGGATACTGACACTACCTCACAATCCTTTCAAAATTGGGATGCACAATTGTTGTATCGAAAACAGAAAGATGCGAAGTGGGAATTCGAATTTAAGGTATCAAACATTTTGAATATTGATTCTCAAGTTAGCACTAGTGCAAATACGATTTCTGTAATTAATTCCGAAACCTTCATTCAACCTAGATTTATAACACTAAGGGCGGTATATAATTTATAGAATTTTATTTCATCGAAAAATTTACTAACGATGCAACTTTGAATAATGGGGGGGCTTTAGCAATGGGCTTAATAACCTGTTGTCTATTGTTGTTATGTTTGGCTTCAGATTAATAAAACTAAATAATAAGCGCTATCCATACTCCTTTAGTTGCGTTGTAATTTTGGAAAATAGTAGAAGCGAATAATTATATCAAAACGGATACACTAGCATAGTGTAGCCGTTTTTTTGTTTAATAAAAACCCTATTTAAATTTCAAGTTATTTTTAAATAGAATGTTTTAATTTTCACTAAACCACCTCTTTTTGTTAATTTTATAACATCAAATCTTAAAAAAATGAAAGCTTATACAGATGGGTTTTTTTCAATTGATCCAAATCATGGCTTTTTGCCAATCAAAGAGCCACTATTGCATTTACCTGTTGCCTACCAAGAATTACAACAACTTATCGATGAAATGCCAATACAAAAAGCCAATGGAATACCTGGATTATTGGCAAAAGAATGTGCATTTGAAGAGGCCTCAAAAGCGTTACCAAATTATTTGAATTCTGTTGTGAAAGAGAAAGACACCTTTGTTTTGGCTGCCCTTTTTCGTTCTTATGCCTTTGTAGCTTCCGCATACACTTTAGCACCCGCACATCATCAATTTTTAGCAACAGGCAAATACGGGAATGCTCATTCCATCCTACCAAAAAATATTGCACAACCCTTTGTAGCTGTAGCTGAAAAATTAAACGTCTTTCCATGGCTCGATTATCATTATGCATACTCATTAGGGAACTATCAAAAAATTGATAAACAAGGTAGCCTAGAATGGACCAATTTATCCATGGCGGCTAAATTTTCGGGTATGGACGATGAACGTGGTTTTATCATGTTGCACGTAGATATCAACCAGTATTCTCCAGACCTCATAAAGGCGGTATTTGGGGTTGTATCGTATACAAATCAAAATGAATTATCTGACGCAGTTGCACTAATGGCAAACACCCTAAAACACATGAATACAAGAAGAAAACTTATGTGGAAAGCTTCAAGGTGGAAGCACTACAATGATTTTCGTGTTTTTATCATGGGCATTAAAGGAAATGATGACATTTTCCCCAACGGCTTACTTTATGAAGGGGTGTGGGACGAACCGCATGCCTACAGGGGGCAAACTGGAGCCCAAGACAATATTATTCCCACAGCGGATATAGCGAGTGGCGTGATCCAGTATTACCCCGATAATCAACTTACCAAGTACTTGATGGATTTACGTCAGTATAGACCGAAATGTGTACAACAATTTTTTGAAGAATTGGCTGAAGAAATGCACCAAAAATCCCTTGTTGAGCGCCTAAAAGAGAATAACAACTTCGAAGGCATGAAGCAGTTGATGCAAGTTTATGAAGAAATTTATTTCTTTAGAAATGGGCATTGGCAGTTTGTGCAAAAATATATTATGCAAAACACGGCATATCCCAAAGCTACGGGTGGAACTCCTATTACCTCATGGATTCCCAATCAAATCAAAGCAGTTCTTAAGGCCATGCATGTGCTTTCTATTAGCTTAGAAAAAGACCCAAATTGGGATAAAAATTCGTGGCAAGAAAGCTATAATAGAAAGGTTGAACTTTTAAATAATCAGCTTAAAATGCTATCGATAGATTCATATAATCCGAAAAAAATCTTCAGCTTGAACAAAAAATTTAACATGCTTGATTATTAAAAACGAAGTGGCTATATGGGCTTTTAAAGCCCCTCTTTAATCGATTTGTTTTTCTTAGCCCTATAATACCGTCTTATTTTAGGTGACGAAGTAAACCAAAGCAAAAAGCCACTAAGAACCGTAATAAGCCCAAGTAAAGAGAACGCTCTCAGTAATACATTGTTAAAGTCATCTCTACTTTCATAATCCATTGTGTGCGTCATCCATAGAAAGTCAAACCAGCGCCAACTACGGTGCCTTACTGTTTGAAAATTTCCATCTGCGCTTGAAACATAAGCTTTCAGGTTATTATTGCTTTCAAAAGAAATGACATAAGCAGGGAGCATTTTTTTTCTATACTCGTGATGGGCGTTTGTTTGGGAGATGTAATCAACAGATTCAACCTTTAGCCCTTCAATCATACTTCTTTTAGCAATATCAATTGCTTCAGTTGGAGTAATACTGTCCTTTGGCTCTCCAGAATAAGCATTATATAATTTAGTGTTGTTAATCCAATAGAAGGGGATATCAGAAATTTCACGCAATTCCATTGAATGAATGGTCGCTACTTCTAACAGAGATGGGCTAATTAAGTTTGAGAATGTTTTGGGGGTTATGGATAGATTTTTAAACGGATCTCCGTGGATATCGTCAATATCGGTCCAACTAAAATATAGCCCGCTTACCGTCCAAAAAATAAATTGAACGCCTAAAAATAGTCCCAAGTAACGATGTGTTTTTCTGATTTTGAGAGCTGTTTTACTTGTAATCATTAGTTAATATTTTTGAAGTTATATCCTAAATAGCTCCTTTTAAACACCTTGTAAAAAACGGAAAATTATCTGTAACCACATAATAATATATTCCCTCGGGGAACTCTGGAGTTATCCCAAAACGGCCATTACATTGATCCAAATCTCCTAAGCCCTCAATATATTCGTAATCTTGGGTAAAAGCGCCCATTGGAATTTCTGTATTTGGGGTTATCGTTCCTTGGCCAGGCCCGCGATTAAGAGCAGTTAAAACAGTTGGCCGGTTTGCATCTGCCGTTGATTTTAACCGGTAGCTTGGTTGTAAGGTTTTTATCGAGCTATTTGCGTCAGTTGGACTTGAGTACCCATACCGGGCATATACAGGAAAGCCATCAGATGCCCATCCTACCAAAACCATCCCTTTGTTATCCCCTAAAAAGGCTACCAGTAATTCTGGCATTCCATGGTAATGATAAGCTCCATTAGGTTGTACATGCGCATGATTCATGTCGTCTCCAAAATCAAAAGCGTTGTGTCCTAGCGCCTCAATATTCCATTGCCCCTGACCTTGGGCTAAACTACACGCTCCAGCGTCATTGCACCTCCCTGCTGTTGCAGGATCAAATTTGACACTATTTAAGGCATAAGCAATTGCTAAGGCAGGCCCAGCCACAGCTATTCCATTTTCATTTGTGATTGACGGGCAGAGCGTAAATCTTTTGTTTACACTTTGCTCACTGATTGTATTTGGGTTATTTGAATTTGGAAATGTTCCCACGTCATGATTTGGAATACCATTACCCTTTAAAACTCTTTCTGAACCAACGGATGTCCATGAATATCTACTAAATGTGTTGACAGATTCATCATCATTATAGATTTCCTGGTCAATGTCAACCAATATTCCAGCAGTTGAATACTCACCTGAACAGCCCGTATTATTTTGTTCTTGCTGAACTTCGGCTTTACTACATGACAAGATAAATAGTAAGGGGATAAATTTTATGATTCTGTTCATGTTTTAGGCGTTTATAATTCGAATTTCAATTTAACTGAAAAAGTTTACATGCGCTATAATAATGGCAATTTTTACTTTGAGTTAAGCCTATATTGCTATTTTCTTCTTACTAAAACTTCTCAAAAAGAAGCATAAAAAAACCTCCTTTAAAAAAGGAGGTTTTAGTTATTGTTTTATTTGATTTAACTTCTAGAAAGAATAAATAGCAGCTAATACAAACGATGAAAGGCTATCGGTACCGTTAGCACTCCAGGCCGCAACATCATTATCTGCATTATCAATTCTAATTTCAGGTTTAATACTTAGGTTTCCTGCAGTAATGTTTCCTGTAATTGTCAAAGAAGAAATAGTGTTAACATCTTTGATATCAAAAGATTCGCCCCTTAGACCTATTGCGAAAGAATCCGACATTGTTAGTTGTGGATAAAGTGCAATACCAGACCATTCGGCGTTGTCATCTTCGTAAGAAGTAGCATTTACTCCAACAAAGAAGCTATCAGAAAGGTTAATACCACCCGTAAAGTCGTATTGTGTAACGCCATTACCAGTGAGTAGATTTACATACTGTCCGCTAATTCCTATTTGTGCTCCAAACATATAGTCATCTGCAGCAGGCTGAGATTCTGTCATGTCTGTTGTGTTTAAGACACCAAGCATTAAAGACGCATTGTCAGAAAGTGCGATGTCTGCCTTAATCCCTGTATGAGAGAAAGGTCCGTTAGAGAACATATATGAAGTAGAGTAGTTAAAATTCCCTACCGGCGAGATAACTTCGTAACCCAAAAAGGTGTTAAAGTTACCAAGAGTAAGGGTAAAGCTATCGCTTACGTTATAGTAAACGTACAATTGGTTAACGATACTTGATGAACCACCTGAGTTGAATACTGCAGCTTCACCTCTTGGTCCGTAAACCAAGTCAGCTACAAATCCAGCTTTTGCACCTTCATAGGAAAGTACCACGTTCGCCATACCAAGAGCAAAACCATTAAGGTCAGCAAATGATGTTCCGGGCGAATACTCGGCGCTTCTATAATACGTATCAACAGAACCTGATACACTAAATGTAGACTCATCTTGTGCTTGAACTGTAGTTACGCTAAAAGCAATTAACATTAGTATAGTAAATAATAGTTTAGTTTTCATAATTTATATAATTAATAGGTTAAAGTTAGGTCAAAATGAAAGGGGAATTAAAAGCCGTTTAACTTTTTTTCAACAATTAATTAAGGGATATTAACAAAATTGCTTTTAAAATGAAGGTTGAAATTCACAATATTTATTCTTAAAACAACCCTATTTCTCTACCAAGGTAGCTTATGTGGAACAACTTCATCTGCATAAAATTTTTGCAGCATGGTTACTAAATTTTTTGAAAGAGAGACATTACTTTTGACGTTTTCTACCAATTGTTTCTCTGTAAGACTGCCTGGAATAACCGAGGCAATGGTGTCATTTGCTAAACAGAAAGCCAAGGCTACTGTTGCTAATGGCTTTTCTGTTCCTACTAAATTTTTTATTTTTTCGATAAGTGAGGCGCGAACATGTATCTCCTCTTTTGACCACCTGTTGCGTACCCCTTCAAAAACACTGTTTTTGTGGTATTTTCCTGTAAGCCAACCAGAATCTAAAGGTATTTTAGCAACAGTTCCCACTTTTTTTTCAGCAATTAAATCGGCTGCCTTTAACCCGCCTTGATGTAAAATGTTATAAAAAAGATGGATAATCTCAGCTCCTGTAGTGTCCAGCAACAGCTTTATTTCTTCAAAAGTATCAATCGAGGCACCATAGGCCTTTATTTTTCCTTCTTTTTTTAAGGCTTCAAATATTTCGTAATGATCGTTGGCATTCCCGTCCAATAAGCTAAAGGGAGGGCTATGCATAATCACCGAGTCAATGTAATCAACCCCTAAGCGTTTAAGACTTCCTTCAATTGTTGGACGAATAAGCGAAGCACTAAAGTCTACTACCCCTGTATCACTTCTTCCGAATTTCGAATTTATGACAAGCTTTGTCCTGTCTTTCCCTTTAAAAGCCTTTCCGAGCCTTAGTTCACTCGTGCCATTTCCATATACAGGAGCAGTATCAAAAAAGTTAACCCCTAAGTCCATTGCTTTATGAACTAAATTCAACGCATCTTTCTCAGAAACTTTTTTCCAACCTGAATTTACACCTAATTGCCACGCACCAAAGCCAATTACAGAAACAGCAGTATCTCCATAAATATACGGGCGGTATTTCATTTTCATAGTGTTGAAGGGCAAACATAGTCGGATACGCCTATCCCAGCTTCTTTGATGGCTTTAAATCCACCAGAAACATCAACAAGATTATGAAAGCCACGGCTTTTCAAAATAGAAATAGCAATCATGCTTCTATATCCCCCAGCACAATGCACAAAAAAAGGCACTTTTTTAGGGAATTCCGCCAAGTGCTCGTTTAAAAAACTGAGAGGGGTATTTTCTGCCGATGGAATATGCTCGGAAAGATATTCGGTTTCTTTGCGCACATCAAAAACAAAAGAGTTTTCTTTTGATAAAATTTCCTTCAGTTCGGAGGCTTGAATAGCATCGACAGTATCGTATTGTTTAGATGCTTTTTTCCAAGCAGTAAATCCTCCGTTGAGAAATCCGAGGGTGTTGTCAAAACCTACTCGTGACAGTCTCGTGACAGCTTCTTCTTCTTTACCTTCTGGAGTAACCAATAAAATAGGTTGTTTTACATCGGCGATTAGGGTGCCAACCCAAGGGGCAAATCCACCATCCAATCCAATAAAAATAGACCGCGGAATGTGTCCCTTTGCAAAATCGTTTTGATGCCTAACATCAAGGACTATGGCGCCAGTTTCATTAGCGGCTATTTCAAAAGCCTCAGGCGAAAGCGCGTGGGTTCCTTGTTCCAAAACCTCATTCAAATCGGCATAGCCTTCTTTATTCATTTTTACATTAAGCGGGAAGTATTGAGGAGGGGGTAGTAACCCATCGGTAACTTCTTTGACAAACTCCTCTTTTGTCATATCAGTTCTTAAAGCATAATTCATCTTCTTCTGATTACCAAGAGTGTCAACAGTTTCTTTCATCATATTTTTCCCACAAGCAGAGCCCGCTCCGTGGGCAGGATATACAATGACATCATCTGCCAAAGGCATGATTTTATTACGCAAACTTTCATAGAGTGTCCCCGCTAACTCTTCTTGAGTCATGTGAGCAGCTTTTTGCGCTAAGTCTGGTCGTCCAACATCACCCAGAAACAAGGTGTCTCCTGTAAAGATGGCGTGATCTTTTCCGTTTTTGTCTTTTAATAAATAGGTTGTGCTTTCCATGGTATGTCCTGGAGTATGAACCGCCACAAGGGTTGCCTCTCCGAGAGGAAATTCTTGACCATCTGAGGCAATTATAGCCTCAAAAGTTGGGTTTGCATGTGGCCCAAAAATGATTGGTGCTTGAGTTTCTTTGGCAAGAGTAAGGTGACCACTAACAAAATCGGCATGAAAATGTGTTTCAAAAATGTACTTGATTTTAGCACCATCGCGTTTTGCACGATTAAGGTAAGGTGCGGTTTCTCGAAGTGGGTCTATAATGGCTACTTCACCCTTACTTTCAATGTAATAAGCTCCTTGCGCCAAACATCCTGTATACAACTGTTCTACTTTCATATTACACACTTTATTATTCAAAAATACAGTTTAAATTCTTAATGAATTTCACGCTTTGTCTGCAGTGAAATCTTTTCTTGCAGGTCATTTTTTGGCTTTTTGGACGTAGCAAATTCGTAGGCCTCTATGGTAGTTACAAAGAAGTTTTCTCTCCCAATGCGATCTATAAGAGTTGATTTTGTAATAATATCACGCGTTGGACCGATTACTTCTGAGAACAATACCGATATCCCCTTTTTTTGTAGTTCTAAAATCAGATTTTCAAGCATAAAAGCGGCACTACTATCAATATAATTTATGGGGTCAGATTTAATAATAATAGTTTTTGGAACAGCTTCATTCGCTTCAAGTGCGCGCATTAATGAGGACTTAAAATAATCTTTATTGCCAAAGTATAATTGTGCGTCGAAACGCATGATAAGGACGGAAGGGTTTTGCTCAATATCGTCCTTAAATCGGTCTATGTTTTTAAAATATTCTGTGCCTCTTATTTTGCCTAAAATGGCTACATGTGGCTTTGAGGTTCTATACACCATAAGTAAAAGCGCAATCAATGTTCCGTATAAAATCCCTTCGGTAATACCAACAAAAAGGGTGAGTAAAAACGTAATGACAAGAAGAACAAATTCATCTTTTCGAGTCTTAAAAAGACGCATGGGATAGCTTACATCAACAAGCCCAAAAACAGCTACCAAAATAATGGCTGCCAGCACAGCATTAGGCAAATAGTAAAACAATGGGGTCAAAAACAACAGCGTGCCTGCAACTAAGCCTGCACTTACCAAATTTGCAAGTCCCGTTTTTGCACCACTCAAATCGTTTATGGCAGTTCGCGTAAAGCTACCCGTAGTAGGGTATGACTTAAAAAATGCGCCAACCACATTTGAAGCCCCCAGTGCTAAGAGTTCTTGATTGGGTTTAACTTCGTAACCATGTTTTATTTCCATAGCCTTGGCAACCGACATGGCTTCCATAAACGCAATTAAAGCTAAGGTTAGTGCTATGGGGAAGAGTTCTTTTAAGCCTAAAAGGCTAACTTCGGGGATTCCAAAAGTGGGTAATCCCACAGGAATCGTGGCAACTATTGCTACTCCTTTTGTGTTTAGTTTTAAAAAAAACACTCCTAAAATACTTAGTATAACCACAACCAACGCGCCAGGAATGCGCTTGCTAATTCTTCTAAGGAGAAGTATAATAGCAATGGATAGGACACCAATACTGAGAGTACTTAGATGTGCTTGATCAATTTTAGAAAAAACACGAGAAAGAATCACGTGAAGGGTACTGCTTCTTTCTACGTCAATTCCAATAAAATGGCTTAATTGGCTACAACCAATAATTAGCGCAGCTGCAGAGGTAAAACCACTGATAACAGGTTTAGAGAGAAAATGGACCAAAAACCCCATTTTAAGTACGCCAAGAACAAGTTGTATTACACCCACAAAAAGCGCCAATACCAAGGCCATAGCAATGTATTCGTCTACTCCCGACAACGAAAGTGCACCTAGCCCGGCAGCTACCAAGAGCGAGTCCATGGCTACAGGACCAACATTTAGCTGGGGCGAGGTTCCCATGAGTGCATAGATGAGTTGGGGCATAAGCGCAGCATAAAGGCCATAAACAGGAGGCAAACCCACAATCATGGCATATGCCATACTTTGCGGAATAAGCATAATACCTACGGTAAGCCCTGCGGCAATATCTCCAGCCAAAAAAGATTTTTTATAGCGGGGCAGCCAATAAAGTACAGGAAACAATCGCTTTATCATAGAACACAAAAATACTACTAAATAAAAAAAGGAGCATTTTTTATGTTTAGGCTTACTTCGGTTCATTTACACTACTTTTGCCGCTTAAATTTTTAAGCCGTGAAAGCATTTAAACTTATAGATACTACTAATGGAGGTAGTGTTAAAAATGACATTCTCTCTGGACTAACAGTAGCTTTAGCCCTTGTGCCCGAGGCAGTCGCCTTTGCTTTTGTGGCGGGAATTTCTCCTGTTGTGGGACTATATGGCGCTTTTATGATGGGGCTTGTCACGGCTGTTTTTGGAGGGCGCCCTGGTATGATTTCAGGAGCCACAGGGGCCATGGCGGTGGTTATGGTACATTTGGTTAGCGAAGGAAATGTTCTTGGAGGAAATGACAGTGCTGGATTACAATTTTTATTTGTAACCCTAATTATGGCAGGTTTTATTCAGCTAGCAGCAGGGGTTTTTCGTCTTGGAAAGTTTGTGCGAATGATTCCACACTCTGTGATGATGGGATTTGTAAACGGATTGGCAATTGTCATTTTCTTGTCGCAATTGGGCATGTTTAAAACCCATGGCGAATGGCTTACCGGAACAGCGCTTTATACCATGTTGGGGATGGTTGCACTTACGATGGCGATCATGATTGGCGTACCTTTTTTGACCAAAAAAGTACCCGCGGCTCTAACGGCAATTGTGGTTGTTTCTTGCTTAGTTATTTTCGGAGGGCTAGAAACAGAAACCGTGCGATCGTTTGTGGTGGCTAATGGCGGTCAGGGAATTCAGGCCGGACTCCCAACGTTTAACGTGCCCTTTATAGCTCTAACTGTAGCTAACATACTGTTTATTTTACCCTATGCCTGTATTTTGGCGGCTATTGGGCTGATAGAATCTTTAATGACACTCAATCTCATAGATGAGCTTACGGAAACGCACGGCAGTGGAAATCGCGAATGTGCTGCACAAGGACTAGGCAATATTGTTAATGGTTTTTTTGGAGGAATGGGAGGTTGTGCCATGATAGGGCAAAGCATCATTAACATCAAATCTGGAGGACGTGGACGGCTATCGGGAATCACGGCTGCATTGGCATTGTTGGGCTTTATTTTATTCGGTTCAAATTACATTGAACAAGTTCCTATTGCTGCATTAGTGGGGGTGATGTTTATGGTGGTCATTGGCACCTTTGCATGGAGTACCTTTCGCATATGGAATAAAGTTCCCAAAGCAGATATTATTGTAATTGTATTGGTCACAGGGCTTACCGTACTGTTCGATTTGGCTATTGCGGTATTGGCAGGTGTGGTGGTATCATCGCTCGTTTTTGCATGGGAAAACGCTAAACGTATTCGAGCGCGTAAGCATATCGACCAACACGGCGTAAAGCATTACGAGATTTACGGCCCTTTGTTTTTTGGCTCCACAGAACTGTTTACAAGTAAGTTTGATGTGCAGAACGACCCCGATGAGGTGGTCGTTGATTTTAAAGATTCACGAATTGTGGACCAGTCTGCTATTGAATGCGTTAATAAACTTACAGAGCGTTACCTCAAAAACGGCAAAAACATTCACTTACGTCATTTGTCTGCTGACTGTGTTAAGCTCATTAAAAAGGCAGAAAAAATTTGTGAGGTTAATGTATTGGAAGACCCTGATTATTTTGTAGCCATAGATAACTTCAGAAAAGCACAACAGCTAAATTAATTAAAAACTCTCGTGCCCTTCAAAAGGTACGAGGGTTTTTGAATACAAAACACCAACAGCTATTTTATCAATTTGGCCGTGGTTTGCTTATCTCCAGTGCTTAATGAAAGTAAGTACACACCTCTGTTAAGCGAAGACGTGTTAAGGGAAAAGTGCGCTTGGTTTGGCGCGGCGCGCAACACCTCTTTGCCCGCAAGGTCATACACTCGTGCAGATTGCACCGCTTGTGCAGCACTGACTTCCACAAAGTTATTTATGGGGTTGGGGTAGATGGAAACAGACCTTGAAATCTCGCCTACTGAAGCCGTTGGAATTTTATAAAAATACACATTGTCAATATAAATCAAAGATGCTGATCCTGTAGAGTTAGCAGCTGAGACAACAAATTCCCACAACTCATTACGTGTTGTGGTAGTAAGTGTACTGATTTCAACATCCATAGATTTCCAAGTTTGCACATCTGCAGCAACCAATTCATCTGTTTTCGAAAAGGTACTTGTTTCACCTAATCCACCTGCATGGTTTGACCATTTTGCATTCAGTGTTTGCCCTGTTACAAATGCATCAGCAACCCAGTAATCTACGTGGAAATGAGTCATAACAGAGGCATCAGTCGGCTGAGTGTTTAAGCTAGCTCCAAAAAAGGTGCTAGAGGCTAAATCCACCTTTAACACCTTGTTGCTTGCTATAGTTTCTTCTGCAAAGTCTGCATTATCCCATGCCACATTGGTTAAACCAACTGCAGTTCCATAAGCCTCACCGTATATGGAGAGCACATCGGCTGCGGCTCTTGCGGGTGGGACTGTAGGTGCTGTGGTAGGCGGAACGGGACAAGGCGAACAACTGGTACCCCCGCAATCTATCCCTGTTTCATCTCCATTCATAATACCGTCAGAGCATGTCGGTCCTGTTGCAACATATTTAACGGCAGTTATGTTATCTGCGTACATGGTTACTGCCGCAATGGGGCTATTCCAATTACTATCATCTGCTTTTCTATTTGGAAACAAAGCCACTCTGGTATATGTTCCGTTTGCTGTTGTTGTGCCGTCTGAACCTGTAGTAAACGTAAATGTTATGGTTTCCCAACCAGTCCCATTATGTGCCTGCGTGTTAGCTGCTGTGGGTGCAGGTGTTGTTCCGACTTTGTCTTCTACTTTAGCCAATAATGAAAAAGCGGTAGTTGAGTAAACGTCTATTTTCATCGTTTTATCTGTTGTTAAATCAGCATAGTTTCCAGAAGCCAAGTCTACTTGCGCTCCTTGCCAAGCGTTTCCAGATGCACTTGTAACTATTTTAAACGAGTTTGCGTTTGTTCCAGTGGGGGCAGCCTCAATTGTTGCACCTCCAATACCTTCAAACCCCATTGTAGTTGGTGTTCCGTCAAAATTTTCTAAAACGGTTTGTTGTCCAAAGGTAACTGTAGCGCAAAGCGCAACTAAAAAAGTAAATAAATGTTTCATGATATATAGATTTAAGAATTAACATGTGAAATGTAAGCCAGATATATTAGTAAATCCTTAAAAATGTCTATACATAATCCATACAAATACAATAAAAAGCCTTAAAAATTATTTAAATAATAACAAAACATACAATAACATGAATTATTTAAATTAGCGATAATTTTTAAAACGGGGTTTTTTGTGGTTTCCCTTTTCCTTCAGAATAAGTAGAAACACGATGAATTTCAGTTGCGTAGCAACGCATCGTTTTTGGAGTGGTTTTTAACGGTGTTAAAAAATTCCTTTGGAAAAGTGTCTTTTTCTTCGATTCGTTTCTATTGGACAATCAAAAGTAATGAATGTACTGTTCTCGATACATCCCGACAGTTCGTCGAGACACTCGAACTGACAAGGTCATGGTAATCATTTTGTCTTGAAGCAAAACCCCTCGAATGGGCTCGGGATAAACGATACCAAACCTGCCTATTAGCTAATAACTATTCACCACTGCCTATTGCCTATTCACTATTGCCTCTGCCATAGGCAGCACATTTACCATATTTGACTATATTTATGCCATAAAATATAAAAAAATTACCAATAATGATAAAATCGATTCTTGAATTTAAAAAGCTTCAAGAGGAAATACCCGAAATCATAGCGCAAAGTCAATACAAGACAGCTCACTTTGTAAAGGAGCTAGACATTCCTCAAAGCACGTTTTACCGCAAAGCTAAATCAGGAAAGTTTACCGCAGATGAAATGCTGAAAATATATGAGTTAATTTACCCAAAGGAATATTACCGTTGGGAATACGAACAAGAAATCAAACAGGCACGCAAAGAAATTGCAACCGGCAAGGGGGTTTCAAACACTGTGGCAACAGACATCATTCGCTCCAAAATAAAAAATTAATAGAGTGGCATTTGCCTGTTGTCCCAAAGTGTTAGGATGTGAAGCTTAGTTGAAAACGCGTAGTGGATTGAAATTTGTTTTACCACCACAAAAGCGCGTACCTTTCTATCCATCTTTTTACCGATTTCTGGGTGCTGTGAAATAGTATCTACTGCCGACAAGAGTTTGTATGAAAACTCGTTTACGGCATGCTGTCCAAAATTTTCGTTTAGGTAAGCGAGAATTTCTTCAAAACGAGTTAATGACAAAGGTGACCATATAACTTCCATAACTATAGGTTTTTGAGACATATCAAGTAAATATACAGATTCTTGATACTTTGAATTCGCTCAGTTCCCATTCGATTAGGCACGGGATAAACCTTGCCAAACTTGCCTTCAACTAATAACTATTAACCTTTAACTAATCACTACTGCTTCTGCCATTGGCAGATTCGAACTGACAAGGTTCAACTGTTCATTTTGTCTTGAAACAAAACGAACCAAAAATTCAAGGCAGCATATCATCAGCTAAAAATCTGCACTCCTGCCTAAACTAAAAGAACTCACGAGCATAGCTCGCTCAAACAGATTTTAGTTTTTAACGGCATCCT
>JAURNV010000010.1 GCA_030830005.1 Flavobacteriaceae bacterium | reverse complement strand
TAGCAACGAATGAAAATCCTTTTGAGTTTTTCCAAACACTTGCATTTTGTTTTGAGATTTCAAGAAACAATTGCTGTAACCGTTGACCAACGTTATCCGTAACAGCAGGCGTAAAAGAAGTCGTGTCAAAGGTGTTTTCGTACCAAACTTCCCCTTGCTCATCAATACTTTTCCAGTTGATTGCAGCCAAATCGGTTTTTTCTATCTCTAAATATTGCCCCAATTTGGTAGGAACCGCTAAAGCAGTTGCACCACCCAATACGGCATATTCGGCGGTGAGTAATAGTTTTCCATGAGCAAAAAATTTCATTCTGCACGAAGTTTTTCTAAGGCTTCCACTACCGCATGATGAGAAACCGTATGTTTTATAAAATGGCTTATTAAAGCTTTCTTTTCGGATGCTGTAGCACCAAGCTGGTTTAATATATTGAGCAAATGCATTTTCATATGCCCTTGTTGAATTCCCGATGTTACCAAGCTTTTAATGGCAGCAAAATTTTGTGACAACCCAGCAACAGCAACGATTTTCATCAATTCCTCCGCGTTAGGAAAGCCCATCAATTCATGACACCAACGCACCAATGGGTGTAATTTGGTAAGTCCACCCACCGTGCCAATTGCTAAGGGGAGTGTAAGTGAAAAATGAAAAACGCCATCTTTAATTTCGGCTTTAGAGAGGCTACGGTATTGTCCACTTATAGCCGCATAAGCATGTACACCCGCAGCTACTGCTCTAAAATCGTTGCCGCTGGCAATAACTACTGCATCGATGCCATTCATTATGCCTTTGTTATGGGTAACTGCGCGATAGGGTTCTACTTCAGCAATGCGAACCGCCTGCACAAACTTTTCAGCAAAGAGTTGGCTGTCTTTAGGCGAATCCAATAACGTTTCTACTGGACAAGAAACCGCGGCTTTGACCAAACAGTTGGGCACATGATTTGACAAAATACTCATAACGACCTCAATCTCTTTTTCTTGCGCTGAAAAATCGTTGTATAGTAATGCTAATTCCCGAAGCGATTTGGCTAATTGTTCTAAACACGAATTGATAAAATTAGCCCCCATGGAATCTTGAGTGTCAAAACTCACATCGAGTTGAAAATAGTCTTCAATCAGATGCGTTTTGTCTTCTAAAGTAAGTGCGGTTATTCCTCCGCCACGCGCACGCATATTTTTGGTAATGGCTTCGGTAGCTTGGAGTAAATCAGCTTTGTGTGTGTCAAAAAAAGCGTGTAGTTTGTGGGTGCTTCCCTCAAAAATAAAGTGGACTTGCCCTACTTTTTCGATGCCTAGAATTTCGGCAGAAAACCCCCCTCTTGATGCCCAGAATTTTGCAGCATTTGCTGCCGCGGCAACAACTGAGCTTTCTTCAATTGCCATGGGGAGGGTTAGCGTTTTTCCGTTGATGACAACATTGGGCGCTACACCCAGAGGAAGGTAAAAATTGGCTACAGCATTTTCAATAAACTCATCGTGGAGGTTTTGAATATTGGTGTCAGGGTGGGTGTAGGTGTCTAGAAGCGCTGTTGCTGCTTTTGGATTAGCGAAATGCTCACTCACCCATGCGATTTTTTCAGCTTTGGTTTTTTTTGAAAACCCCGAAACCAAATTATGCTGCCCTGCGTTTTTATTCATTAGGCAAAGATACGACTGTTGGAGGAAGAACACCATTTCCTCAAAAATCCTATATTTACCCAACAACAACTCAATTATGGAAGCACAATTTGGCGGTTCTGCCCTTAATCAACGCACTATTCTTAATCACCCCATTGGCTTATTTGTCCTCTTTTTTACTGAAATGTGGGAACGTTTTAGCTACTATGGCATGCGTGCTATTTTGGTTTTGTTTCTTACATCATCTCTAATGGACGAGGGCTGGGCATGGTCAAATGAGGAGGCCTTAGAGTTGTATGCCTTGTATACAGGCTTGGTATATCTTACTCCCATTTTAGGAGGTTTTATTGCAGATAAGTTTTTAGGGTATCGTAATGCTACAGTGCTAGGGGCGCTTATCATGACTTTGGGACATGCATCGATGGCTTTAGAAACCTTTACACAATCTTTTTTTTATGTTGGTCTTGTAATGTTAATTATTGGAAATGGCTTTTTTAAACCCAATATCTCCTCTATTGTTGGGCAATTGTATAAAGATGGCGACAAACGTAAAGACGGGGGATATACCATTTTTTATATGGGGATAAATGCCGGTGCATTTTTGGGAATTTTATTATGTGGCTATATTGGAGAAAAGGTAGGCTGGCATCTAGGTTTTGGTCTGGCAGGTATTTTTATGTTTTTGGGTATGCTACAGTTTTGGTTTGGACAAAAGATTTTTGGCGCCATTGGGTTGCCTCCAAAACAATTGGCAGCCGCCAATACTGCTAAAGAAAATCAAAAACTAAGCGGAGGTTTCTCTAAAGTAGAGTTGGATCGATTACTTGTAATAATGGTCTTTTCGATTTTCACCATTTTCTTTTGGTGGGCATTTGAGCAAGCAGGAGGTTCTATGACCATTTTTGCCAAAGACTTTACCCAACGCACATTAGTAGGCGACGCATCTGTTATTTTTAATGTTTCTAACACTATCATAACGCTAGTTCCTATGGTAATACTCACCATAGTTTTATATGGTTTGTTCCGAAAAATGATGGGTAATTTTTTACTTTCTAATCTTTTTTTAGGTACGAGTTTCGTGATTATTTGGGGAATTGTTATCTGGATGATAAATCGCGAGTTTGGCGAAGAGGCAACTGAAATCCCAGCGTCTTGGTTCTCTGTACTAAATTCATTGTTTATTATTCTTTTGGCACCGTTATTTTCTAAAATTTGGGCGTCAAGATTAAATCCAAGTGGCCCGGTTAAATTTGCAATAGGACTAATACTTTTAGGAATAGGATTCGCCTTTTTAGCGTTTGGCGCTTGGGGAATTCCCTTGGGTGCAGAAGCCGCGAGCGTGAGTATTATTTGGTTGATTCTTGCATATTTATTTCACACCATGGGAGAACTATGTGTTTCTCCCGTAGGATTATCCTATGTAAGTAAGTTGGCACCCTTAAAATTAGTAGGTCTTATGTTTGGCTTTTGGTTTGTATGTAGTGCAGTTGCCAACTATTTGGGTGGTAAAACCGGTAGTTATATTGACAAAATTTCTGAAGAATATGGACTGTCTAATTTCTTTCTAATTTTCTTTGCAATCCCTGTTTTGGCAGGAATATTGATGATACTAATAAAACCTATACTAATTCGTAAAATGCATGGAATTAATTAAAAACTTTTTAGCTCTTTCAGTTCTTCTATTTTCGTTAAGTGTGTCTGCCCAAGTAAAGTGGTTTACACTTGAAGAAGCGCTGGAAGCCCAAAAAACCGAACCGCGCCCCATTATGTTAGATGCTTACACGGAATGGTGTGGTCCTTGTAAACTACTAGACAAAAACACCTTTGGTAACAGCGATGTTAGCCATTACCTGAATGCACATTATTATCCTGTGAAATTCAATGCCGAGGGTAATGAAAAAATCACCTATCAAGAGCAGACGTTTGAAAATCCAAACTATAACCCCAAAAAGACTAAAACGCGTAATGGCACGCACAACTTTACCCGTTATCTAGGGGTTTCTGGCTATCCCACGTTGGTATTTTTTGACGAAAAGGGAAACTTTATCACACCCATTGTGGGGTATCTCACGCCAACCCAAATTGAAATTTACTTAAAACTCATTCACAAGCAAGACTATAAAAGCATCAAGTCCCAAGAAGAGTTTACCACTTATGTGAAGAATTTTGAGCATCAGTTCAAAGGATAAGCACCTCCAATAGCCGTTGCGTGAAAGGTGATGTTTTTTTCTATGCAGGTTTTCTCCCACATTTCGATAAAAGTGGGGTAGTTACTTCCATCGGCAATTACTATTGAGGGCTCAACAAGATCAATAAGTGCTCCTAGATGTACTTTTGGACTTTGCCTAAGCAGTATGGTTTCGTAATTGCCCATACCATAATATAAACCCAAACTATCTACCACAAGCAAATCGTGATAGCCTTGCTTTAAGGGGTTAAATAGAATACTGTCAAGACGGTAGTGTTGTTTTAATTGATGTGTCATACGTTCAATTTTTGGCGTTTTATTTGCCGTGTGAGCTATCAAGACCTTCTTTTTTGTGGTAACAACAAGCGAATTTTTATATACATGCATGACCCATGCTTTTGGAGGTTGTTTCCAATCGAAATATAACTGTACATGAAAAAGTAAGCTTATTATTCCTAGCGCTATTGCTTTTTGCCGATTGGGTTGTTGTAGAAAGAAAAAAAACATTGCAATAGCTAATCCTAAAAGTATGGCATCAGTAACTCTAAACGGAATATAATCTATAAAAAACCCTTCCCATTGGGCTATCCATTCCACTACACGTTGATATCTTGTAAACAAGGCATCAGCAAGAGGAAAAACCCAATATAAAGGGGAGAAAAAACTAGCTATAACACATCCAATTCCACACAAAATAATGAGCCATAAAGAAGGAACAAGCACCAAATTGCTCATCCAAAATAACAAAGGAAATTGGTGAAAGTAGAATAGGCTTAGGGGCAACACCGAAAGTTGCGCAATAAAACCAAGACCAATTAGTGAAGTAAGATGCCGTATAAAACGATTTGTTTTGGTAAAAAGGCGTTGCCAATGCGGCATCATCCAAATTATGCCAAAAACTGCCGAATAGCTTAGTTGAAATCCCACATCAAAAAGTAATCTTGGTTGTGCAAAAAGCAGCATCAAACAACTTGCCCACACCCCTTGAATGGCAGCATGTTTGCGCTTTAACGCAAGTCCCAATTGTAAAAAAGAAAACATGGTAACTGCTCGCACTACTGAAGGAGAACCCCCCGTTATAAGGGCGAAACCCCACAACAAAATCACAGGTAAAATGGCAGCTAAAACAGCACCATATCTAATTCGCTTTAGCGGTGCTACCAAAAAGCGAAGTAGCATCAAAATAACCCCTATGTGTAGCCCCGAAATTGCCAACAAGTGCATGGCACCAGCACGCTTGTATTGCGTAATTCGCTCTTCAGATAAATCCGCTTTATTCCCTAAAACTATTGCTAGGACTAGTGCTTTACTTTCTGCTTGTAACATAGATTTTTGAAGTTGTAAGCTTAGTTTACGTTGCAATTTATGCGCCCATCGCCTAAGCCCCTTTTTAGGAAAAAGCGTTATAAAATCATCTGTTACTGGGGTTAATTTTCTTGAAACCCCTTTTCGAAGCATATAGGTTTTAAAATCAAAGGCCGCTGGATTTTTTGAAGTTGGTATTGGCTCAAGTGTTCCATATATCAAATACCTATCGCCAACAAGAAAAGTATTGTCTAAAGGTGTTTCCAACAAAAGTAATTCATCAGCATTCGATTTAACCAAATATTGATGGCCAAATGAATGTGTATGTAGGGCTTTTATTACCTCGATTTCGTGCTGTTTTTTCAAAGAAGCCGAAACAGTTATAGCAGGGCTAAAACGCATTATTCCTAAGGCTACAAAACAGCCAATCAATGTTACCCAGAACAACTCCTGCCATTTTTTAAAATGACTAATGAAAAGTGCTATCGCAAATCCGATCAGCCAAAAAAAGGAAGGCTTGAAACCTCCTTCACGAAATAAAATACCAACACTAAAAGATAGTGTAATGATTGCAATCGGGGTACTTGGATGAGGCATGCTCCAAAATACAAAAGAATTTACTTTTTGAGTAGCCTACGGGTTTGTGCATGTGCTTTTTTCCAATAGGGATTTTCTAAAGATGAAATGATTACTCCATTAGAACTCGAAGCATGTATGAATTGTGGCAATCCTCCGCGTGTACTTACAACTATACCAGCATGGGTTAATTTTCGCTTTCTCGATGTTCTAAAAAACAGTATATCTCCCTTTCTGGCTCTATCAACAGATATTCTTTTTCCTTTTTTTCGAAGCTCATCAACGGTTCTTGGAACCCGTTTACCTTGTTGGCTAAAGGCATTGTAAATCAAGCCCGAACAGTCAATACCACTTTTAGAATTTCCACCTAAGGCATAGGGTGTTCCTAAGTAGGCTTTTGCATAATACACGACACCCTCTCTAGGCTTCATCTTTGTGCCTTTTTTAAAAGTACCGCAACCTACTAGGTTTGCAGCAAGCACTATGAAAATAAGTTTACGCACCTATTCGTTTTGTTATGAGTTTAGCTACTGTATTACTTGCTCCGCTTCCGCCTAATTTTTCTTTGAGAACCTTATAATCAACAAGCTGTTCTTCCTTTTTATTTCCAGATAAAATTGCTGATAAATCAGCAATTAGCTGCCTTGGGTTACAGCCCGACTGTATGCGTTCTGAAACAGCTTCTTTTTCTAAAATCAAATTCACCAAGGAGATAAAAGGAAGTTTAACGACTTGCTTGCCAATTATGTAGCTTAACGCACTTGTTTTGTAACACACCACTTGTGGAACTTCAAAAAGGGCAGTTTCTAGTGTAGCAGTTCCACTTGTGACCAATGCGGCTTTGGCATGTGCCAAAAGGGTGTAGGTTTTATTTTTTATCACATAAACAGGAAGTCCTTCAAAAAGTGAATTATCGAGATGAGGAGCTGCTGCTACCACAAAGCAATAATCTGAAAAATGACTTGCCGTTGTAGCCATAACAGCTAACATTTTTTTTACTTCTTGTGTTCTACTTCCAGGGAGTAAAGCTACTATAGGTTTTTCCTTGGGAAGGTTGTTTTCGGCTCTGAATTCAGCTTCTGAGCTTGCATCAAACTGGGCAACTTCATCTAACAAAGGATGCCCTACAAAATCAACTGCTAAACCATGTTTTTTTTCAAAAAAAGGTTTTTCGAAAGGTAAGATTACATATAAGTAATCGATTACTTTCTTCATTAGTTTTACCCTGTTTTCTTTCCAAGCCCACACTTGAGGACTTATATAATAATGCACCGGAATGCGACAAGCTTTTGCCCATTGGGCAATTCTTAAATTAAACCCAGGATAATCAATTAAAATTAGAGCATCGGGCTTAAATGCAGCGATGTCTTCTTTGCAAAGCGATAAGTTTTTTAGGATGGTTCGGATATTTTTAGCGACTTCCCAGAATCCCATAAATGCCAATTCTCGGTAGTGCTTCACCAAAGTCGCGCCTTGGGCGTGCATTCGGTCGCCTCCCCAGGCGCGAACAATAGGGTTGGGATCTTCTTGCTTTAATGCCTTAAGCAAATTTGCTCCGTGCAAATCGCCTGACGCTTCTCCAGCAATAATATAATACCTCATCCCAACAGCTTTATGCCAAAGGTAAACAAAGCCCACAAGATGCAGCCAAGTAAAATTCCGAAGGCTTTAGTATCGTTATTTAATTTTAGTGCCCTGAAAAAAAAGAAGAGATTAGGTAAAGCACATAAAACCGCCAGTATAGAAAGTGTAGTTTTTTTAAGTTCCTGTTGCTGCATATCAAAAAACAATACTAATGCGCCCAGTAAAAAAACAGGGATCCCGATACTCAAAAGCAGTCCTTGACGAAGCCGCTTATCTAAAAATCCCATGTGTTTAGTTTTTGAATGCTATGATGCGCAGTCATGTCAAAGTGCACAGGAACAACACTAATGTATCCGTTTTCTAGTGCCCACTCGTCGGTGTCTTCGCCTCTATCCTCATTGACAAATTTTCCTGTAAGCCAATAATATTCATTCCCCGTTGGGTCGTTTCGTTTATCGAACTCCTCAATCCAATAAGCCATAGCCTGCCGGCAAATTCGAATGCCTTTAATTTCTTTTTCCGGGAGTTTAGGGATATTGACATTGAGAACTACGCCCTCTGGAATTCCATTTTTCAAAGCAGATAAAGCAATGCGTTTTACAAAAGAGTTTATTTGACCAAAATCAGCGTTCCATGCGTAGTCTAAAAGCGAGAAACCTATGGCGGGAATTCCCTCTATACCTGCCTCAACAGCAGCGCTCATAGTTCCAGAATAAATCACATTTATCGATGAATTTGAACCATGATTGATGCCAGAAACACACAAATCGGGCTTGCGCTTTAAAATTTCATGTACTCCCATTTTTACACAATCAGCAGGAGTCCCCGAGCAAGCATATTCGGTTTGTGGACCGTCATCAATGGTTACTTTAGTGCATCTTAGGGTATTGTTAATAGTGATAGCATGCCCCATACCAGATTGAGGGCTGTCGGGTGCAACCACCACTACGTCACCAATTGTAGTCATTACTTTGATTAAGTTGCGCAATCCGGGTGCGCTAATTCCATCGTCGTTGGTTACTAAAATAAGTGGTTTTTCCATGTTTTACTATTGGATGTAAAAATACATATTGATGCTGTTATATTGGTGTTTTTTGGCATGATTATAGCTGTTTGATGGATAAGTTAGTTAAAAACCGTACTTTAGCATTGCTTCAAAAATTAGAATGAAAAAGAAAATTTTTATCCCCTTATTATTTGCCGCACTTGTCTTAATGGCTTGGACTCGTTTCACTACTACCAGCCAATATCATTTTTCTACGGATAGCAGCAAAGACAAGCTTCTTATGGAGTTGATTACCTATTTTATGCAACAGGGTCATTTTTCTCCCAGAGTAATTAATGATGACCTTTCGGAAGAGTTATACGATACTTTTTTAGAAATGTTAGATGGGCAAAAACGTTTTTTCTTAAAGAAAGACATAGCTCAATTCGAACGTTATAAATACACGCTAGACGATGAATTTCGAAGCCTTAATACTGGCTTTTTTGATTTAGTTCACGAGCGATATTTACAGCGCAGAAACGAATCTAAATTGTTTTATACAGATTTATTAGCAACCCCATTTGATTATAAAAAGGAAGAGGCTATAGACTTGAATTATGAGGATCAAGACTATGCTCTTACAACGCGCCAACGCATAGAGAAATGGCGTAAACAACTTAAGTTTTCTACCCTTAATATTGTTCATGGTAAGTTAGCGGATGAACAAAAAAGAGCTAAAAAGGACGCAACATATAACCCAAAATCTTTCGAGGAATTAGAGCAAGAAGCACGTGAAATTACAAGAGAAAACCTTGATAATTATTTCTCATTGATGGAGGATGTGCGAGAACAAGATTGGTTTGCTAGCTATCTGAATGCGTTTGTCGCACAGTTTGACCCGCATTCGGTGTATTTTGCACCTGTGGATAAAGACCGTTTTGACGCTTCTATGTCTGGAAAATATGAAGGGATAGGTGCTCGTCTTACTAAGCGGAATCAATCCATTAAAATTGTAGAAATTATTTCAGGAGGTCCTTTGTGGCGCGATCAAACGGTTGACGTAGGTGATCAAATTATGATGGTTCGCCAAGAAGAAGGAAAGCCTGTTGATGTACAATCTATGCGATTAGATGATGCTATTGAACTTATCAAAGGACCCGCTGGGACTACCGTGTTTTTGACTATAAAAAAAGTAGATGGTACCGTAGAGGAAGTGCCCATTAAGCGCGATACCGTAGTCATGGAGGAGTCCTATTTAAAATCAACTCTTATAAATAAAGCAGGGCGCTCATATGGCTTTATTCATTTGCCCAAATTTTATGTTGACTTTAAAGATTACAAAGAAATTAATGCCGCAAAAGACATGCAGCAGGAAATTATTAGATTGAAGTCAGAGGGCATACAAGGGCTTGTTATTGATCTCAGAAATAACGGCGGCGGTTCTTTACAGACAGTGGTAGATATGGCGGGGTTTTTCATTGATGAAGGGCCTGTAGTACAAGTAAAATCTACTGCTGAAAGAATAAAAGTATTAAAGGACCGTGATGGTAAAACATTATGGGATGGTCCTTTGGTGATTTTGGTAAATGAGCTCTCTGCTTCTGCTTCCGAAATTTTGGCTGCTGCTATGCAAGATTACGAGCGTGCAGTAGTTCTTGGCAGCAAACAAACATTTGGCAAAGGCACGGTACAAAATGTACTCGAGCTCAACCGTTTTGTTTCTAAAGGCACGTATGGTGATTTAGGCGCCTTGAAGTACACGACTGAAAAGTTTTATCGGATTACAGGAAAATCTACCCAACTTGAGGGGGTAAAAAGTGACGTAGTAGCCCCTGATCAATATGCCTATGTTGATATTGGTGAAAAGGACGAAGAAAATCCACTTGTTTGGGATCAAATTGATTCTGCTTCTTTTTCCAAATGGAACGGTTATCAAAATTACCAAGAAGCCATTCAAAAAAGCATTTCTCGTATAGCAGCAAATAATTTATTTCAACTAATTGATGAAAATGCGCAATGGGTTCGAGAACAACAAGACAAAAAGGAGTATTCATTGAACTATCAAGTTTTCTCAAAAAGTATTGAAAAAGATGAATTACAAGCGGATCAATTCGAAGTGTTAAATGATTATGCTAATAACCTCACTTTCACTTCTCTTCCATATGAGCTTACTATAATGAAAACAGATTCCATTTTAGCCGAAAAACGAAAACGTTGGAAAAATAGCTTGAGTAAAGACATGTATTTAGAAGAAGCTGTACATATTTTGGAAGACTTAAGAACTAATTTTATTTCTTCAAAACCTCTTGCTTCATCATCAAACTAAAAGAGTTCTTTGGTAGGCAATGCGTAAATAAATGCCTAAAAAAATACTAAAAGCGAGCAAGCTTGACCCCCCATAGCTTACCAGAGGCAAAGGAATGCCAATAGTGGGAACTAACCCCACCACCATGCCTAAATTTATGGCAACATGAACAAACAAAGTACAAGCAAATCCAAGGCAGAATACTCGAGCGAAAACCGTTTTTTGTTTATAGGCAGTACGTACCACACGAACCAGAAGTGTTGTAAATAGCGCTAGTACGATAATCGTTCCAACAAAACCCCACTCTTCCCCAATGGTAGTGAAAATATAATCGGTTTGTTGTTCAGGGACAAATCCACCTTTTGTTTGAGTTCCCTCCAAATATCCTTTCCCAGAAAACCTTCCCGAGCCAATGGCAATTTGTGATTGATTAATATTATATCCTATGCCTTGAGTATCAACTTCTTTGCCTAATAAAATATTGAATCGATCGCGATGACGTTGTTCGAACACATTTTCGAAAATATAAGCTACCGAATAAGTAAATCCGTTAATTAAGATACCGACAACAAATACAGGAAACAATATTTTTTTTCGCCTACGCTTACTGCTAAGGGAAACAAATAGTATTAGGGCTATTATAATTATGGGAGTTACCCATTTTACTCCAATGAGAAGTGTTACCATAAATAATACAAAAAGAGTAACTAGTATTGTCATAAAAAAAGAAGGTAAGCCTTCGGCATGCAGAACAAAAAAGAAACTTAACAAAATAAGAGCAGTTCCTGGATCGGGTTGGAGTAGCGTTAGAAAAGACGGCACCCCCATAATTATAAAAGCACCCAAATAATCTCTAACTCTTTCTATATTCGTATTAAATCCTCCTAAGTGTTTTGCAATGGCCAACGCAACACCTACTTTGGCAAATTCAGAAGGTTGCAGACTAAAACTTCCAATGGCATACCAAGAACGTGCCCCAGAAACTTCAGTCCCTAAAAGCCATAATCCCAACAACCCAATTATTGAAAGTAAATATAGTATGCTGGCATATCTCTCAAAAAACTTGGTGTCAATAAATTGAATGATAAAAATCAGGAGTACGCCAATTCCAAATGCAATGAATTGCTTTTGTATAAAACTTATAGCTATTGCATTGTCGTCTGCATTATACATAGCAGAGTATATGTTAACCAAACCAATAATGACCAAACATGCATATAGCATAAGGCTAAACCAATCGAAAAGTGCGAGTTTATTCATTTATGGTAAAAGGTTTATTACTCGTAACTTTAGCGTATTCGGTTTCCAAACTACCCTCTATCATCCGGTTTTCTAGCCATTTTCTTTTTACCTCACCTTTAAGATATTTTTCAATAATTAAGCTGGCTATAGGTGCAGCCCATCGCCCACCCCAATAGCCGTTTTCTACAATAACTGCAATGGCAATTTTTGGATTATCCTTTGGTGCAAAAGCAATAAACATACTGTGGTCTGTAAGTTGAGTTCTAACCCCATTAATTTTAGTAAAGTTTTCAATAGTCCCCGTTTTTCCACACACTTCAATGCCTGGAATTTGAGCTATACGCGCCGTCCCTCTTTTTACTACATCGGCCATTCCTTCAACAATCGGAGTAAAATGCTCTTCTGAAATAGAAGTATAACGTTTTGTCTTATATTGAGGATCAATAAATTCTTCTTGAATACTTTTCACAAAATGTGGGGTGTAGAAATATCCACGGTTAGCAATGGTAGCCGCCACATTGGCGAGTTGTATTGGGGTCATAAGAATTTCTCCTTGTCCTATGGAATTTGAAACTGTTGTGGTGCCCTGCCAACGTTGATTGGGATACCATAAGTTATAAAAATTAGCATTTGGTACATAGCCAGACTGTCCCACAGGGTGGTCATAGCCTAGGTAATTTCCAAGACCAAAACTACTCAGGTGTTTATGCCAAGTGTTCATGCCTTCTTGTGCATTATTTTCATCTATTATACGCCTGTATACGTTTGAAAAATACGTGTTACACGAGTTGTAAATTCCCCGATTTAAATTGTTTACAGCCCCATAGTTGCACTTACATTCCATAAATTGATTCCGGGCATAGTAATGCCCGCTATAACACGTAAATGTAGCATTTGGGGTAATCACCCCCTCCTCTAAAGCAATAAGAGCGTTAAGCACCTTAAAAGGCGAACCTGGTGGATATTGGCCTTGTAGTGAACGATCAAATAAATAGCGATTTAGAGTATCTTGTTCAAGTGCTTTAAAATGATTGGAGCGGTCTCTACCGACCAACAAACTAGGCGCGTAAGTTGGTGTGCTAACACTCATTAAAATTTCACCAGTGCCAGGTTCAATAGCAAGAATGCCCCCCCTTTTGTTGTCGAGTAGTTTCGTTCCATATTTCTGTAAATCAATATTTATGGATAGTGTTATGTCTTGCGCTGGAATAGGGAGTGTGTCCAAAGCCCCTTCTTTGTAAGGCCCAATAATTCGACTAAATTTATCACGCTGCACATACTTGACTCCTTTTTTTCCACGTAGTGTTTTTTCGTATGTTTTTTCAATGCCTTGTCGACCTATAAGTTCGCCTCTTATGTAATAGGGATTGGTTTCTAGATCAAAAAAATTGACTTCGCTTATATATCCTAAAATATTTGATCCCACATCAGTTTGGTAAGCTCTAACAGATTTACGTTCGATATACATTCCAGGAAATTTCCACATCTTTTCTTGTAATGTGCCATAGTCTTCTTTTGAAATTTGACTTAACAGAACCGAGGGCGCTCGTAGGGAATATCGTTTTGCTTTAGTAAGCCTGTTGTTCAATTCTTCTTTAGAAATGCGAAGCATAGCACATAGATTTACAGTGTCAAAAGGCTTTACATTTTTAGGTATGATCATCAGATCATACATTGGCTGGTTAGAAACCAAAAGTTTTCCGTTTCTATCAAATATATATCCTCGCTCCGGGTAGTCGTATTGCTTTATTACAGAGTTTCTTAAAGATAAATTATCGTACTCATCTGAAAGTATTTGCAGCCAAAACAAACGCATAACCATTACAACCCCAAAAAGACCTATCAGTAATGGAAAAAAACGTGATCTCATGACTTGGAATTTCGAGACAATAGTAGAATAAACGAAACAGCTAAAATTGTTAAAATGCTATTTGCAGCCCAAGCACTTAATAACCACCCCAACCGATTTAAGGTAACCACTATGGATATAAATAAAAAAAGGTGATGAACAAGCACAATGACAATTGCATAAAGAAATAAATTTCCGAAAGGTTCGTGTTCTATTTTTAAATCTTTGGGAGAAAGAGTGTCTCTGTAAACCGCACGTATTAATAACGGTCTAGCAAATGAAACAATTAAACAGGCAATTGTATGAACACCCCCTGAAAAAAAAATTATATCAGCAGAGAGACCTATGAAAAAGCCAACCAATAACACTACCCATGAAGGCCAATCATTCGGGATAAAAATTAGCAACAAAACGTATATAAATGGCGCATAAGCAACACCCAGCACAAAAGGGTCAAAAATAAATGCTTGTAAAAACATTAACGTTAAAAACCGCAATAACAAACTGGACAAGCTATTCATTTTCAATTATCATTTCTTTAATAGCTTCTGAAGCTGGAATATTAACAGCATACACTCGATTTAGGTTTGACAAATCTTGAAAAAGAGAAACGCTTAGGTTAAAGTAATTGTCATTAAGGGGGACATCTACTTTGTTAATTACACCGAGCTCAATGCCGGCAGGAAAAATTGCGGACATGCCTCCAGTAACTATGGTGTCGCCAACTTCAACATTTGCAGCTAGTGGAACATCTGATAAAACCATGACGTTTGGTGATAGTCCATCCCAAAATAAACTTCCAAAATGATGACTTTTTTTAAGCTTAGCGTTTATTTTCAACGCCTTATTTAAAATTGAAATTACCCCACTTGTATTTTCATTGGTATCGTAAACAACGCCTACAACACCTTTTGAGGTGATTATTCCCATTTCTTTTTTTACACCATCCTTTGCCCCAATATTGAGAGTAATGTAGTTGTGGTTTAATTGGATGCTATTGCGTATTACTTGACCCGGGATTATTTCAAATGGAATAGAGTCTAATATCAATGGTTGGTTGTTTTCCTTTACAAGTTGACTAAGAAGATATTGGTTCTCTTCAATTAACAACTGGTTATGAGAACGATGCTTGAAATATGAAAAAATATGGTTTCGAATTTCATAAAAAGACACCGCGATATTGTTTTCAACAGACAAAAAGGTACTTTGCTGATAACTTTGGTTTTTTGAAACAAAAAGAAGAGAAATACCCATCAAAAAAATAAACAGCAAAAGCGTTCCGTTGCGCAAGATACTGTTCAGTAATTTTTGCATGAGCTAACCTATTTTATCAAAACAGACTTGTATCGCTCAATATTTTTAAGCACGGTTCCAGTTCCGCGAACAACGGCTCTTAAGGGGTCTTCAGCAATAAAAATGGGGAGTTCAGTTTTTTGAGACAAGCGTTTGTCTAACCCTCTTAACATAGATCCACCACCAGCCAAATACACTCCTGTATTATAAATATCCGCTGCTAATTCTGGTGGGGTTTGAGCTAAAGTTTCCATTACAGAGTCTTCAATACGTATGATAGATTTATCAAGAGCTTTATGGATTTCTCTGTATGAAATCATAATTTCTTTGGGCTTTCCTGTGAGTAAATCACGTCCCTGAACTGACATGTCATCGGGTGGATTTTCAAGTTCCTCTGCTGCAGAACCAATAGATATTTTTACACGCTCTGCTGTCCTTTCCCCAATAAAAAGATTATGCTGAGTACGCATGTAATAAATGATATCATTTGTAAATACATCTCCTGCAATTTTTACAGATTTATCGCATACAATTCCAGAAAGCGCAATGACAGCAATTTCAGTAGTTCCACCACCAATATCAATAATCATATTGCCTTTGGGCTGCATTATATCGATACCAATACCAATTGCTGCTGCCATAGGTTCGTGAATCAAGTATACTTCCTTGCCGTTTACACGCTCCGCGGATTCGCGTACAGCACGCATCTCCACCTCAGTAATTCCTGAAGGAATACAAATTACCATACGTAAGGAAGGCGTAAAAAACCGTTTTTTTAATGAAGGGATGTTTCTAATAAACATGCTAATCATTTGTTCGGAAGCATTAAAATCTGCAATAACACCGTCTTTGAGCGGACGAATTGTCTTAATGTTTTCGTGGGTTTTTCCTTGCATCTGATTTGCTTCTTGGCCCACTGCGATAATTTTGTTGTTGGTTCGGTCGATAGCAACAATAGATGGGCTATCCACCACAACTTTATCATTGTGAATAATAAGGGTGTTTGCGGTACCTAAGTCTATCGCAATTTCCTCAGTTAAAAAATCAAAAAATCCCATAGGAGCAAATATAGATATGTAATATTACGAATTAATGTTTAAAATGCCGAACACCTGTCATTACCATTGCTAAATTGTTAGCGTTACAATAATCAATACTTAGTTGATCTTTGATAGATCCTCCAGGTTGAATGACGGCACGAATACCTGCATGGTGTGCAATTTCTACACAGTCAGGGAAAGGAAAAAACGCATCACTTGCCATGACAGCTCCGTTAAGATCAAAATCAAAATGCCCCGCTTTTTCAATGGCCTGTTTAAGAGCATCTACTCGTGATGTTTGCCCTGTTCCTGAGGAAATAAGTTGACCGTTTTTTGCCAATACGATAGTATTTGACTTGGTATGCTTGCAAATTTTTGAAGCAAACAATAAGTCACTTTGCTCTTGAGCGGTAACCTTTCTGTCTGTAGCTGATTGCAGTATTTCCGCATTATCAGTAATTGCATCTCGATCTTGCACCAAGAGCCCATTCAAACAAGACCGAATCAGTTTATTTGGCTGTGGATAACGGTTAAGTTGAAGCAAAATACGGTTCTTTTTTTGTTGAAGTAATTCCAAGGCATCAGAATTAAAAGATGGCGCAATAACTACCTCACAAAATAGCGTATGAATTTGTTCAGCAGTTGCCAAATCAATGCTTTGATTTGCTATGAGAACACCGCCAAAAGCTGAAACAGGATCACCTGCTAGAGCACTAGAGTAGGCATCAGATATTGTATTTCGGGTTGCTAAACCACAAGCATTATTGTGTTTCAGAATGGCAAAGGTTGGATTATCGTCTTGGAATTCTGCCATGAGTTGCACTGCAGCGTCAACGTCTAATAGATTGTTGTAGGAGAGTTCTTTGCCGTGGTGCTTGGTAAAAACGTCATCAAAATCGCCAAAGAAATGTCCTTTTTGGTGGGGGTTTTCCCCATATCTGAGTGTTGTTCCGCTCGTATAGCTAATTTTTAGCGCGTCCTGAGTATCTTCAAAAAAGGAAAAAATTTGTGTGTCGTAGTGTGAAGAGATATGAAAGGCATTAGCAGCAAATTTTTTTCTATCGGCTAATGATGTGCTCCCCTTTTTTTGATTAAGTAACAATAACAACTCAACATAATCGTACACTGATGAAACACACAATACATCGCGATAATTTTTGGCTGCCGCACGAATAAGGGAAATACCGCCAATATCAATTTTTTCAATTATTTCTGCTTCGCTAGCTCCTGATTTTACAGTTTCCTCAAAGGGATATAAGTCTACCAAAACAATATCTAGATGTGGAATATCATAAGTAGCAAGCTCTTTTTGATCGTTTTCGTTTTCACGGCGGTTTAAAATACCACCAAATACTTTAGGATGTAGTGTTTTCACTCGCCCTCCTAAGATAGAAGGGTATGAAGTCAAATCTTCTACATGCTTCACGGGAAGATTAAGATCTTTTATAAAAGCTGCAGTGCCCCCTGTGGAGTATAATGTAATGCCAAGTTCGTGCATTTTAGTTACAATAGGACCTAATCCTTCTTTGCTAAATACAGAAATAAGGGCAGATTTGGCTTGAATTGCGTCTTGCATTAGAAAAAATTTGAAAGCACAAAAGTAGGGATTTTATCCCACTAAAATTGCGCATTATTGCGCATTAAAAAGGTCGAAACTAGAGCGTTTACGTTTTCTAAAAACTTTTCGTCTTTTTTATTGAAAGCAGAAGGAGTATTCGAGTCAACATCAATTTGTCCTACGTTTTTTCCATCAAAAAATAACGGAACAACAATTTCTGATTTTACCTCAATACTGCAAGCGATATAATTGTCTTGTTCAGACACATCATCTACAACAAAGTTTTTGTTGCTTATTGCTACTTGCCCACATATTCCTTTCCCAAATGGAATTACGGTGTGATCAGTAGGATTTCCAGCAAAAGCCTTTAAGTAAAGTTCCTTTTTCACGGGGTGATGAAAATAAAATCCCACCCAGTTGTAATGAGGTAGTTTTTGTTGCAATTCTGCACACACCCAATCCAAGCCAATTTGTGTTACTGGGTTTTTGGTCAGAAAAGACTCAATATTGTGTAATAGAGTTGAATGCATAAAAAAACTGCCCCGTAATGGGGCAGTAATTTAGGTTTTTTTACATCATTCCAGGCATGCCTCCACCCATAGGCGGCATTGCTGGAGGATTATCCTCTTTGATATCAACCAAAGCACACTCTGTTGTTAAAATCATTCCTGCAACAGAAGCAGCATTTTCAAGTGCTATGCGAGTAACTTTTTTGGGATCAATAATCCCTTTTTCCTGCATGTTACCATAGGTATTGCTTTTGGCGTCATAACCAAAGTTTTCATCTCCTTCAATCACTTTTGCAACTACCACAGAACCTTCTCCGCCAGCATTTTCTACAATTGTACGTAGAGGAGATTCAATAGCTCGAGACACTATTTGGATTCCCGTTTTTTCATCAGCGTTAGTGCTTTTTAGTTTTGCCAAACTTGGTAAAGCTTGCAGTAATGCAACACCCCCACCCGAGACAATTCCTTCTTCAACAGCAGCACGTGTTGCGTGTAACGCATCGTCAACGCGGTCTTTCTTTTCTTTCATCTCCACTTCAGAAGCAGCCCCTACATATAAAACAGCAACACCTCCTGAGAGTTTTGCTAAGCGTTCTTGTAGTTTTTCTTTATCGTAGTCAGAAGTTGATGCTTCAATTTGAGATTTAATTTGATTAACCCTAGCCTTAATGTCATCAGGATTCCCTGCACCATTCACTATAGTTGTATTGTCTTTGTCAATGGTCACTTTCTCGGCAGTACCCAACATATCAACAGTTGCGTTTTCCAAAGTAAATCCACGATCTTCTGAAATTACCGTTCCGCCAGTCAAAATGGCAATATCCTCAAGCATGGCTTTTCTTCGGTCTCCGAATCCAGGCGCTTTAACAGCAGCAATTTTGAGCGAGCCGCGTAATTTATTTACTACAAGAGTAGCAAGAGCTTCGCCATCTACATCTTCAGCGACCACAACAAGCGGCTTTCCGCTTTGTGCAACGGGTTCTAAAACTGGAAGCAAATCTTTCATTGTAGAAATCTTTTTATCATACAGCAGTATGTATGGAGCTTCCATATCGGCTTCCATTTTGTCAGAATTTGTAACAAAATAAGGAGAAATGTACCCTCTGTCAAACTGCATTCCTTCTACAATATCTACCGTTGTGTCTGTTCCTTTTGCTTCTTCAACAGTAATAACTCCTTCTTTTCCAACTTTATCAAAAGCTGCGGTAATAAGTTCGCCAATGGTTTCATCGTTATTGGCAGAAATAGAAGCAACTTGTTTGATTTTATCAGAAGAATTACCGACTTCAACGGCTTGGTCGTTAAGGTTAGCAACGATTGCTTCAACAGCCTTGTCAATACCGCGCTTTAAATCCATAGGATTTGCTCCTGCAGCAACATTTTTCAATCCTTCTTTGACAATTGCTTGAGCTAAAATAGTTGCTGTTGTAGTTCCATCACCAGCAAGGTCGTTGGTTTTAGAGGCCACTTCCTTTACCATTTGAGCTCCCATGTTTTCAAGAGGATCTTCAAGCTCTATTTCTTTAGCAACGCTAACTCCGTCTTTGGTAACTTGAGGTCCACCAAAAGATTTTCCAATGATCACGTTTCTACCTTTAGGTCCTAAGGTTACTTTTACTGCATCTGCAAGTGCATCTACACCACGCTTTAGTCCGTCGCGTGCTTCTATATCAAATTGTATTTTTTTTGCCATGTCTTTATTTTTTTAAGAAACAATTGCTAGAATATCGCTTTCGCGCATGATTAAATAATCTCCACCGTCGAGTTTTAACTCTGTCCCGGCATATTTTCCATACAAAACAGTATCGCCCACTTGAACAGTGATGGCATCGTCTTTGGTTCCAGGACCTGTAGCAACTACAGTTCCTTTTTGTGGCTTTTCTTTGGCTGTATCAGGGATAATAATTCCCGATGCTGTAGTAGTTTCAGCCGCTAAAGGCTCAATTACCACACGATCAGCCAAGGGTTTGATATTGATCGTACTCATGTGTATAATTTAATTTATATATGATTTAGCATCAATTGTGCCAAGGCATATTTTTACTTAAATATGTCTAAATTCCTGACAGGATGACACGTTGATTAGTTGCCGCTAGCTGATTCAGGGAGTTCAGGAAGTTGCTCAGGTATTTCTTCTGGAACAGCTTCAGGAATAACCTCCTCAATTGCATTTTCGTCCACAAGTGTGGATTCATTACTTTCAGAAGGGGAACTAATCATCGAATTGGTAATCAGAATCAAAACCAATAATAGCGTTGCCAATACCCATGTGCTGCGATCTAGAAAGTCGGTCGTTTTTTGCACGCCACCTAATTGCTGTGAACTTCCACCAAACGCTGAGGATAATCCGCCGCCTTTTGGGTTTTGTACCATGACAACCAGAATGAGCAGAAAGCAAATTATGACGGTCAACCCAATAAATATAGAAAATGTACTCATGTCAATTCTCGTTTTGTGCGTTTGTAATTTTTAGAATTTGGTCAGCAAAGAAACCACTTTTTTTCGGATATTTCAAAGCTAAGATTTCATAAGCCTTTTTTGCTTTTTTTAGTTTTCCTTGCTTGAGATAAACTTGGGCTAATGTTTCAGTCATTAGGGTTTGTTCATCAAATTGCTGTTTTTTGGTTAAATCCTGGTGTATTTCCACAGATTTAGAAACCAATATTTTAGGCGCATCTGCAATAAACTTGTCTATTAGCCTGTCTTCAGTTTTTTGTGGGGCTTGTGTTCCTTCAAGATGTTGTAGCCACTCAGCAAAAGAACGCACCTCATTGCTAGTATCATGCCCCTTTGTTGAATGTACAGTTTCTTGTGCAACTTCAGGGTTGGGGATAAGATGTAGTCTGTTTTTGGTATGTAAAGAGGCTTTTTTTAGTAACCCTTCAGTTTCCTTAAAATTTTGGTTATGAGAAATTTGCCATCTTAAATGATGAAGTGCTTGGAAATAAGGGTATTGTTGTACAAGCGTATCCAAGTGTTGGAGAGTACTTTCAGGCTCACTTTTGCCCTTTTCTCGAAGTTTTGTCAAGTATGTGCGCTCGTGACTTACCATTTGGCTAATGATTCGTTGAAAATGTCTTGTGTTATGCGTTCAAATAAAACTTCATGCGCTTCGGCTTGAATGGACTGCAGCTGAGCTGTAGCATCAAAATCATAAAAAAAACTGAAGCGTTTTTCGAAATCATCATCGCCATTTAGGGTATTAAAAAAACGCAAATTAACGGACATGGTAAGTCGGTTTTGAGCTGCTTTCTCATTGGCGGTCGCCGTCATCGGACTAACTCTGTACTCAGCAATTTCACCTTCATAAATTAAATGTCCATTAAGGTTAGTGAGTTCCAAATTAGTTTGATTAAGAAGCATTTCTTGAATGGCATTGGTAAAATCACGGTCTAGTCCGGGTTCAAAAACAGAACCTACTTCATTTGCCGCATTGTTTACAAAGAAATTCACCTGTACCGTTTCTACTCCTTCGGGAATAGAAGCTCCTGTAAAGGAGTAATATTTGCATCCTGCAATGAGTAATAATACAATAAGAATCCCTTTTTTCACGCTATAAATCTAAGTCAAATTGCTTGATTTTTCTATACAACGTTCGTTCAGAAATGCCAAGTTCAGCAGCTGCAGCCTTTCTTTTCCCATTATTTCTTTCCAATGCCTTTACAATAAGCTCCAATTCTTTGTCTTGTAATGATAAAGTTTCGGCCTCTTCAACTTCTTCGGCAAAGTCAAAACGATCTTTATAAGCTTCTTTTTCCTGAACTGAGGATGTTGAAGATTGAAGTTGAAGTCGCTGCTCATCGGGTTCACGGGCCTCGCCGTAAATTTTCTGAATTAAGCCTTCGTGTTTAACTTTAGCTTGATCCATATTGGAGGTATTCATGAGTTCGTGGGTGAGCTTTTTAAGGTCATTCAAATCCGCCTTCATATCGAACAGTACTTTATATAATATTTCACGTTCCGAAGCAAAATCTCCAGTTTCTTTTTTGGAGTTTATTATTGCAGGCAAATTTGCGTTAGCTGCAGGTAAGTATTGCCTTAAAATGTCTACTGTAATATGACGCTCTTGTTCGAGAACTGATAGCTGTTCTGCGATATTCCGAAGTTGGCGGATATTTCCGGCCCACTGTTGTTGCTCCAAAACCATTTGTGCTTTTTCATCGAGGCGTACGGTTGGCATCCGATATTTTTGAGCAAAGTCAGCGGCAAATTTTCGAAATAACAAATGAATATCTTCTTTTCGTGCTCGCAGTGGAGGTAAGGGAATTTCTACCGTACTTAGTCTATAGTACAAATCTTCTCTAAATTTCCCCTTTTGAATGGCGTCTATCATATGAACATTTGTTGCGGCTACAACACGCACATCGGTTTTTTGCACTTTTGAAGACCCTACTTTTAAAAACTCTCCATTTTCCAAAACCCGTAACAGCCGCACTTGAGTGGAAAGTGGTAATTCACCCACTTCATCAAGAAAAATAGTTCCACCATGCGCTACTTCGAAATACCCACTACGAGTTTGTGTAGCTCCAGTAAAAGCTCCCTTTTCGTGGCCAAAAAGCTCGGAGTCTATGGTGCCCTCTGGAATGGCGCCGCAATTCACGGCAATAAATTTACCGTGCTTTCGTGTTGATAATTGATGAATTATGCGTGGAAATATTTCTTTTCCCACTCCTGATTCTCCAGTAATTAAAACAGAAATTTCGGTAGGGGCTACCCGCATTGTTTTGGCGATGGCAAAATTGAGTTGAGGATCGTTGCCTATAATCCCGAACCGTTGTTTGATGTTTTGAACGTTATCCATGATGATAGCTTTGCGTTGGACCAAAATCTATGGCGTTTCCAAGCAGTGTTGCCGAGGTACAGGAAGTAATTTCAACAGTCACAAAATCCCCAACTTGATAATGTTTCTTAGGGAAAACTACGACTGTATTTTGTTGGGTTCGTCCGCTCCAGTGTTCTTCGGATTTTTTGGACACTTTTTCTATAAGAACCTCTGTCATTTTACCAATGAATTGTTCGTTTCTAAACCGTCCATGTGCTTGTTGTTTGTCAACGATTTCTTGTAGTCTTCTCTTCTTTACTTCTACCGTAATATTGTCTTCCAATTTTTTTGCTGCAGGTGTTCCGGGCCGCTCAGAGTACATGAACATAAATCCGAAATCATATTTTACATACTCCATGAGGCTAAGGGTGTCTTGGTGATCGTTTTCGGTTTCATTAGGAAATCCTGCAATCATATCTTGGGAAATGCCACAGTCGGGAATAATCCGGCGAATATCATCAATGAGTTCCATGTATTCTTTTCGGGTATGTTGCCTATTCATGGCTTTTAACACAGCATCGCTTCCTGATTGTACGGGTAAATGGATGTAATTACAGATATTTGAGTGTTTTGCCATCACATATAGCACGTCTCTAGTCATGTCTTGTGGATTTGAGGTAGAAAAACGAAAACGAATACCGGGATGTGCGGTTGCAACCAACTCCAATAACTGATGAAAATGAACTGCGGTTTTTTGCTGTAAAGCACTTGCTTTAGCAAAATCTTTTTTAGGACCACCACCATACCACAAGTAGCTATCAACGTTTTGACCTAAAAGAGTAACTTCTTTAAAACCCGATGCGGCGAGTGTGTTTATTTCATTTAAAATACTTTTAGGGTCGCGGCTGCGCTCCCGACCTCTTGTAAAGGGGACCACGCAAAACGTACACATGTTATCGCAGCCTCGTGTAATAGAAACAAATGCAGTTACGCCGTTTGACTGTAAACGCACAGGTTGTACATCGCCATAGGTCTCCTCCTTTGATAGAATCACATTTACAGCATCTCGACCTGCCTCTACCTCAGCCACAAGATTAGGTAAATCTTTGTAAGCATCAGGTCCTACAACCAAGTCAACAATTTTTTCTTCCTCCAAAAAAGCACTTTTTAGTCGTTCTGCCATACATCCCAAAACACCAACTTTAACATTTGGATTTGTTTTCTTAACGCCTTGAAAGGCTTCAAGACGGTTGCGTACGGTTTGCTCTGCTTTTTCTCGAATAGAACACGTGTTTACTAAAATAAGGTCAGCTTCGTCTAGTTTGTTAGTGGTTTTATACCCTGCTTCTGTCAAAATAGAGGCAACAATTTCGCTATCAGAAAAATTCATCTGGCAACCATACGACTCTATAAACATTTTCTTATCATCGGTGCGCGCAGTAGCATCATGCTTTAGCACTTCTCCATTGAAAGCATTAGGGTTCTTGTTTTTCACCTGTTCGACTTGACGCATTGAAGTTTTTTTTGCGCCAACAAAAGTACAAAATATCTACCAAATTGACATTTTGTCAGGTATTGATTTTCCCTATTGTGGCAGTTTAGGTTTTAAGACGCCGTAGCAATACGTGCCAAGAACAGCAAAACCTAATACAACTAGCAAGGGAAAATAGCCTGCACCTATTAGCACATAAATTGGCCCTGGACAAGCCCCAGTAAGCGCCCAGCCTAATCCGAAAATAACCCCACCAAATAATGGTGCTTTTATTAATTTATCTTTTGAAGGAACATGAATTTCTTCTCCAAAAAATGAGCGAATTTTAAAACGCTTTATCGATTGAATGATAAGAATACCAAGAGTAACTGCTGATCCAATTATGCCGTACATATGAAAAGACTTGAACTGAAACATTTCATAGATCCGAAACCACGAAGCAGCTTCGGACTTTATCATGGTGATACCAAAAAAGACTCCTATACCGAAATAAAGTGCTAGTTTTTTCATAGTAAAAAAGGTAAAATAAAATGATTCATAAGTAAGCCACCAATAAAAAATCCTATAACGGCAATAAGCGATGGCAGCTGTAAATTGCTAAGACCAGAAATTGCATGTCCTGATGTACACCCACCAGCGTATCGGGTGCCAAAACCGATAAGAAAACCGCCAAGAGCAAGTAAAAACAACGTTTTTGGATTAGACAAAACCTCAACATTAAATAATGCTTCTGGCATAAAATTTTTACCAGCATCTGAAATGCCTAAATCGTTTAATTGAACTACGACATCTTGATGAATTTTGACTCCTTCATCAGCTGACATATAATTAGTGGCAAGGAAACCACCCGTGGCAGCTCCAAGTGCAACGACTAGATTCCATCGTTGCTTACGCCAATCAAAATTGAAGAACGGTGTTTTTTTACCGGCACCAGCCATGGTGCAAAGCGTACGGAGGTTTGAAGACATGCCGAAACTTTTCTCGGCTAAAAGCAATAACAATAGCACCGCCGCAATGGCAGGCCCACCAATATACCATGGCCAAGGATCGATTAATAGATGCATAAAAGATTAAATTTTTCTCAAATATATATACTATAAATCCAATTATTAAGATTTTTAAAAAGTTGATGTTTCAAAACACTTTTTGAGATGGGTTATGAGGAGATGAAATGAAAATTATTGGCAGCACAATTTCCTTAAACCATAAATTCTTCTACTTTTGTCTCGAAAAATTATGTCAATGCCCAAAAATTTAGTCATCGTTGAGTCGCCCGCAAAAGCCAAAACTATAGAGAAGTTTTTGGGTGAAAAGTTTAAGGTTGTTTCTAGCTACGGGCATATTGCTGACCTTCCAACTAAAGAGCTTGGCGTTGATGTTGAAGGGGACTTTAGCCCTAATTACATTGTTAATGGAGACAAAAAAAAGGTTGTTAAAGAGCTAAAATCCTTAGCTACAAATGCTGAGACGGTATGGTTAGCAAGTGATGAGGATAGAGAAGGAGAAGCCATCGCATGGCATTTGTCAGAACAATTAGAGCTCAATAATACCAACACTAAAAGAATTGTCTTCCACGAAATCACCAAGACTGCAATCCAACACGCTATTGCGCACCCCCGCAGTATTAATAAACATTTGGTTGATGCACAACAAGCCCGTCGTGTTCTTGATAGGTTGGTTGGATATGAACTTTCGCCAATTCTTTGGCGAAAAGTTAAAGGGGGGTTATCTGCTGGACGTGTACAATCTGTTTCGGTTCGTATTTTGGTGGAGCGTGAACGCGAGATAGAGTCTTTTGTGCCCCAAGCGGTTTTTAAAACCCAAGCAATTTTTTCTATCAAAGATGGAGATGTTATAAAAGCTACATCTTCTATCACATTTGATAATGAAGACCAGGCCAATGCTTTTTTAGAGCAAAATGTTGGTGCCGCTTTTTGGGTTTCTTCCATTGAAAAGAAGCCTGCATCAAAATCACCAACGGCTCCCTTTACTACGTCAACCTTACAGCAAGAAGCCTCTAGAAAATTAGGCTTTTCGGTCAGCCGAACCATGTCTAATGCCCAACGGCTATATGAAGCGGGGTATATTACCTATATGCGAACAGATAGCGTAAATCTTTCCAAACAGGCACTGTTAGAGGCCAAAGAGGTCATTACAAATACTTATGGGTCAGATTTTGCCAAGACCCGAACCTTTAAAACTAAAAATAAGGGTGCTCAAGAAGCACACGAAGCGATTCGTCCAACAAACTTGGCAATGATGCATATAGATGCAGCAAAAGACGAAAAACGTTTGTATGAACTGATATGGAAACGCACAATTGCTTCACAAATGAGTGATGCTAAATTAGAGCGCACATCAGCAACAATTCAAACGGATAAACATCAAGTTTCTTTTACAGCACGTGGTGAAGTAATAACCTTTGAGGGGTTTTTAAAAGTGTATTTGGAAGGTAAAGACGATGATGAAGAAACTGATGATGGTTTGCTTCCCAAAATGCTTAACGGGGATATTTTACAACCAAAACAGATAACTATAACAGAGCGCTTTACACGTCCTCCATCTCGCTATACTGAAGCTTCTTTAGTTAAAAGACTTGAAGAGCTTGGTATTGGCCGTCCATCTACTTATGCTCCTACTATCACAACAATTGTTAATCGGAAGTATGTTGAAAAGGGCACCGTTGAAGGAACAGAGAGAAATTATGTTCAACTTTCCCTGAAAAATGAAAGTGTTTCCAGAAAAATGTTGACAGAGCAAGTTGGTTCAGAAAAAGGAAAACTGGTTCCAACAGATGTAGGTAGGCTTGTAAACGATTTTTTGGTTGCCAATTTTGCCAATATCGTTGACTACAACTTTACGGCTAAGGTAGAGCAGGATTTTGACTCTATTGCACTCGGAAAAGAAGACTGGAAGGGAATGATGAAGTCGTTTTACAAAGATTTCCACCCTGTTATCGAAAATGTTCGCGATACCGCCCAAAGAGAAACAGGGGAACGTATTTTAGGAGTTGATCCTAAAACGGGTCGTCAATTGAGTGTTCGCTTAGGAAAATTTGGTGCTATGGCACAAATCGGCACCGTAGATGATGAAGAGAAGCCGTTATTCGCAAGTCTTCATCCCGATCAACAATTAACTAAAATTACCTTTGAAGAAGCGTTGGATTTATTTAAGTTACCCTTGCATTTGGGTAAGTACGACTCGGAAAACGTTGAAGTAAACAATGGGCGATATGGTCCTTATGTGCGTCACGGGAAATCGTTTATATCATTGCCTAAAGGAAAAAACCCGCTTACAACAACATTAGAAGAAGCTGTCGAGCTTATTGAAGAAAAGCGCTTAGCAGATGCCCCCATAGCATCATATGAAGATTTGCCTGTGACAAAAGGTGTTGGGCGATTTGGACCCTTTATTAAGTGGAACAATTTGTTTATAAATGTCTCCAAAAAATACGATTTTGATGTCCTTTCCGAAGAAGATATAGCAACGCTAATTGAAGAAAAAAAGAAAAAAGAGGCAGAGCGTGTTGTTCGTTCTTGGGAAGAAGAAGTAGTTAGGATTGAAAAGGCACGATGGGGTCGTCACAACTTAATTAAAGGCAAGAAGAAAGTGGAGCTTTCTAAAGATGTTGATGTAGCTAAAATGACCCTTACCCAAGCCATGGCATTACTAGAAAAGCAAGTAGCTACAAAAAAACGCATCAAAAAGAAATAGGTGAACTTTGAATTTTTAAAACCTATTGAAGATAAACTTCTTGCTCACAACTTGTTGTTGCCCGAGCAGGTTATAGGACGAAATTTACGTATTCACACACATCAAGAAGGGCCTCCTGATTTAAATGGTGTTAGAGTAGCAATTCTAACACTTGAATCAAGATTGGGAGTTGGAGAGTCGTTACACGTTAGATTCAGGCAGCAATTTTATCAACTATTTACTGGAAATTGGGATTTTATTTGTGCTGATTTAGGTATTTTGGAACCTGGCGATCGCCCCAAAGACACGCTCTTTGCTATTCAAAAAGTTGTAAAAGAATTACATCAACGAAATATACTAACAGTCATCGTTGGCGATGAGCAAGAAATCACTTTAGGAATGTTCCGAGGACTTTCTAGTTTGAATACTTTTGTTAACCTAACTTCAATTGATGAACGTTTTGATTTTGGAGGGCCTGGTGCTTTGGTTTCTGATGACAGCTATATGTCAAGAATCATCACTGAAAAACCAAACAATCTAAAGCAATTCACTAATCTTGGATATCAAAGTTATTATGTTTCACAGGAGGAGCTAGACTTAATGCAAAAACTTTTTTTTGATGCCTACAGATTAGGAGAAATTTGTGCAGACATTAAAGAAGTAGAGCCAATATTACGTGACACCGATATTCTTTCAGTAGATTTTAATGTGATTAAAGCAGCTGAAATGGATTATGAAAAGGGAAGTCCAAACGGTTTTGACGGTTCCCAAATTTGTAAGCTTATGCGTTATGCGGGCTTAAGCGATCGATTAAGTGTATTGGGGCTCTTTCCGGTTTCTAGTTCGCTGAGAGCTGACCAATTATTGGCTCAAATGGTGTGGTATGTACTCGAAGGTTTTTGTTTTCGAGTCAATGAATACCCTTTTTCTACTCACGAAGCATGTACTAAATTCGTGGTTCCATTGGAAAAAGAAACACTCGTATTTTATAAGAGTAATAAAAGTCAACGTTGGTGGATTGAAGTTCCTAAAGAAGTAAAACATAATAATATTAAACAAATTACGTTATTACCATGTGCTGAAAAAGACTACCGTGAGGCGCAAAAAGGTGAAATCCCTAACCGATGGTGGAAATCAGTGCAACGTTAGATGCATTAAATTCCATATTTTTGAGGGAATTACTAAAGTTGGTTATTTAAATAAATTCAAAAATTGAATGAAAAGAGGATTACTCATACTTCTTGTAGGCCTTACAGCAATTGGATGCGGTAAAGGAAATCAAGGCGAACTCATTGGAGTTAAGCAAAAGAAGTTCTATGAAACCAAACCTCACGGTATGGCGCTTATCCCTGGAGGCTCTTTTATTATGGGTTCCTCAGATGAGGACATCATAGCAGCTAACGATAACACAACGCGTACGGTAACTATGCGATCATTTTGGATGGATGAAACCGAAATAACTAATGCCGAATATCAACAATTTGTTGAATGGGTAAAAGACTCCATCATCAGAACAGAACTTGCTAAAGCTGCCTTACTCAATGGAGGGTACTTTTCGGTTTCTGAATTTCCAACTTCTGATGACGAAATTGACGCCAACCCTATCCTTGAATATCTTCCTTTATACGATATGAAGAGTATTCAAGACGGAGATGGTGAAGACAAAAGTGGTTATCAACAATATTTAGAGGAGAACTTTAACGATTATGTTTCTAACTATTACGAGACTGAAGATGCTCCTGATGATCTGTTTCATTATCATTTGCCTTTAAATCGTGATGCTGAAATTATCAAAGAAAGAGAAGATTATCCCGATTTGGAATACGCTAGGCTTTTTGAAGAAACTATTTATTTACCTGAAAGTGAATGGTTTAATGGAGAGCCGGCCATGGATACGAAGCTCTTTAAATATCGATTTGCAAGTGTAGATTTAAATCAAGCAGTTGAAAATCCCGATAGCGCATTGTCTAGTTTTGCGCGGTACGAAGTTCATGAAGTATATCCTGACACTACGGTATGGATTAAAGACTTTAAGTACAGTTATAATGAACCCATGCACAATGACTATTTTTGGCATCGTGCATATGCAAACTATCCTGTTGTAGGAATTAGTTGGCATCAGGCAAGAGCTTTTGCGCATTGGCGCACCAAAATTAGAAATGATTATTTGCGAAGCAGAAAAAAGCGTAAATCCTCTACGGGGAGGTTTAGACTTCCTACGGAGGTAGAATGGGAATATGCTGCTCGAGGAGGTCTCGAGTCTGCTATTTATCCTTGGGGAGGACCCTATTTAACTGATGATAGAGGGTGCTTTTTGGCAAATTTTAAACCTAAAAGAGGTAATTACGCCGCGGATATGGCACTATATACCGTAGAGGCAGATTCTTATGAGCCCAACGATTATGGCTTGTATAATATGTCTGGTAATGTGTCGGAGTGGACAAACTCTACATATACAAAAGATACATATGACTTTACATTAACGGTTAATCCTAATTATGAGAGCTTTAATGATACTCAAAAAGTAATTCGCGGAGGTTCATGGAAGGATGTTGCTTATTATTTACGTGTATCATCTAGGGATTATGAGTATACTGATAGTGCTCGGAGCTATTTGGGATTCCGTTTGGTACGTGATTACCTTGGCACAAATGAATTAG
>JAURNV010000009.1 GCA_030830005.1 Flavobacteriaceae bacterium | reverse complement strand
TACAGTATCGTCGTGCGACATCAATTGTATCATAACCTGTGTTTCGGCATGATAGTCTTTTGGAAATAGTGGACGCAATACGCGATCTACCAATCGCATGGTAAGGATTTCTTCGTTACTTGGACGGGCTTCACGCTTAAAAAAACCACCTGGGAATCGTCCTGCGGCGGCAAATTTTTCGCGGTAATCTACCGTTAGGGGTAGAAAGTCTACATCGGAAGCTTGACGCGCCGAAACTACGGTTGCCAATAGCATGCAGTTGCCGCTACGAACAACAACAGAACCATCGGCTTGTTTGGCAAGCTTGCCTGTTTCTAGGGTAATTGTTCGACCATCACCTAAGTCAATAGTCGAGGTATGTACGTTGGGTATCATACGTTTTCATTTTTAAAGTTAGTATCTGTGTGTTGTGTTGTGGTCGTAGATACCCGATGAAAAACCGAATGATGCGGATGCTTTTATGTGCTTACTTTCGGATACCCAATTCTTTAATTAGGGATCGATAGCGTTCTATGTCTCTGTCTTTTAAATAGTCCAAAAGACTTCTTCGTTTTCCAACCAACATTACTAACGAACGTTCTGTATTATAATCTTTATGATTTTTTTTCAGGTGTTGCGTTAGGTCGTTGATACGTTTAGTGAATAATGCAATTTGACCTTCAGTGCTACCGGTGTCTTTTTCAGACGTTCCGTATTTTTTGAAGATTTCTGCTTTAGCTTCTTTAGTTAGTGACATGCCAATATTATTGTAAATGATTTTTATGCAACTTCGAGTCTTTCTCGAAGGGTGCAAATATAGTATAATATTTAATTTAAATTAAGCTTGATTAGAAAGCGGTCGATTTAAAATCAAATCAAGGTACAAGTTGATGTTGTGCTTTAAGTCTTTTCTGTGAGAGATAAAATCTAAAAAACCATGTTCTTGTAAAAACTCTGCAGTTTGAAAACCATCAGGGAGGTCCTTTCCGGTTGTGTCTTTAACAACGCGCGGGCCTGCAAAGCCAATAAGTGCCCCTGGTTCTGAAATATTAATATCTCCTAGCATTGCGAATGAAGCAGTAGTTCCTCCTGTTGTAGGATCTGTACACAACGAAATGTAAGGAATCTTTGCGTCAGCAAGTTGTGCAAGTTTTGCGGATGTTTTCGCCATCTGCATGAGCGATAACGCTGCTTCCATCATTCGCGCACCACCAGATTTAGAAATCATAACGAAAGGAATTTTGTGCGTTAAGGCATAATCAGCAGCACGGTAAATTTTTTCGCCTACCACAGAGCCCATGGATCCGCCAATAAACGTAAAATCCATACAAGCAACCACAAGTTTATTTCCGTTAGAATGCCCAACAGCTGCACGAACAGCATCATTTAATTTAGTTTTCTTTTGGGCAGCTTTTACACGATCTGTATACTTTTTTGTGTCTTCAAACTTTAAAGGATCTTTAGATTTGAGGCCAGTATCTAGCTCTTTAAATGTATTGTCATCAAAAATGATTTCGAAGTACTCCTTACTACCTATACGGACATGATAGCCATCTTCAGGTGAAACATAAAAGTTTTCAGCAAGTTGTTCTGTGTCAATAATCTTCCCAGTAGGAGACTTATACCACAACCCTTGCGGAGTGTCTTTTTTCTCGTGAGTCTGGGTTTGAATTCCCTTTTCAGTACGTTTAAACCACGGCATTAACAAAGAATTTCATCAAATATATAAAACCCTACTAATTAAAGAGTGTTGATATTGTTCAAATCTTCAAAAGCCTTCTCTAAGCGGTTTACAAAAGCCTTCTGGCCTTCACGTAGCCATACGCGAGGGTCGTAATATTTTTTGTTAGGAACATCATCTCCTTCAGGATTGCCTATTTGTTGTTGTAAATAGGGTCCCTTTTCCTGAACATAATCACGCACTCCCGACATAAATGCATACTGCATATCTGTGTCGATATTCATTTTTACTACACCATAGCTTATCCCTTCACGAATTTCTTCGACTGTAGAGCCAGAACCGCCATGGAAAACAAAGTCGATAGTATTTTGTCCCACGCCATATTTTTCACTCACGTAAGCTTGAGAATTTTTAAGAATTTTTGGCGTTAAAACCACATTACCCGGTTTGTAAACTCCGTGAACATTACCAAAAGCGGCTGCAATTGTAAAACGTGGACTGATTTTAGATAGTTCCTCAAAGGCATAGGCAACTTCTTCGGGTTGGGTGTATAATTTAGAACTATCTACATCAGTGTTGTCTACGCCGTCTTCTTCACCGCCAGTTACACCAAGTTCAATTTCTAATGTCATATCCATTTTAACCATACGCTCCAAATAGGTTTTACATATTTCAATATTTTCCTCAAGAGGTTCTTCGGAAAGGTCAATCATATGTGAACTAAAAAGAGGCTTTCCTGTTTCAGCAAAATGTGTTTCGCTAGCATCCAGTAAACCATCAATCCAAGGGAGTAATTTTTTGGCAGCATGGTCTGTGTGAAGAATAACACTTACTCCATACAGTTCAGCCATTTGATGTACATGCTTAGCGCCAGCAACGGCACCAGCGATGGCTGCTTGCTGATTTTCGTTTGATAAGCCTTTGCCAGCATTGAATTGCGCTCCGCCATTTGAAAACTGAATAATAACAGGTGCGTTGAGCTTTGCTGCGGTTTCTAAAACAGCGTTTGTAGAGTCAGAACCAATGACATTTACTGCAGGCAAGGCAAATTGTTTTGACTTGGCTAGAGCAAAAATTTCTTGAACTTTATTTCCGGTTGCAACCCCAGGTGTAATAGCATGTGACATTCTTCGAATTTTAGATTTGGCGCAAAAGTAACAAACAATTATGGGCTTAGAAAGGATAATTTATCCCAAGTGTAGGATTTGCATTTTTGAGTTGATAGTTGAAATTCCACCGATCTCCTTTAGGAAGTACAGGATTGTGTGTTTTAAAGCCCATGTCTAGTCGAAGTAAAAACAATCCAAAGTCGTAGCGTAATCCAAAGCCTGTGCCTACGGCAAGCTCATCCAAATCTTTGAACCCATCAAATCTTCTAGAGGGTTCTTTTATGTTATCAGCAACATTCCAAATGTTTCCTACATCCATAAATAGCGCACCTTTAAAAGCCCCTAACAGGTCAAATCGGTACTCAGCATTAAATGCAATTTTTAGGTTTGCTTCGTTAAACTCGTTTCCAGTATTGCTAGAACCTGGACCCAAACGGTATACTTCCCACGCACGATTGTCGTATGCACCCCCAGCAAAAAAGGATCGATTAAAGGGAATATTGTCTGCATTGCCATAAGGAATAGCAGCACCCGCAAAAGCTCGAACAGCAAAAACCTGATTGTTTGAAACTTCCCAATGTTTAATCAAATCAGTTTCTATTTTAATAAACTGGCTAAAGGGAACATCAAACAACAAATATTGTCCGTTTTCCTGATTCCAATCAAGGCGTTTTCCTATTGTATTTAGTAGGTTTCCAGCCCAAGAAAAATTCATTCTAAACTGCGTAAATTCTTTGTCAAAAACACCACTTTTTGTAGAATTATAAAACTGTAATCCTGAGCTGAAAATAAGGTTATTTTGTGTTAATCTTCCCCTTCGTTCTTCAATGCGCTGTACACGATTGTATCCTTCGTCCAATGACGTTAATGAGGTGTTGTTATTTAACACATCATATACAAATGAATCAGCCCCTTGAGGAATGGTGAGTTTTCCATTTGAAAAATACGATGGATTAGTATTGGTTTCAGAAGCAATGGTATTGAGTTCGCTGTAAGCATTGGTATATACCCCAAAGTAGTTATTCTTGTTTTTGTTTTTTACAAATTCTACATCAGCCAAGACAAAAGTCCATCTCCGATTTTTTTTCGGGCTCCATTGGTATTGAAAAGTCCCTGTGAAGTTCTGTTTGTCAAGTCCGATATTGTTTTGGATGCCTGAACCTACTCGAAGTATAGTTTGTGGGGCAATATCCTGCCGATTTAATTTCTTTGCAAATGGCAATAAGAATTGAGGTGAGCGAAGTTGAACGTCAAAAGCAAATTCTGTGATTGCTACATCAGAAGACCTACCTGCAGAGCCTCTGGCGCCAATCTCAAGCGTTTCAGCTCCACGAAAAACATTTAAGACGCCTAAACCAGAGCTAAAGGCAACCCCTCTTTTGATAATATTTGATTGGGTAACATCTAGTCCAAAATCTAATGAATAGCGTTCTTTTGGCATTAAATATATTGACGCATCAAGAAGGGTTTCGTCTTCATTTGAATAATTATACTTAATGGTAGGATAGTCAAAGCTTTGTAGACGACTAAGCTGTCGAAGTGTTGTGCTACGCGCATTATCACTATAAGGCTCATTAATTTTAAATGTAATTGACTCCCGAAGTAAACGACTGTTGTAGCGCATTTTTCCTTGACTAAACAATGTTAAGCCATCATAGGTTCCTATGGAGTCGTAGGGTTCGTTTCCTGTATTCCCTGCTTTTCCTATAAATACCTGAACCAAATTCATTTTTGAAATCTGGTATTCCTTTTCCACCGCAGTTCCCTCTTGATTTTCGATATAGTTTCGAATATTGAGTTGTACCGGAAGGCGGTAGTCTACACCTGAAGAATCAATACTAACATTAAAATCTATGGAATTAAATTGAAAGGGATATACTCCTGCGTTTCGGAACAAAGAAAATAACCGATTGCGCTCTTGCTCAAAAGCCATTGTGCGAAATGTGTCACCTTGGTTAAGAACACTTTTTTTAATATTAGCATGATAAATAGAGTCTAAAACGGGACTTTTAATATTGGTAGATATGCTATCCAAATAATACGGGGAATTGGTAGTTACGTTGTAACGAACAGTTGCTATATTATTTTTCTCTTCTGTTTCCGTTTTGACTACGGCATTGAAAAAGCCTTCATTAGAGAAAAAAGCATTCAGTTTTTGAGCATTTGCCGCTCTTAAAAGGGTATCGGTTAAAACAGGAGCCTCACCAGTTCTCTTTTTCCAATGTTGATAACCGGTTATATAATCTCTCATTTTGGCCACTTGTTTGGCAGACCAAATCGATTCCATTCTTTTTTGACGATTCGGCTTTTTAGCTATCCATGTATCAAATGCTATACCAGCACTATCGTTTGCAGATTGATGCAGGAGTAGCCCAAACGGGATGCCTAAGAAACGCTTATTGGGCTTAGGTTGAACGATGTTTTTTATTGAATCAACGGCATTTTTTTCGTCAACAAAAACCTCATTTTTTTTGAGTATGACGGTACCTTGAGGCAAATGCTTGGTTATAGAGCAGCCCACCATTATGGCTAAAAGCCCACAAAAACCTAGTATTTTTGAAAATCGTGTTGTCAACAGATGAAGTTGTTGGCTCAAAAATACATCAAATACATGGTTAGCAAAAACGAACTAAAATACTTGTGCCGATTAGGGCAAAAAAAGATTCGTACCCAATACGGGGTTTTTCCCGTTGAGGGTAAGAAAGCTATTGAAACATTTTTAGCGAATGGCTTTAAAATAGTTCATTGTTTTGGTTTTGATAACCAGGATGGTTTTCCTGTCGAAATCATATCAAAGGCAACTATGAAAAAATTAAGCAACCATAAAACACCACCCTCACTGTGGGCTGCTTTTTCAGTTCCAAAGACTACTGAATATATTCCTCAAGCCCTGAATTTAGCCCTAGATGGTATTCGTGATCCAGGAAATTTAGGAACTATTATTCGTCTTTGTGACTGGTTTGGAATACAGCATTTGCTTTGCTCTGCTGACACCGTAGATTGTTTTAATCCGAAGACAGTACAAGCTAGTATGGGGTCACTGGCAAATGTTCATGTTCACTATGGAAATCTTATCAATTATTTTCAAGAGCACAAATTAGATATCATAGCAACAGCTATGGATGGTGAAAACATGCACCAAGCAACACTTCCGCCCCATGCAGTGATTGTTGTTGGGAATGAGGGTACGGGTATTTCAGCACCCATTACAGCTTTAGCGAAAAAAAATATAGCAATTCCAAACTATGGTAAACCTGCTGCAGAAAGCTTAAATGTAGCGATAGCTACTGGAATTATATTGAGTGAGTTTAGACGCAGGGGATAACTACTCAAAGGTAAATCTTAAAAAAACTCCTCTACTTTTCATTGATGCGATGTGTTGTGTAAAATCACTTGTAGAACTGTTGTCGGGAACCAACTCATTGTTGATCGCAAAAATGCCGTGAAGGGATGGTGTAAATTTGAAGTAAGGAAGGTATATGTCGGTACCAATAGCAAACTCCCAAGCATACATGTTACGTTTCATGCGAAAGGTTCCAGTAGTATTGTCTTCGGGGTTAGTTTCTTCACTGGTTATGTTAATGTTATATGACAAGCTTCCCATAATATAGGGTCTGGCATTACGAATACGTCTGGTGTTGAGCTTTATTCCTAGGGGAAAGCGCACATAGGATGATTTTACAACACGTTCAATTAAGGGTTTTGAATTGGACAATTCAGAGGGAAATCGAATTTCACGTTCAACAAACGCCACACCTGGATGAAAACGAATGTTTAGAAATTCGTTGATTCGTACATCTGCCAATAGGCCAACATCAAAACTGGGTTTTGGCTTTACAACCAGTTGGAAAAGATCAGCAGTATCGTGGTATTCCATTTTTGCGCCAACAGAGTTTATACCTAAATAATACCCAAAACGTAAAAATCGATCATCCTCGGTCTTTAGATTTTCTAACTTTTTATCTTGCCCATTTGCTACATTTAAGAGGGCAAGAAGCATAACAAATATGATAGATTTTCGATTCATTTTTGAGCAATGTACAAACTAACCACACCTCCAGTAAGTGGCTTGTGTGTTACTTTAGAAAACCCAATTTCTTTCAATTTATTGTTCATCACTTGACCATCGGGAAAATGACTAGCCGACTCGCCAAGATAGGCATAGGCGCTTTTATCTTCTGCAAAAATTTTTCCTAGAGAAGGAATTAGCATGCGAGACATAATAAAATGCGCCTGACGCATGGGAAATTTTTTGGGTCTAGATGTTTCTAAAATATACAAACATCCCTCAGGGCGTAATACACGCCACATCTCGTGTAATCCTTTTTCGAGATTTGCAAAATTCCGAATGCCAAACGCAACGGTAACTGCATCAAATTGGGTTTCGAAAGGGAGTTTTTCTGCATCGGCTACTGCTAGGGTAATACAATGATTTAGATTGAGTTTGTCAAGTTTATTTGCTTGTACTGCTAACATTTGAGTAGATAAATCAACAGCGTGAATATCCACATTCGGAATAGTACTCATTGCTATGGCTACATCTCCAGTTCCTGTGGCTACATCCAAAATATCGATGGCATTTTGTTCACGAACTAGAGAAACTATTTTTTTTCTCCAACCCTTGTCTAGTCCTAACGATAATACTCGATTTAATCCATTGTATTTTTGTGCAATTCGATCAAACATTAAGGTAACTTGTTCCTTTTTAGATAAGGATGAATCTTTGTAAGGAGTAATGTTTTTGCTCATAAGGCACAAAGGTAGCCATATTCTGTAGATACAAAATCTCTTAAACAGAACTAAAACTTGCTATATTTGCACCACATAATCTCTTTGATAGATGAATATTGCCATCGCCGGAGCAAGCGATATTGGCTTTCACTTAGCTAAATTGCTTTCGTTTGAGGCACAGGATATTACGCTTATTGACGCTGATAAAGATGCGTTAAGTTATGCAGACAACAATCTTGATATACGAGCCATTAAGGGTGACCCATCAGCATTGGCAACTCTGAAAAAAGCGGGTGTAGCCAAGGCAGACATGATGATTGCTGTTACACCATCGGAAACGACAAACCTGATGTGTTGCTTGCTTGCCAAACAATTGGGGTGTAAACGAACTATTGCTCGAGTAACAGATATTGAGTTCGAAAAATATAAGGAAGACGTTGACTTTCAGGCTTTAGGAATAGACGAACTCGTTTCTCCTGAAGAGTTGGCAGCAGAAGAAATCCAATTGCTCATTCACCAGTCAGCGTTTGAAAATAGCCACGAATTTGAAGATGGAGCGCTAACCATGATGGGGACCACACTTGAAGAAGATGCTCCTTTTATTGGTAAAACCGTACGGGAGGCAGCCACGGTGTTTCCCGGGGTTCATTTTATGCCCATTGCTATAAAAAGATTAGAGTCTACAACGACAATCATTCCAAGAGGCGACACGAGTTTTGAACAAGGTGATCAAGTGTATTTCACCACACTTCCTCAGGGAGTTTCGGAATTATACAGCCTTACTGGTGAAGTGAAAAATAAAATCAAAAATGTTATGATTTTAGGTGGAGGTCGTGTTGGATATAAAACTGCAGAAGACCTTTGTCAGCGCGGCATTAATGTTAAACTTATCGAGCTAGATAAAGAACGTGCTATTGAAATGGCAGAACGCCTGCCTGACACGCTTATCATTCATGGAGATGGACGAAACGTGGAACTACTACTTGAGGAAAATCTTAAGGAGATGGACGCTTTTTTGGGGGTAACCAACGATGCCGAAACCAATATTATGTCTTGCCTCATGGCAAAATCTAAACAAGTCCCAAAAATTATTGCACTTATTGAAAATATGGATTATTTCGAGTTGACCAAATCCATTGGAGTAGATTCGTTGGTAAATAAAAAAATGCTAACGACAAACACTATTTTTAGGTATATCAGAAGGGGTGAGGTCGTCGATTTGGCAAAGCTAAATAACATGGACGCCGAAATTGTTGAATTTAAAGTAAAAGCCGGCGCAAAGGTTATTGGAAAAGCGATAAAAAATCTAGACTTCCCAAAAATGGCCACAATTGGTGGTGTAATTCGAAATGGGGCAGGTGTAATAGCCCTTGGCGACTTCGTCATTGAAGAAGGAGACCTTGTTCTAGTGTGTTCCTTGCCACAGTCTATCAAACGGGTAGAGCAACTTTTTTTATAAAAAATGAAAGGGTTTAATACTAAACTTATTGTTCACATTTTAGGACTCCTACTGCTGTTTAACTCCCTTTTTATTGGGATTGCAACCATCACTAGTTATTTTATGGCAGATGGGGTAACTGCAGGATTACTCAAAGCATTGCTTGTGTGTTTTATTACAGGAAGTTTAGCAATGGTTCTTACCAAAAATCACAAAAAAGAAATCAAAAAGCGTGAGGGCTATTTGATAGTTGTTTTTGGATGGCTTACAATGGTTATTTTTGGAATGCTCCCATATGTCTTTACTCATAGTGTTTCCACTATTAGCGATGCTCTTTTTGAAACCATGTCGGGCTACACCGCCACGGGCGCAACTGTGATAAATGATATTGAGTCTTTACCAAAGAGTATTGTTTTATGGCGTTCGCTTACCCATTGGATGGGCGGTATGGGAATCATTGTTTTGGCCATTGCAATTCTTCCGCTTTTGGGTATTGGCGGTATGCAACTTTTCAGCGCCGAAGCACCTGTTTTAGGAGGCGATAAGCTACACCCTAGAATTAGTGATACTGCCAAAAGGCTATGGCTTATATATGTAGGACTTACTGCAGCAAATACTATATTGTTATCGCTTTCGGGAATGCCTGTTTTTGATGCTATTAATCACGGCATGAGCACCATGGCATCGGGAGGGTTTTCTACTAAAAATACGAGTCTTGTATTTTGGAATGATATTCCTCAAATTCAATACATTACCGTCTTTTTTATGTTTTTGGCTGGAAGTAATTTTATATTACTCTATTATGCCATGAAGGGCAAATTTAAGCGTGTTTTTTCAGATACTGAGTTTCGTTGGTACGCAGGATTTATAGGAGCTTTCGCCCTTATTGTTTTGTTGTCCATTATACGGCAAGAAGCGTATGTAGCAACGGGGTTAAGCACGTGGTCTGTTTGGGAACAATCGTTTAGACATGCCTTATTTCAGGTGGTGGCTGTTATCACCACAACAGGTTTAGTTACCGCAGATTTTACAGCGTGGTCTCCCTTTGTGACGATGTTGTTTTTTGGGTTGATGTTCTTGGGGGGTTCAACGGGTTCTACATCGGGAGGTGTTAAAGTTATGCGTCACCTTATTCTAATTAAAAATGGTTTTTTGGAGTTTAAGCGTGCCCTACACCCCAATGCCATTCTCATGGTGAGACTAAACAAAGTAACAATTGAGCAATCTATTGTGTATCATGTATTGGCTTTTTTTATTTTATACATGATATTATTTATTATTGGCGCAGGTGTGCTTAGTGTGTTAGGGTTAGACTTTACTTCTGCCATTGGTGGAGCAGCCGCTTCATTAGGTAATGTAGGTCCAGGATTAGGTAATGTTGGGCCTGCTTCAACTTACGCTTCACTACCTACACTTGCAAAATGGTGGTGTTCATTACTGATGCTTATCGGTAGACTTGAACTGTTTACCGTGCTTATTCTCTTTACACCCTATTACTGGCGTAAGCATTGACATTTTCAGTGCTTAAAAATAAAATGTTAAAGGGGAGTATTCAGATAGTCTATGGTAATCTGCGTAAAAGCCTTAACACCAAGCAACAAACCCCTATCGTCAATTCTAAAATCTGGAGTATGATGAGGAAAAGAATTTGTGTTTCCGGGAGTCATACCGCCTAAAAAGAAATACACTCCGGGTATTTTTTCTTGGAAATAGCTGAAGTCTTCACCTCCAGTTGTGGCTTTCGTTAACTGCACATTGTTTTCGCCAGCCACGGCTTGTAAAGAGGGTAAAATCTGAGCTGTTAAATCAGGATCATTATATGTAATAATAGTGTTGTTCTGCCATTCTATAACTGCACTCCCTCCATAAGCACTTGCAATATCGTGTGCCATTTCATTCATACGCTTAATAATCAATTCGCGCATGTCAGCATCTAAAGTTCTTACGGTTCCTATCATTTCGGCAGTCTCTGGAATGATATTGAATCGCGTTCCACTTGTGATTTTACCAATAGTAATTACAGCAGCCTCATCAATAAGTCGGGCTTCTCTACTAATAATGGTTTGAAAACCATCTATGATTTTTGCTGAAATTAATATAGGGTCAACACCAGACCAAGGTTGCGAGCCATGAGTTTGTTTACCTTTTACATTGACAACAAAGCGTTCAACAGAAGCCATAATGCCTCCTGCTTTGTATTTAATGACACCAACTGGAGTTTGAGAATTGATATGAAGTCCAAAAATAGCATCAACTTTTGGGTTGTCTAAAACACCTTCTTTGATCATTAACGGGGCACCTCCTTCTTCTCCCGGAGGAGGTCCCTCTTCAGCAGGTTGAAAAATAAATTTAACCGTGCCTTTTATTTTGTCTTTATGTTTAGACAACACTTCGGCCGTTGCCATCAAAATAGCAATATGCGTATCGTGTCCGCAGGCGTGCATGACTCCGGTGTCTGTACCTAAAAAAGTGGTTTTAACTTCAGATTTAAAGGGTAAATCATTACGTTCGGTTACAGGAAGGGCGTCAATATCTGCCCGTAAGGCTACAACTTTTCCGGGCAAATCACCCTTAAGTAATCCTACAACTCCGGTTTTTGCAATTCCGGTCTTCACCTCTAATCCCAATTCCCTTAAGTGTTGTGCTATCCTTTCAGCTGTTTTAAATTCTCTGTTTGATAATTCTGGATTTTGATGAAAATGATGGCGCCAGTTAACCAATTTCTTTTCGATAGCAATAATATCTTGCTCTAAAAGTTGCTGCGAAAAAGACAGGGATGATACAAAAAAACAAAGTAGTAAAATGATTTTCATAAGACAAAGGTTTGCACTAAAGGTATTAAAACTTGACTAAACGGGATGTGTGTTATGATTTAAGCAGGGGTAGCCCAAAACATCAAAACAGCGAAATATTAATGTCCCAAACGGCAAAAGTGCTTTTGGTGGTATTATGCAAAATTCAAAATATGAAGCAGCTACTAACTCACCGCCTTTTTAATTCTGCGAAGTGCCTCTTCAATTTCTTCAAGCGAAGCTGCATATGAAATACGGATGTTGTTTGGACAGCCAAAAGCATCGCCGGTTACAGTAGCTACAAGAGCTTCTTCTAATAAATACATTGCAAAATCAGATGCATTTTCAATAAGTTTTCCTTTTAATTTTTTACCAAAAAACGAGGAGATGTCAGGGAACACATAAAACGCTCCTTTAGGCACATTAACTTCAAAACCTTCAATGTCTTGCAGCAAGTCAATGATGCGTTTTCTGCGAAAATCAAACTCATCAACCATGAATTTAATTTTGCCTACAGGTGCTAACACAGCAGTAATGGCTGCACGCTGAGCGATACAGTTTGTTCCGCTAGTAACTTGCCCCTGCATTTTGGTACAGGCTTTGGCAATCCATTCTGGAGCACCCAAATATCCGATACGCCAACCCGTCATGGCAAAGGCTTTGGCAAGTCCGTTTACGGTAACGGTGCGGTCATACATACTCGGTATGGCAGCAAAACTAAATGGAGTAACTCCGTCATAATTTATATGCTCATAAATTTCATCAGACATCACATAGATGTTTGGATGCTTTTCTAATACTGCTGCTAAAGCCTCATATTCTTTTTTTGAATAAACAGATCCGCTAGGGTTGTTGGGTGAATTAAGCATCACCAATTTTGTTTTGGGTGTAATGGCAGCTTCCAATTGTTCAGCGGTAATTTTAAAATCGGTTTCTATTCCAGAGCGTATTTCAATAGGGTTTCCTTCGGCAAGGATTACCATAGCCGAGTAGCTCACCCAATACGGCGCAACCAACAAGACATCATCACCAGGATTTACAAGTACCTGTACCACATTGGCGATAGATTGCTTTGCTCCTGTTGAAACTACAATTTGGCTAGGGGCGTATTCCAATCCGTTGTCACGCTTAAACTTGGTACAGATAGCTTCTTTGAGCTCCACATAACCGTCTACGGGGGTGTAGGAATTGTAATCTGCATTAATGGCTTCAATAGCCGCTTCTTTGATAAATTCTGGAGTATTAAAGTCTGGCTCTCCAAGACTTAATCCAATAATATCTTTCCCCTGATTTTTTAATTCACGTGCTTTTGCCGCCATGACAAGAGTTTCAGATGCGGGTAAACTTTTAATGCGTTCCGACAAAGGATGGCTCATAGTGTAAATTTTCGCCAAATATACTCCCTGCTTTTGTATCCGCATAGCATTTTTATAAACACCTTCCGTATTTTTGTACATATATTATGATCTCATCTATATTTTTTCATTTTCCGCAACTCACTACCCACCAAAAGGAGCAATTTGACGCCTTACTGCCGCTTTATGCGGATTGGAATCAGCGCATTAATGTCATTTCACGTACCGATATGGAGCACTTTTACACACGCCATGTGTTGCATTCGCTGGGTATTGCAAAAATTCAAGCGTTTCAATCGGGTGCTAAAATTTTGGATGTGGGTACCGGCGGAGGTTTTCCTGGAATACCCCTAGCGATATTGTTTCCCGAAGTTGGGTTTACGTTGGTGGATTCTATCGGGAAAAAGATTAAAGTGGTTAAGGAAGTTGCTGCGGCACTTGAACTAAATAACGTGAATGCAGTTCACCAACGCGCCGAAGATGTTGAGGGCGTTTTTCATTTTGTGGTGAGTCGTGCTGTTACGCAAATGGACCGTTTTGTGCCTTGGGTAGAACAAAAAATCAGTCCAAACCACATCCATGAGCGTTCAAATGGAATTTTATACCTCAAAGGGGGCGATTTAACAGAAGAGCTAGCCCCTTTCCCAAAGGCAGAGATTTTTAATCTATTAAACTATTTTGAAGAACCCTTTTTTGAAACCAAAAAAGTGGTGTACTTGCCTGTTTAATCCATACAGGGATAGCGGTAATTGGTAGCCGGAACAAGGGTTTCTTTTATGAGTCGTGGCGATACCCACCGCAACAGGTTTAATGGCGAGCCTGCTTTGTCGTTTGTTCCCGAAGCACGACTTCCTCCAAAGGGTTGTTGTCCTACCACGGCACCACTGGGTTTGTCGTTGATGTAAAAGTTTCCGGCGGCATGGCGCAATCTTGCAGAGGCTTTTTCAATAAACATACGGTCTTGTGCAATAATCGCTCCCGTAAGTCCATATTCCGAAGTGGTATTTACCAACTCTAGTGTTTTTTCCCAATCCGCATCTTCATACAAATAAACCGTTACCACAGGTCCAAATAATTCGGTTTCCATCGTGGTGTAGTGAGGGTTTGAAGTTTTAAGCAATGTGGGGTGAACGAAAAAACCGGTGCTTTTATCATAGGTTCCACCAATCAGCACCTCTACATCCGTGTCTTTTTTGGCTTGCTCAATATAATGCACGAGTTTGTCAAAAGAATTTTCATGAATAACAGCAGTTATAAAATTGTTCATGTCTTCAGGAGATCCGATAGAAAAACTTTTTACGTTTTCAACAACTCCATTGAGTATTTCATCTGCAATTGACTCTGGCAAATAAATTCTGGATGCAGCAGAACATTTTTGTCCTTGAAATTCATATCCGCCGCGTGTAATCGCTGTTATTACCGTAGGAATATCGGCAGTGCTGTGTGCAAAAATAAAATCCTTGCCTCCCGTTTCACCTACTATTCTAGGGTAGTTGTGATACGTATTGAGGTTGTTTCCAATCTGTTGCCAAAGATTTTTAAATACTTCTGTTGAACCTGTAAAGTGAAGTCCAGCAAAGTTCGGATGCGTTAAAGCTATATTTGAAATAAGTACAGGATCTCCAGAAACCAAATTGATTACTCCGGCAGGAACTCCGGCTTCTTCAAAAATATCCATGATGACTTTAGCAGAAAACATCTGATGATCACTAGGTTTCCAAACAATGACATTTCCCATAAGGGCAGGTGCAGCGCAAATATTTCCCGCAATTGCGGTAAAGTTAAACGGCGTTATAGCGTAGACAAAACCTTCTAATGCACGGTATTCCAATCTGTTAACAACCCCTTCTCCTTGAGCTGGCTGTTGGGCATAAATATCTGCAGCAAAAGCTACGTTAAACCGCAAAAAATCCGCAAACTCACAAGCAGCATCAATTTCGGCTTGAAAAATGTTTTTAGATTGTGCCAACATGGTTGAGGCATTTATTTTGGCACGATAAGGACCTGCAATTAAGTCAGCAGCTTTTAAAAAGACGGAAGCTCTGTGTTCGAAAGAGGTGTTTTCCCATGCATTTTTAACCTCCAAAGCAGCAGCTATGGCCTCATTAACATGCTTCTTTTCTGCTAGGCTATACGTTCCAAGTGAATGCTTATGGTCGTGTGGAGGCGACATATTCGCCTGCTTTTTGGTCACGATTTTTTTTGCACCAATGTATAGCGGTACGTTGATTGGGTTAGTATACATTTTTTTATAGGTATCCAGCACTTCTTTTCGTTCTGGACTTCCTTTTTTATAATGTAGCACAGGCTCGTTTACAGGTTTAGGAGCTGTAAATGTAAAATTTGACATAACAAGAATTTAAAGATTAATTTAATGCAAAAGGAGGGCTAAGTTCAAACTTGGGAATATACGCGCGAAATTTTTTGGTGGTAGCAAGGTTTATCATATTAAAATGCCCTTGCATGGCGCCTAAGGGAGAAGACAATAAACAGCCAGATTGGTACGTATATACTTGCCCAGGTTTTATAACGGGTTTTTTGCCCACAACTCCTTCGCCGTCAACAATTGAAGTTGCTTTAAGGGCATCAAAAATTTTCCAATGCCTAGACTGCAGTTGAACGATATCTTTTCCCTGATTTGATATTGAAACGCGATATCCAAAAGAAAAATGTAATCGATAGTTTTTGAAGTAAGTACCCTCAAAAAACGAAACTACAGAAATACGAATACCTTGCGTTACTTGTTGAATCATAGGCATAAAGGTAGTAAATTTCGCTATAACCCAATATCTTTTGAGTTTGCGCTTCCAATTGCAATTAGCTCATCGCAGCGCCCCCCAATTGGACGATAATAAACAAACACCCAATAGGTGTTTTCCGTAGGCCAATAGCTCCCTGAAATTAAATTGTCATAATCAACACCGTCATTGTCTTTACTTGTAAATGTATAGTTGTAAATACCTTGTTTAAGTAGCAGTTGCGCCTCAAATCGACCTGAATCAGAATTGTATTTAAGCTCGTTTTTATCACTTTTAATGTGCTGGTTAAAATCACCTACGACAAAATGACGGGCATTAAACAAAAAATCTTCAGCAAAAAGTGAAAAAAGCACATTGCTGTAATCTGACTCCGTGTTAGGATTGTTACCTTGAAAGGTGTTAATGCGGAAATCGCCATTTATGTCAGGAGCGTAAGTGTAAGGGCGTCCTGAACGAACCCATTGAGGAGCTAATATGGAAGTGAACAAGCTATCTCGTAGCACATAAGCTACATTTCCACCTCCTCCTCTTATGTCTTGCGTTTCAAAAAAATGATATTCGTTTCCTGCCGCATATAGCGTTTCGGGTTTGTATGTAAATTCCAGCATATTGCCTAGCGTGTACATAGCATTTCCTGCAGGGCGCCAACTTTGCCAATGTTGATTTTGCATCACAAATAATGTTAACTGCTCTTCTGGAACACGGAGAGTTAATCCTTCAGTTGAAAGGCTAAAATGAACACTTTGATGTGTTTCAATATCTTCAATTTGTTGAGCTCGCTTTATACGAACTCCAACCTGAGTAGTTTCTTCAACAACAACAAATCTTCTTTGGATAATTAAATTCCGTTGCTCATCCCAAATGTTCAAAAAATAATTTCCGCTTTTAGTGATACGTGTTTGCGCGTTTGGAATTCTTAATGTATAATGAATGTAGGGTTGAAGCGTGCCTAGCGAATAAGCGTAATCTTGGATACGTATATCATCATATCCATTCATGAAATCCGCTTTAAATAAATCGCTTTTCCCCCAATTGGCATTGGCGCGTTCTATGGTATAAAAGTATGCGCTATCATCGGCATTTAAATCATCAAAACGCATGGTTATTGAACTTCCAAGTGGTACTATTGGAAGCGACGTGGTTTTCTCGTTAGCATACAACATTACTGTTTTTATATGCTCAGGAGGAGAAAATTCTGTTAAATATTGAGCAAACCCATTGGTGCTAAGTATCAATAATAATAGGTTTTGTTTAAAGATTGCTCTCAATGCATTTCGGTTTGGTTATCTATTTTCAGGTTTATAAAATCAGTTCTCCAAATTGATTTACGTTTCAAAGTTAAACAAACTATTTTAGCGTTTATAAAATTATAGATTTAACATGGATTAAACTTCATTTTTAATCTGCTGTACCTTACATTTGCATTGCAAAAATAAACTACTCTATGTCCGCTGACATAACCCTACGAAAAGGATTGGCAATTCCACTTGAAGGAGATGCTAACCAAACTATCACCCTTTCAAAATCTACCAACATTTTTACGCTTTATCCAGATGATTTTCATGGAGTTGTTCCAAAAATGATTGTTAAAGAAGGGGAGCCTGTATCACTTGGACAACCTGTTTTCTTTTCGAAAAAATTTCCTGAAATTCAATTTGTCTCTCCCGTTAGCGGAACGCTTTCTAAAATTATTCGAGGCGCAAAACGTAGAATTTTAGCTATTGAGTTTGAATCAGATGGCAAGGATAAATCGGTACAGCATAATGTTGCTGCTTTAGATGAACTAAGTGCCGATGAAGTTAAGTCACATATATTGTTATCGGGATGCTGGCCTTTTATAAAACAACGTCCTTACGACATAGTGGCTAATCCTAATACTACCCCGAAAGCCATTTTCATATCCGGTTTTAATACCGCACCATTGGCCGCAGATGTCGCCTTTGTGTTAGGTAATCAACAAAAAGACTTTCAATATGGAATTCATGTTCTAGCAAAGCTTGCTCCAAAAGTTCATCTTTCAGTGGCAGCTGATGATACTTCCTTTCTTTCATCAGTTAATGGTGTAGAAATTCATCGAGTCAAAGGAATTCATCCTGCTGGAAATGTTGGGGTTCAAATTCATCATATTGATCCTGTAAACGCTGGTGAAACCGTGTGGGTTGTGTGTCCAGAGGATGTTGCGAGTATTGGACGCTTCTTTTCTACTGGCGCGTTTGATCCATCAAGAACGGTTGCTGTGGTAGGTCCAGTAGTTCATCAACCATCATATTTTAAAACTCGAATTGGTGCAGCTGTGAGTCCACTGTTGGAAGCTGCTGGGGTAAAGGCTGCTACTCAAGTACGGATTATTAACGGAGATGTACTTTCGGGTGTTGCTACTCATGCCGATGGCAGTCTTGGATTTTATAACAACACTCTTTCTGTACTAGCTGAAGGAAATCGCTACCGCATGTTTGGTTGGTTGCCTTTTGTAGGCAGTAAGATTTTTAGCATGTCGCGCACATCACTTTCTTGGTTATTACCAAAACGAAAATATGCTCTTGACACTAATATGAATGGAGAAGAACGCGCTTTGGTTGTTACGGGCGAAATGGAACAAGTTTTCCCCATGGATATTTACCCAATGCAACTTCTTAAAGAGTGTATGGTACAGAATATTGAAAAAATGGAAGGTCTTGGTATTTACGAAGTAGCCCCTGAGGATTTTGCCTTAGTGGATTACGCGAGTACCTCTAAAATAGAAGCGCAAGCCATTATTCGTGAAGCGCTTGATGTAATGATTAAAGAAGTTGGATAAATCATAGTTATGAAACTACGCGAACGCATAGATGCACTAAAAAAACCCTTTGGTAAAGGTCAAAAATGGGAGCGATTTGCTCCTGCAGTAAACGCCTTTGATACTTTTTTGTTTGTACCCAACCACACAACACATAAAGGCGCTCATATTCGTGATGGGGTTGATTTAAAACGCACTATGGTAACTGTAATTATTGCTTTGTTACCGGCTTTTATTTATGGAGTTTACAACACCGGGTATCAGTATTTTATTCAGTCAGGAATTGCATTTACCTTTTGGGATGCACTGCTACATGGTGCACTAAAAATCATGCCCATGGTTGTTGTTTCCTATGGGGTTGGACTTGCTATTGAATTTGCTTTTGCTGTTTATCGTGGTCATGAGGTCAATGAAGGCTATTTGGTTACCGGACTTTTAGTGCCAATGATTATGCCTGTAGATATTCCTCTTTGGATGGTGGGGCTTTCTGTTGCTTTTGCTGTGCTTATTGCAAAGGAAGCTTTTGGCGGAACTGGAATGAATATTTTGAATCCGGCATTAACGGCTCGTGCCTTTGCGTTTTTTGCCTATCCAACTTACATGTCAGGAAATAAAGTTTGGGTTTCTGAAGCTAGTAATGTAGACGGTATCTCCGGAGAAACTATTTTAGGTAGTCTAGCTGCTGGAAATGATGTCAGCTATTCCATGTTTGACATGTTTGTGGGTGCTATTCCAGGATCAATTGCCGAAACCTCTACGCTTTGGGTATTGGTAGGTGCTGCTATTCTTATTCTTACAGGTGTGGGAAGTTGGCGCATTATGATTGGTGGAGTTCTTGGTGCTGCGGCTACAGCTTTTTTATTTAATCTCTGGGGAGCAAATGCACTAATGTCATTCGATTGGATAAGCCATCTTGTAGTTGGCGGATTTGCTTTTGGTATTGTATTTATGGCAACCGACCCCGTATCGGCAGCACAAACAACAAAGGGAAAATGGATATACGGCATATTGGTTGGTATTTTTTGTATCCTTATTCGCGTATTTAACCCGGCTTACCCTGAAGGTGTAATGCTTGCTATTTTACTTATGAATGTTTTTGCTCCAACCATTGATCACTACGTGGTTGAAGGAAATATAAAACGACGCAAAAAGCGTCTTAACGCATCATTAACTCCAGCATCATGAACAGAGATTCGAACGGATATACTTTTGGTTTTGCTGCTGCCATGGTTTTGGTAGTGGCCTCGGTGTTGGCTTTTACGGCCAGCTCTCTCAAAGACCTTCAGGCGGAAAATGTCCGCAAAGAAAAAATGCAAAATATTCTTTCTACTATTGGAATTGAAACAGACCGTGATGGGGCTGAAAAACTTTTCAACACCTATATCACTAAACAATTAGCATTACGTAACGATGGTTCCGTTGACAATGCTGTTGATGCTTTTTCAGACATTAAACTTGCAATAGAAGTGAAAAAAGATGCTACAGAGCAACGCTTTCCGTTGTATGTAGCAAACGTAGATACGAAAACCTATTATATTATTCCGCTACGCGGTGCTGGGCTCTGGAACGCCATTTGGGGCTACATTGCCCTAAACGAAGATAAAAACTCTATTAAGGGAGTGGTATTTGATCATCAAGGTGAAACCGCTGGATTGGGAGCTGAAATTACGCAACAATGGTTTATGAACCGTTTTGTAGACGAAAAGATTTTTGATACATCTGGTGCTTTGGTGGGAATTAATGTTTCCAAAACCAACAATGACCCAAACGATACGGACAAAAATGATCACGAAGTAGACGCAATTTCTGGTGCTACCATCACCGGCGATGGTGTTTCGGCTATGATTGTTGAGCGACTTCAGCATTATTTGCCTTATTTAAAAGCGAATGATCTAGCCTATAATAATTAATTATGTCACAACCAAAATCATCCAAAAAACCCGCGATTTTCTTTGTAACCAAAGAGAGTGAACCGCTTTTTTCAAAGAAAAATCGTGCTTTATTAAAAGATCCACTCGACGATAATAATCCCATTACTGTTCAAGTGTTAGGAATATGCTCCGCATTAGCGATAACGGTACAACTTAAACCTGCTATTGTGATGACCCTTTCGGTAATTGCGGTAATGGCAGCGAGTAATGTTATCGTTTCAATTTTGCGCAACGCCATACCAAACCGAATACGAATCATTGTACAACTTGTTGTTGTAGCTTCAATGGTGATTTTGGTAGATCAAGTGTTGCGTGCATACGCCTATGACGTAAGCAAACAACTGTCTATTTTTATTGGGTTGATTATTACAAACTGTATTGTAATGGGACGTCTAGAGGCATTTGCTTTAGGAAATGGAGTTTGGAAGTCTTTCCTTGACGGAGTTGGTAATGCCGCTGGATACGGATTCATGCTCATATTGGTTGCTTTTTTCCGTGAGTTGCTTGGCTCAGGAAAACTCTATGGCTACCAAGTTATTCCAGATTCGCTTTACGAAATGGGTTACGAGAACAACGGACTTATGTTGCTTTCCCCTATGGCGTTGATTACTCTTGGTATTATTATATGGGTGCAACGCGCACGAAATCGTAAACTCATTGAAAAAAATTAAACCATGGATTACGTTAACCTTTTTGTAAAAAGTATCTTTATTGAGAACATGATTTTCGCCTATTTCTTAGGGATGTGTTCGTATTTAGCAGTATCCAAAACCGTCAAAACAGCGGTAGGATTGGGTTTTGCTGTAATTTTTGTTTTGTCCATTACAGTTCCAATTAACTACTTGCTAGATAATTATTTGCTTAAGCCCGGGGCCATGTCTTGGCTTGGTGCAGAGTATGCTGAAATTGACCTGAGCTTTTTGAGTTTTATCATGTTCATTGCCGTTATAGCATCAATGGTGCAATTGGTAGAAATGATTGTAGAAAAATTCGCTCCAGCCCTTTACGGTGCCCTCGGAATTTTCTTACCCCTAATTGCAGTAAACTGTGCCATATTGGGCGGTTCGTTGTTTATGCAACAAAAAAGTTTTGCTTCTATTGGGGAGTCGGCAATTTATGGTTTTGGGTCGGGCATCGGTTGGTTGTTAGCAATTTTAGCTATTGCTGCTATCCGAGAAAAAATTGCGTATTCCAATGTTCCCGCTCCTTTGAGAGGTTTGGGCATTACGTTTATCATTACAGGACTTATGGCTATTGGTTTCATGAGTTTTATGGGAATTAAATTATAATCAATCCTATGGATAGTACAGTTATTATTGCAAGTATTGTTGTTTTTTTAACCATCACTTTTTTGCTGGTTGGGATGTTGTTAGGCGTTAAGGCGCGTTTGATGCCTTCTGGGCCCGTAAAGCTTTTTATAAATGGTGAAAAGGATGTTGAGGTATCTTCCGGAAGTACACTACTTTCTACACTTGGAGATAACAAAATCTTTTTACCTTCTGCCTGCGGTGGAGGTGGCACCTGTATTCAGTGTAAGTGTATAGTAAAAGAAGGTGGTGGTGAAATCCTTCCAACTGAGACCCCCCACTTCTCACGAAAAGAAATTGCAGAAGGATGGCGTTTGGGTTGCCAAGTAAAGGTAAAGCAGGATATGGTGATTGAAGTTCCTGAAGAAGTATTTGGAATCAAAAAATTTCAGGCTAAAGTTGTACGCAACTGGAATGTAGCCTCCTTTATAAAAGAATTTGTTGTAGAAATCCCAGAGGACATGCACTATGAGGCAGGAGGATATATTCAAATTGAAATTCCCCCCTGTGAAGTAAACTATACCGATATTGATATTTCGGCACATCCACAAGAACATCCAGAAGATGTAAATAAATTTAAACTGGAGTGGGATAAATTCAAACTTTGGGATTTAAAAATGAAAAATCCTGAACTGGTAGAACGCGCCTATTCGATGGCTTCTTTTCCTGCTGAGGGCAAAGAAATTATGCTTAATGTACGTATTGCAACCCCTCCATTTGACCGTGCTAAAAACGGATGGGCAGATGTGAATCCTGGGGTGGCATCATCCTACATTTTTTCCCTAAAAGAAGGTGATCCCGTGACTATTTCTGGACCTTATGGTGAGTTTTTTATCAATCACTCTGAGGCTGAAATGATGTATGTTGGCGGGGGGGCTGGAATGGCGCCAATGCGTTCGCATTTGTATCACTTGTTCCGCACCTTAAAAACAGGCCGAAAAGTAACCTTTTGGTATGGTGGTCGTTCTAAGCGTGAACTGTTCTACAACGAACACTTCCGTGCCTTAGAGCGTGACTTCCCGAACTTTAAGTTTTACATTGCCCTTTCTGAGCCATTAGAAGAAGACAACTGGAAAGTTAAAGAAGGACTAGATGGCGAAGGCGATGGTTTTATCGGATTTGTACACCAAGTGGCGATAGACAATTACCTTAACCACCACGAAGCTCCCGAAGATATTGAAGTCTATTTTTGTGGTCCACCACTCATGAATCAAGCCGTTGAAAAAATGGCTGAGGATTTTGGTGTTCCCCCTGAAAATGTTCGTTTTGACGACTTTGGAGGATAATACAAAAGAGGCTTCGGCCTCTTTTTTTATTAGTTTTACATCATGCAAAAGCTATCTGAAAAAGAACTTCATCAACTTGCCATGAATACTGTTGGAAAAGCGCTGGAAGAAGAGGGGTTTGAATTTTTGGCGGTAAACAGCGAGCCCAAAAAAGACCCACAGTTTGTATGCACCAAAAACAAGATGATGCGTTTTGTAGTGGTACGCCATGTGTGTTACCCCGATAATCCCAAAAATTATGATGTGGGTTTAATGCAAGAGGTTAAAGCGCACGCCACAAAATTTAAAGCAAAAACCTATTTTGCCGGTGTTGGCTTCGCGCATGCCGAAGATTATGAAAAGCCGCTTGTTAAAAACGAACCTTATGCCGTTAATTATGTTGGACTACAAGAAGTTTAGTTTTTTTTGGGTATTTCTTTTGCTTTTTGGGTGTCAACCAGAGCAGAAGTTACAACGTACCCAAGGCGATGCCTTAGGTACAACCTACTCCATTTTGTATGCCGATACTCGTCCAAATGAATCGATTTTAGACTCCATTGATGCTGTTTTCTTGCGCATGAATCAGTCCATGTCCACGTATTGGCCAAATTCCACTATTTCAAAAATAAATCGGGGAGAAGTGGTACAAGCTGATGCTGATTTTCGTAATGTTTTTAGTGCAGCTCATCAGGTTTGGGGACAAACCGACGGTTATTTTGACCCTACGGTAGGGGCGCTGGTGAACGCCTATGGTTTTGGGCCTACGAAACCACTCGCTGTAATCGATGATAAAGTGATAGATAGCTTGCTTGTCATTACTGGGTTTTCAAACGTTTCGCTTTTGGAAAATGGTACGGTTCGTAAAGCACACAAAAACACCTATTTTGATTTCAATGCCATTGCTAAAGGCTATACTGTTGATATGCTCTCCAAAATGCTCAAATCGTTTGGGTATGAACATTTTTTGGTGGAAGTAGGTGGTGAGCTATTTGCGTCGGGAATTCATCCTGAAAAGCAACAGCCGTGGCGTGTAGCCATTGACCATCCTCTACAAGAAAAAAACCGTGATTATATTGCCACATTATCCTTGCAAAATCAAGGGTTAGCCTCCTCTGGCAACTATCGAAAATTTCGTACTGATGCGCTCGGAAATAATTATGTGCATACAATAAATCCAAAAACGGGAAAAACAGTGAAGTCTAATGTGCTTAGCAGTTCGGTGTTGGCACCAACAACCATGCTTGCCGATGCGTACGCAACAGCACTTATGGCGATGCCTTTTGATAAGGGAAAAGCTCTTATCAAATCGTTAGCTGACGTGGAAGCGCTGTGGGTTTTGGCTGAAAAAGATTCCGTTCGCGTAGTTGTTACGGAAGGCTTTGTTTTTGATCGGCACTAGGACGTTTGCACAACGGAATATATTCGTTGTCAACTACAGCAAAGCGTTTGCGTTCATCTGCGGTTAATGCCTTTCCGTATTGCAATTTATCTACCTCAAAACCTACTTTTCGCAGTTTGTCAAAATAATCCATGCCGTAAATCCTGACGTGGTCGTACTGCCCAAAAACTTTAGTACGTTCGGCTCTATCTGTTATGCTGTTGTCTTCAAAAGTGGTTTCCCGATT
>JAURNV010000008.1 GCA_030830005.1 Flavobacteriaceae bacterium | reverse complement strand
CTAAAGCTGAGGAACGCGATACTCGCGGGTTAATTTCTATTGCAATAATATCTTCTTTATCGTCGGGGCTGACGGCAAACTGTACGTTGCAACCCCCAGCAAAATCTCCAATGCTGCGCATCATCTTAATCGCCATGTCGCGCATTTTTTGATAGGTTCTGTCGGAAAGCGTCATGGCAGGTGCAACAGTAATGGAGTCTCCTGTATGAATTCCCATTGGATCCATATTTTCAATTGAACAGATAATAACAACATTGTCATTACTGTCCCGTAAAAGTTCCAATTCGTATTCTTTCCAGCCCATCATAGCCTTGTCAATCATGACTTCGTGAATGGGGGAAATTTCCAACCCTCGACGCATAAGTTCATCAAATTCTTCTTCTTTGTAAACTATAGCAGCACCCGCGCCACCCAGTGTATAGGACGCTCTTATACAAAGTGGAAAACCAAACTCCTGAGCTATTTCTTTTCCTTTTAGGAAAGAAGTTGCTGTTGCTTGAGGAGCCATAGGGACGTCTATTTTCTCCATGAGTTCACGGAATTTCTCTCTGTCTTCGGTAATATTTATGGCGTCAATATTAACTCCTATTAGTTTTACCCCAAAGTCATTCCATATTCCTTTTTCATCAGCTTCAATACATAAATTTAGGGCTGTTTGCCCACCCATAGTCGGAAGTACTGCATCAATTTGCGGATGTTTTTTTAAAATCTTAATGATCGATTTTGTGGTTAACGGCAACAAATACACATGATCTGCCATAGAAGGGTCAGTCATAATGGTTGCAGGATTAGAATTAATTAAGATGGTTTCGATACCATCTTCTCTCAAAGAACGCAACGATTGCGAACCAGAATAATCAAATTCACATGCTTGCCCAATTACAATGGGCCCTGAGCCGATAATAAGAATACTATTTAGGTCGTTTTTTTTTGGCATATACTACAGCTAAAATGTGGTCAAAATTCTTTCGAATATATATAAAAAAAAGGTGTTACTATTAAAGCAACACCTTGATGTTTTCAACGATTTATTCACTTACTTTTTGTGACGTGGTTCGGATGATACAGAAATTTTTTTACGCCCTTTGGCACGACGTGCCGCTAACACCTTACGACCGGCAACTGAGGACATACGCTCCATAAACCCGTGTTTATTGCGGCGCTTTCTTTTTGAGGGTTGAAACGTTCTTTTCATCGTATCTTTTCTAAATTCGGGTGCAAATATACAACAACTACTGTCAAGACCAAATAACCCTAACATATAAATATGTAAATTTGCACAACAAAAATACTTATATGTTCCCAAAATTTATAAAAATAGTCTTAGCAGTACTTACTATAGGTTACGCAGTCTATCAATTTATTGAATCTAATATTGGAAATGGAATTGCGCTATTGTTTTTAGCCGCTGTTTTTGTATTTCTTTATTTTAAAAATGAGCTTATTTTATTGTCTTTTCTTAGACTAAGAAAGCAAGATTTTGAAGGAACACTTCGCTGGCTACAACGAATTAAAAATCCAAAAACTGCTTTGACCCAAAAACAAGAAGGGTATTTTCATTTCTTGCATGGGGTTATTGAGTCCCAAAAAAACCTAACTAAAGCCGAACGACATTTTAAAAAAGCCATTTCCTTGGGCTTAAACATGAAGCATGACCTTGCTATGGCAAAATTGAGTCTAGCAGGAATTGTGATGCAAAAAAGGCGTAAGCGCGAAGCTACTTCGCTACTGAATGAGGCTAAGAAGCTTGACAAGCAAGGAATGCTCGCAGAGCAAATAAAGCTAATGCAACAGCAACTTAAGAAAATTTAAGCTGGCTCTCCTTTCCAGTCATGTAAAATTATCTTAGGTAGATTTTGATTAAACCATTTTGCTTGGGTAACAATCATCACATGTGTGCCCTTTGGTATTGGAATAAAATCTTTTAGATGAAAAACAGGAAACACAAGATCATATGTGCCATGAATTTGGACCACATTTGGTAAGGGTTTTTCTTGCTCCCAGTTAAAAAAAACTTCTAATGCCCAATTGAGATATTCAGGGCTACGAACAGATAAATATTTTTTGTTTAAATCCATTCGTTTTCTGGCTGAAGGGCCAAAAATAAATCCGACAAAATCTTCGAGGTTATCAACCCATTGTGTGGGCAAAAAACGGTATGCTTTGGTTTTACGTGTTATGCGCATATGAACTGGAAATTCTTTATGACTCCGCACACTCGACACAATAATAACTTTACGACATGAAATTATTTTTGACATTTCTTGCACTAAAATCCCGCCAAAAGAAACACCAAACAAAACAGGGTCAGAATGTTTGACCTTTGTACACATACGCTTGGCATAGGATACTATTGTTTCATTGTTCTTGGGCGGAAACCATGGCAAAAGATGGACTTCAAATAAATTTCCCAAATGAATGAAATCAAAAATTGATGTATTTGCAGCCATGCCAGGCATCATATACACATGAATAACCTCACTCTTTCTCATTATAATTTCAATGTACATAATTTTTTGTAAATTTGCAGTCCAGCAAAAAATTTAATGGAAAAACTAAACGTTATCGACAATTCTTTTTTGCGTCAGTTTGAAACTGAGGTAAATGGTGAGTTAGCCAAAATTGAATATGCACAGCAGGAAAGAAAAATTTTCCTTACCAAATTAGTATTACCTAAGGAAAAGTGTCAAAATGATTTTAGTGATGCCTTTATTAAGGAAGTCCTATCGATTATCGCTGAACGAAACATTAGCATGATGCCCACAAGCCCCGAAATTGTACGCTTTGTTCGTAAGAATAAACGTTACCGCAGCATGCTTCCCATCGGCGTTCGTATCTAAGCTACTTTTTCTTCTGACTTTGAAGTAAAATCAACCTCCACAATTCCATCTTCTGCAATGCTTTTGAGATGCACTCTGTGAATAGTATTACATAGTTCAGGATTCCAAAAAGTTTTAATTTTCACATAATTAGGTGTGAAACCGTGCACGTAGCCGTTTTTATTTTCGGATTCAAACAACACTTCCTGAATTGTACCGAGTTGCTGTTCATAAAATGCCCGTCGCTTTTTTTGGGATAATCCACGAAGCATTTTACTTCGTTTATTGCGAACATTTTTAGCAATCGAATTGGGCATTTCGGCAGCAACAGTATTGGCACGCTCTGAATACGAAAAAACATGCAGATAAGACACGTCCAGATCATTTAAGAAGTTATACGTTTCCAAAAAATGCGCATCGGTCTCTCCAGGAAAGCCTACAATCACATCAACACCAATACACGCATGTGGCATACATGATTTAATTTGTGTCACTCGCTTTGCGTACAACTCGCGTTGATACCTGCGACGCATCGCTGCCAAGATAGCATTACTACCACTTTGTAGCGGAATATGAAAATGAGGGACAAAGCGCTTGGACTGCGCTACAAAATCAATAGTTTCCTGACGGAGCAAATTTGGTTCTATTGAAGAAATACGTACGCGCTCCAACCCTTCAACTTCGTCTAATGCATGAACCAAATCATAAAAGGTGTGCTTGTGCTTTTTTGCCCCAAACTCTCCTTTTCCAAAATCATCAATATTTACTCCTGTAAGCACAACTTCTTTAATGTCTTGAGCTACTATTTCTCGTGCTTGACGCAAGATATTTTCAAGAGTATCACTTCGAGAAAACCCTCTTGCCAAAGGAATAGTACAGTATGTACACTTATAGTCACAGCCATCCTGTACTTTTAAAAATGCTCGGGTGCGATCGCCTATAGCATAGCTACCTACATATTGTTCGACTTCATCAATAGCACATGCATGTACAGCCCCTTTTTTGGTAGCCTTACTTTCAATAAAATCAACTACATTAAACTTTTCATTTGCACCCAATACCATATCCACCCCATCTAATTCGGCTAATGTTTCTGGCTTTAATTGTGCATAACAACCTATAGCTACCAAAAAACCTTCTGGGTTTTGCTTGAGAGCTTGATTAACAATGGATTTGAATTTCTTATCAGCATTTTCAGTTACAGAACATGTATTAATAACATACACATCCGCAGAACTATCAAAAGATGTTTCAGAATAACCGGCTGCAATAAAAGACCGAGTAATGGTTGAGGTTTCTGAAAAATTCAGTTTACACCCTAAGGTATAAAACGCAACTGTTCCTGAACCAGACATGTGAAAATTTTTCGCAAATATACTGTGATTTTACTTGAACACCCTAAGCCCTGAAAAGCTTAGTTGCATTGAAAACATCAGACAAAACATTTATGATTCTAGCATCTATGTCTTGTCCGCGGCGCGACATAACTACACGAGCGGTTTCCAATACACTGTCCAGTCTATTTTCTATTATCCCCTGTGCCCCGCCTCGAGAAAAGCTAGGAATAAACGTTCGCGGAAAGCCTGTTGAAAAAATATTACACCCTACTCCAATAACTGTAGCAGTATTAAGAGCTGTTTGAATAGCGGTTTTGGAATGATCGCCAATTATAGGCCCACAAAACTGCAATCCTGTTTTAATAAACTTCTGTTCAGTATAATTCCACGCACGAATTTCGCCATAATCATTTTTAAGGTTTGAGGCATCTGTGGCTGCGCCCAAATTACACCATTCGCCTACAACTGCATTTCCTAAAAAACCGTCATGGCTTTTGTTGCTATTACCAATAAAAATAACGTTGTTTAGCTCTCCACCAACTTTACTACTATGACCTAAACTGGTTCCGCCATAAATTTTAGTTCCCATTTTAATTAAGGAGTCTTTACCAATATAAAGAGGTCCTCTAAGCAATGACCCCTCCATGATAGTTGCACCATGATCAATAATTATAGGGCCGTCAGTAGTATTGAAAACTACCGCTTTAGCAGTTACATTTTTTCCAACTAAAACGGGGTGCATTCCAAACTGATGATTTGATGTATCTATACTATTTGTATGTGTATGCTCAAAAAACACAACATCATCACAAATAACATGAGCATTATGCACAAACAAATCCCACGGGTAACGAATTATGGTAAGTGAATCTGAAAAAAGAACCTCCTCATAGGAATTTATTTCATCAGATTTGCTCGAAGGCGCTCCTTTAAATGCAATCAGCTCATTGCCAGAAACCAATTTTTGTCCATTATCTAATGCTTGAACGGCTATTAAAAGTTGGGGGCTAGGAAGACATCCTGCTAAAACCGCCACATCAAACTCAGGCATATCAGACTGCAAGTAAGGTTCCGTTTCCACTACTGCTGTAGCATTAAGCGCAACTTCCCAACGTTTTGCCAAAGTCATACCACCGAGCAGTAAATCTGCTACGGGGCGTGTAAAAACCAAAGGCAACAAATCAGTGCGGTTTGGGCCATCAAATAAACATATACGCATGCTTCAAAGATAAGCTGAAATAAAAAAACCTCCACAAAGGAGGTTTAAATCGTTTAAAATCGGAAATTACTTTTTGAATTTCGCGTACTTGTTCTTGAATTTATCAATACGACCTGCTGTATCTACAAGTTTAGACTTACCAGTATAGTAAGGATGAGAGGTTCGTGAAATTTCCAATTTAATCAATGGATACTCAACACCATCAACTTCAATAGTTTCTTTGGCATTGGCAGTTGATTTTGTAATAAACACGTCTTCATTAGACATGTCTTTGAATGCTACCAAGCGATAATTATCTGGATGGATACCTTGTTTCATAATGCGTTTACCTTTTAAAGGGCTGCAAATTTAATTATTTTATCTAAATTTACCATATACTTAACCCATAAAAAGAATTTGAATGGAAACTTCACCTAAACTAGGACCTTATAACTACCGCTTTGGTGCTATTGCTGCCGGTATTAGTATCATATTTAGTTTGATGTTATACTTTATGGATATGACTTATGATCAATCGCCTGTAATTAAGGCGGTACAGATGATTATCCCAGTTGCTGTAGTAATTTTTGCCATTATTAACTTTAAAAAAGACAATGGTGGGCTGCTTTCTTTAAAACAAGCCATAAAACTTGGAACGGGCATATTTCTGATTGCAGGGATTATTGGACTTTTTTATCTGGCTATTTTTATAAACGCTATTGAACCCGACTTCATTAGCAAAACAGCGCAGTTACAAGTAGAGGTATTATGGGAAACAAAACCGGAACTAGATGAAAGTATCATACAGTTGCAGCAAGACAACACGGAGAAGTACTTTTATGTTAGCTTCCCATTTATCTTGATAGTAAACGTAATCTTCGGTCTTGTTACAGGCCTTATAACAGGTTTAGTGGCAAAAAAGAGCTAATTGGCAACCCAACCCAACCTATCGGTCGTAATTCCCTTTTTAGACGAAGAGGAATCAATTCCTGAACTATATAAATGGATTGTCCAGGTATTAGAAGAAGCTTCATTATCTTTTGAGGTTATTTTTATTGATGACGGCAGCACAGATCAGGGCTGGGATTGGGTTAAAGAAACCGCAGCAAAAGACAGCCGTGTTTTGGGTATTCGGTTTTTGCGCAACTACGGCAAATCACAAGCCCTACACGCAGGGTTTTTGAAATGCCGAGGTGAAGTGGTTTGCACTATGGATGCCGATTTGCAAGACTCCCCTGAAGAACTTCAAGATTTGTATCAATTAATTACACAAGGAGGTTACGACATGATATCGGGCTGGAAAAAGAAGCGCTACGACTCTGTTTTACTTAAAAACCTTCCATCTAAAATTTTTAATTGGGCAGCCCGTATGGTCTCTGGAATTAAGTTGCATGATTTTAATTGTGGCCTCAAAGCCTATAGACAAGATGTTGTCAAGACCATTGAAGTATACGGTGAAATGCATCGCTACATTCCAGTCTTGGCAAAACAAGCAGGTTTTAAGCGTATAGGCGAAAAAGTAGTGAAGCACCAAGCGCGAAAGTTTGGTCAGTCCAAATTTGGACCAGACCGATTTGTAAAAGGTTTTCTCGATTTGGTAACCCTTTGGTTTTTAAATCGTTTTGGACGTCGGCCAATGTATTTTTTTGGATTGATTGGCAGCATTATGCTGCTTTTAGGGTTTAGTTTTTCTATATATCTCGGAATCGACAAGCTTATTTTTAATCCTCAAGGAAGGCTTATTGCTCAGCGGCCTCAGTTTTATATTGCCCTCACAACCATGATTTTAGGGAGTCAGTTTTTCTTGGCAGGCTTTCTGGGCGAAATTATTGTTAGAAATAGAAAACACACCTTGCGCTATAAAATAAAAGAAGCTACTAGAGAATAACTCTAAAGGGATTCCTTAAATTTGTGTCGTAAAATTTTTAGATGAGTACCTCTTTTTTAGAAAGCGCGGCAGCTTGGGAACAAGAACCGTTTGACAACGAAACCCAAACAGCAGTTGGTGCTTTAAAAAACAACCTCACAGCCCTAGAAGATGCCTTTTACAAAGATTTAGAATTTGGAACAGG
>JAURNV010000007.1 GCA_030830005.1 Flavobacteriaceae bacterium | reverse complement strand
TGCAGCCTCTGGAGAAATGGCAGAGTGGTCGAATGCGGCAGTCTTGAAAACTGTTGAGGGTCACACCTCCGGGGGTTCGAATCCCTCTTTCTCCGCAAAAAGAAACCCACAACCTAGGTTGTGGGTTTTTTGGTTTTGGACATATCGTCATTTTTCTATCTAAAAATGGTAAAAACGAAACACGTAAAGGGGATTGTAGCTTCTTAAGTGTTTCGAATGGCTAAAGCTAATAAAATTAAATTCCATCTATAATTTCTATAACCTTGTTCAGTATTTGTTCTTTTGGAGATTCTTTTTCACCCAAAACAAGCCAAGAAATAGAGTAGTTGGGGTAATTTTTTACAATGTTTTGAATAATAACATGTGAGATTGCTGATTTCCGCCTTAGTGCAGTAGAAAGAACATTTGTACCAGCTCCAATAGTTTTTTCAAACTTTGATATAGATAGCCGTTCTTTCTCAATTATTGTTAATATCCGTCCATGAATTGTATCCACAGAAAATAGAAATAATAAAAATCAAAATTATTTATTTTTTTATAAAAAAAAAATTTAAAATCAGATTAATCAAAATTGTGTGTGCTTTAATATCATATAATTAAATAATCTTAAGACAGGAAAATTCAATATTTATAACACTGGTATAGATTAAATACTTAACTTAATGATATAAAAATTGTGATGAAATAAAACCCACAACCTAGGTTGTGGGTTTTTTGACTTTAGCATTCATAATTTTAAAACAGCAAAACGAAACATGCAAAGCTGATTATGGTTTCAGGCATGCCTTTTCCCAAGGATTTACAAAAAAATGCCTATTACGCTTATTTATGCTCTTTTGATTTATGCTCCATAAGCATGTCATCCTCCGCCTTATGAGGATTTCCAGATTCATATTTACAACACATTGGCAAAGCTGCATAAACACTGTCAGGAGCTGAAATTCCGTCAGCCTCGTGCCCTACGGCAGCGATGCTTTGCGCTACATCATTAAGCAAAACTTTTTTTGTGTTGTAAATTAAACGAAGTTCCTCGGTTTCGGCTTGCCAAACGGCATACTTTACACCCTTAGCTTTAAGAGCTGCCTTCTCTATTCGAGCTTTACACATATCGCAATTCCCACGAACGTCAATGGTAGCTTTTTGGTTTTGCGCCATCGCTGATGAAGCGACAAGCAGCATGATAATAACAATTGATTTCATATTATAAATTTATAAATTAAAGCGGAATCCCGCATAAAACATTCTTCCAAAAACAGGTGAATACACCTGACTTGTATCAAAACTTGAGCCAAAAGGGTTTGAGGCATCTAAAACCGCATCGGCTTGTCTTATATTAAGCAAATTTTCTCCTCCAAGATACACTGAAAAATTAGCTGAAAACTGGCGGGTTAGCTGCGAACTTAACAATGAAAACCCACTTGCAAGTTTTGACGGTGTTGTTGATGTAGCAACCAATCGCTGTTGTCCTACACGATGATAGGTAACATCGGCGCGCCATTGTTTTTGATTTTTTTCAATGGACTGATATCCTAAGAATGAAAACCATCGTGTTTTTGGTTGTAAAGGCACCCGCATTTCTCCCGAACGATAAGCGGTGTAAATGTCATAAGCCTTATAAGCAAATCTAAATTCAACATAATTTCCTAATCGTGAACTTGCAGAAAGCTGTACGCTTTGCGCATGACTCTTACCATCCAAATTATAAAAAGATATCGCTCCTGGCACTTCCCAGTCCACCACAACGCGGTTTGTAAATTGCGTGCGATACATATCTAAACCAAACTCAACGTCTTGATCAAAAAGCAGTAATTTTTGTATCCAACTAAATCCATAATTCCAAGCACGTTCTGGAAGCAACCCGTACATAGGTGTATTTGGATTTGTGATGTTTAGCTGGCGTTGGCTCCCTAAAAACTTTTGGTTTTCAGAAAAAATACTCGCTACCCTCCTTCCCTCACCAGCTGAAAGGCGTAAAATAGTCTTGTTTTCATTCAATGCATAACGCAAATGAACGCGTGGTGTTACAAACGTGCCAATAGTGTTGTGAATATCAACACGAGCACCCAAAATCAAATTGAAGTTTTCTAAATTATCGTAGCTATATTCAAAAAAGCTACCCACATTATGCTCACTTCTATTAACCTTTATCAGGTCAATTTGCTCATCATATAAATCCACCATATACTGAGCGCCAGCTTTGAACTTGTGTTGCGTATTGCCCAAAATCGATTGATACACCAAGTGATGAAAATAACTCGTGTAGGAAACGTTGTGTAGCCTATTGCCAAAATATGCCTTTTGACTGTGCCGGCCAATTGCAGTTTGAAAACCAACACTTTTATAAGGCGTGTCAGGAAAAACATAACCAACTTTAAGAGTGCTATTCCACTTGTCAGTTTCTATTTCGCCACCCCAAAATTGGTTGCCAAATTTGTGCTTATCTGGGTCAAATGCCACCTGACCGATCTGCTTTTTATCTGACAATATATTAAATCCTAAAAAACCAACCCATCCTTTTTCAGCATCAATATATTGCCAACGGTTTAACACATTCACTTGTTGCGCCAACGGAGCATCTAAAAAACCATCGGAATTATTATCAGAGGCGTTCGCTCTATTATTTCCATGTAGAAAAAGAGATGTTGCCCACTTATCTGAAAGCTTTGCCCTACCCTGAAGATTAACTTCGGTTCGCCCATCAGCAGAACGGAAGCCATTTATAAAAAGTGGCGGTGCTGTAAATGGTTTAGCAAGTTCTGTGTTAATTTGTCCTGAAATACTCTCATAACCATTTGTTACCGTGCCTGATCCCTTAGTTATTTGAATACTCTCAATCCATGTACCAGGTGTAAAAGTCAATCCAAAAGTTTGATTACTGCCTCGTAAACTAGGGATATTCTCTTGAGTAAATAATATATATGGACTTGTGAGTCCTAACATTTGAATCTGCTTAGTTCCTGTAAGTGCATCGGCATAGTTTACATCAATTGAAGGGTTGGTTTCAAAACTTTCCGATAAATTACAACAGGCCGCTTTTAACAATTCATCACTGCCAATAGTGGTAATGTTTCTGGGTGAAAATATGGCACGTTGTAAAGGATTACTTCTTTTTGAAACCGTTACTTCATCTAATGACGATGCGTCTTCCGATATCAAAATAACTTTTAAAGGCTCTTGAAAACCAGAAGAAATTTTTACAGTTTTAAAACCCAAATAAGAAATTATAAGCACCTTATTTTCGGGCTTATGGCGTATTGAAAAATAGCCTTCATCATTAGTAATTGTTCCCGATGATGAATTTTCCCAATACACATTTGCCCCTTCAAGAGGTATTTGGGTAGTGTCGTTTTGTTCGTAGACATAGCCACTAACAAGATGTTGTGCATAGCCTGCACAAAAATTTAGAATAAAAAGAAATATTAAATAAGATTTGAACATGATTTATAATTTAAATTAGAAAAAAGAAAACGGAAGTTTTTTTTCTAATCAAATCAAGTATTGCTCAAGTAAAATATGTAACGGAATGTGAGATGCCTCTGGGGGCGGAATAGGTTGGATAACTTGTTGCTTTGGTGTACTGTCAACTGAAAAAGCATCAAATTGGAAAAGCGGTAGAAACGTTACCAAATGGGTGAGCTCAATATCCAATTGGGATACTAAGGTATTATCAAAATCAACTGAAAAGTGGGTAATTTCACAACATTGCTTTGTGAAAACAGGTTGTTCGTGTTTTGAAGCCTCTTTACAACAACTAGATAATTGACTATTTATAGAAGTTTCTACAAGGGTATTGTGACAAAAATGCATACCAATACTACTCTCAATAGAGAGAAGTAAGACAAAAAAAGCTAAAGATAATGCACCTAACCGTTTCATAATCAGTGCAAAGCTAGTGATTTTATTGATTTGCCGTTCAAAACTTCCAACGTTTTATCCCTTACTTGTTCAAAAACCCCTTTAATTTGGCATTCCTCTTCTTCACATTCATCGCAGGATCGATAGTAATTTAATGAAACACAAGGTAGCATAGCAATTGGGCCATCAATAATTCGCATGATTTCTGTAAGGCTAATTTCCTCAGCCGGCCGTAATAAACGAAAGCCACCACCTTTACCACGCCTACTTTCTAAAATGCGATTGTTCCGTAAATCCCGTAAAATGATTTCTAAAAACTTTCGTGGAATGTTTTGTTCTCTAGCGATATCAGCAGTCATAACAGCTTTACTATCATCATTATAGCGCGCTATATACGTAAGTGCTTTTATGGCGTATTTACATTTATTTGAAATCATAAGTCAAAGGTAAATAAAAATTATTTCTATAAATCCTATCAATTTGATAGTATTTATTATATTTGCCACGTATTATTAAGATGATATTAGACCACCTGTTTATACCGACAAAGAAAAACACGCAAGACACTAATGGTGATCGCTTGTCTAGATCCTTTTTAAAATCATTAAGCTGGCGCGTTATAGGAACACTCGACACCATTATTATTTCTTATTTCATAACTGGAGAATTATCTTTTGCTCTATCTATTGGAGGGATAGAGCTTGTAACCAAAATGTTATTATATGTTGTTCATGAGCGTGTATGGAACAATGTAAAATGGGGTAGAAAATGAGTCAATCGCAAATAAATTCCTTAAACCAAAAAGCTAGTTCATTGACGGAGTTAGATGACCTATTTGAATTTTTACTCAATCAAGATTTGGGCAGTATCGCTTTTTCGACATCCTTGGGCCAGGAAGACCAAGTTATTACACACCATATTGCCAGACACAAACTTCCAATTGAAATTTTCACGCTCGATACAGGTAGATTGTTTCAAGAGACTTACGATGTACTAGACATAACCCAACGAAAATTCAAAACTCCAATAAACGTATTTGCTCCTAACACAAATGAAGTTGAAGCATTAGTTGAAAAGAAAGGTCCTAATAGTTTTTATGATTCTGTAGAAAATCGAAAAGAATGCTGTAACATACGTAAAATCGAACCGCTAAAACGTGCACTTGCAGGAAAAGATGTTTGGATAACAGGATTACGACATAGTCAATCTCAAAACAGAGCAGCACTCGATTTTTTTAGTTACGACTATACTTTTAATATCATCAAGTTCAATCCGCTTTTGCGTTGGTCTTTAGAAGACGTAACTAAATATTTAGAACAATATAAGGTTCCTGAAAACAAACTCCACGCCAAGGGTTATGTTAGCATTGGTTGTGCGCCATGTACACGTGCTATTGAACCCGACGAAGACATACGAGCTGGACGTTGGTGGTGGGAAACCAGTAAAAAAGAATGTGGCCTTCATAACATTAAATCATGAGTATCCTAAAACAATTAGAAGAAGAATCTATTTACATTATCAGAGAAGTTGCTGGGCAATTTAATAACCCTTGCTTGCTTTTTTCGGGCGGTAAAGACTCCATCACATTGCTTCATTTAGCACAAAAAGCTTTTGCCCCTGCATCTATACCATTTCCATTGGTTCATATTGATACAGGACATAATTTTCCTGAGACCATTGCTTTACGAGATAAACTCGTTGCTGAGCATGATCTTCGTTTAATTATAGGAAGTGTTCAAGATGATATTAACGCAGGAAACGTAATAGAAGAAAAAGGCAAACACGCTAGTCGAAACAGCTTGCAAACCACTACCCTACTCAACACTATCGAAAGCTACAAGTTTGACGCCTGTATGGGGGGTGCTCGGCGTGATGAAGAAAAAGCAAGAGCTAAAGAACGTGTGTTTTCAGTTCGTGATGACTTTGGACAATGGAACGAAAAACTTCAACGCCCCGAACTTTTTGACATGCTCAATGGAATGATTCAAAATGGCGAAAATGTACGTGTTTTCCCCATTAGTAATTGGACAGAATTAGATGTATGGGATTACATACGGCAAGAAAAATTGGAAATTCCTACGATTTACTATGCTCATGAACGCGAAGTATTTTTGAGAGATAATCAATGGATGCCTGTATCTAAATATGTACAGGTCGAAGATAATGACAAGCGCCAAGTTACTTCGGTGCGTTTTAGAACGGTTGGCGATATGAGTTGTACAGCAGCAGTATTGTCTGAAGCTACTGCATTAGACGACATTATAGAAGAAATTGGGGGTTCAAAGTTTTCTGAGCGCGGTGCACGTATGGACGATCGACGCTCTGAAGCAGCCATGGAAGAACGTAAAAAAGTAGGGTATTTCTAAGATGGAATTAATTAAAATAGCAACTGCAGGAAGTGTTGACGACGGAAAAAGCACCTTAATTGGCAGACTTTTGTATGAGACAGGTTCATTAAAAACCGATCAAATTCAACACATTGAAGAAAAAAGTACAGCTCGTGGTTTCGGCTATTTAGACTTATCATTGGCAACTGATGGTTTACTTACCGAGCGCGAACAAGGCATAACTATAGACGTATCCCATATTTTCTTCTCTACTCCCAAGAGGAGATTTATTATCGCCGATTCCCCCGGACACGTAGAATATACACGAAATATGGTGACGGGAACTTCAAATGCACAAGCGAGTATCATTCTAATTGATGCTAGAAAAGGAGTTATCGAACAAACTAAAAGGCACTTTTTTATTACCCAACTTCTCGGTATTAAGCAAATCATTTTTGCGGTCAATAAAATGGATTTGGTTGACTACAACGAAGCGATTTTCAATGAAATTAAGTCAGCGCTTTTAATACTTACAGAAAAACATGGCAAAGAAGGCGTTAATTATTACTTTACCCCTGTTTCAGCCCTGCATAATGAAAATATTATTGATGCTTCAGAAAAACTACATTGGCACAAAGGAGCGCCTTTATTAAGCCTTATTGAATCACTGCCCATTGAAACAAATAAGGCACATGATGGTGCATTTCAAATTCAATATGTCATTCGTCCGAAAAGAGAAGAATTACACGATTACAGGGGGTTTGCCGGCAATGTTCGCTCGGGTAGTTTTACTGTTGGAGATCCAATTAACATTCACCCCACGGGAAGAAAAAGCATTATTAAGCGTATAGAAAAATACGGAAATCCAGTTGATAAAATCACTGCTGGAGAAAACGGCACCATTTTACTGGTTGATGAAATCGATGCTTCAAGAGGAGATAGCATATTAAATCAACAAGCAAACATAAATAAGGGAAAAAGTTTGAGTGCAACATTTTGCTGGATGCAAGACAGTCCATTAGCTGTGGGCAACAAATATTGGTTACAGCAGGGAGTTCAGCGAAGTTTAGTGAAAGTAAAAAGTCTTCGTTCAAAAATTGATTTACAGGCTTTGGAACATCAGCAGACAAATCAATTGGAGCTTAATGATATTGGCAAAGGAGCTTTGGCGTTGGCACAACCCATCATAAGTAAGTCATATGCTGATAATCCTGCTCTTGGCGCCTTTATCTTAATTGACCCACAAACCTTTAACACCGCTGGTGTAGGATTTATAGAAAAAGCATGAAAAGTTTTAGAACTGAGATAGAGGACCCTATTGTTGAACATGATATTCTTGAGCTTGAACGAAAGATATTTGCTTTTAAGGAGGGAAAAATGGATGAGGAAAAGTTTCGTAGTCTTCGTCTTGCAAGAGGAGTTTATGGTCAGCGGCAACAAGGGGTCCAAATGGTCCGTATTAAAATACCCTATGGAAAATGTACCGCTAAACAACTTCGCCGAATTGCGCAGGTTTCAGATGAATATTCAAACGGCAACTTACACATCACAACACGTCAGGACATCCAAATTCACTATGTATCATTAGACAGGACACCCGAACTTTGGGCAGAATTAGAACAAGATGATATTACCATGCGCGAAGCTTGTGGAAATACGATACGGAACATAACTGCTTCTGCTTGGGCAGGAATTGACACAAACGAGCCCTTTGATGTTACACCCTATGCCCATGCTTTTTTTACGCATTTTTTAAGAAATCCCGTTTGTCAAGATATGGGAAGAAAAATTAAGATTGCTTTTTCAAGTTCTTCCAAAGACGATGCACTCACCTTTTCTCACGATATCGGATTTATTCCAGTACTAAAAGAAGGTGTGCGAGGATTCAAAATGCTTGTGGGAGGTGGCATTGGCGCACAACCCCGAATAGCAGATGTAATCCTTGATTTTATCTCAGTTGAAGAATATATACCCTTCAGTGAAGCTGTAGTTCGTGTGTTTGACCAATATGGAGAGCGCAACAGACGTAACAAGGCTCGCTTAAAGTTTTTAATAAAAGAGCAAGGCTTTGAGTCTTTTTACTCACGCGTTCAAGAAGTTTATCAATCGATAAGTCCAAAAAAAATTGAAATTATCAACTCCGTTTTAGAACAAAAAAAAACTGCTAATTTTGAGACAGATGCGGTTGTAGATGCGCTCTTTGAAAAATGGAAAAAGACCAATGTAATAAACCAAAAACAAGAAGGTTTGGTTGCCGTTGGTATTGCTATAGATAGAGGCGACATTTCTTCTGATAAAGCTCGAGCACTATCAGAAGTGGTTGAAGCATTTTGCGGCGATGACTTACGTTTTACCATAGGCCAAAGCATTTTACTAAGAGGCATCAAAGAAGCAAACTTACCCGCACTTTATATGGCTTTACAACAACTTGGTTTAGCAAAAATTGGCTTTCATAACATAAATGATATTGTGGCTTGTCCTGGAACAGACACTTGTAACTTAGGGATTGCAAGCAGTATGGGTTTAGCAGCAGAATTACAACGTGTTGTTGAAGAAGAATATCCTGAAATAATTGAAAAACACCAACTCAATATTAAGATTAGTGGCTGCATGAACGCCTGTGGCCAACACGCTATTGCGGATATTGGATTTCAGGGAATGACGGTAAAATCGAATGGCAATATTGCCCCTGCTACACAAGTATTATTGGGTGGCGGAATACTTGGAAATGGAGAAGGCAGATATGCGGATAAAGCACTAAAAGTGCCTGCAAAACGCACTCCACATGTACTGCGTTGGTTGTTAGAGGATTTTGATACCAATGCACAAAAAGAAGAGTCTTTTTTGCAGTATTACCTTAGAAAAGAAACGGATTATTTCTATCAAAATTTAAAAGAATATGCCGAAGTATCATCACTGACAGCTGAAGATTATATCGATTGGGGCGCCGATGCCGTCTATGAAAAAGCTATCGGCGTGGGTGAGTGTGCCGGCGTTACTATTGACCTCGTGCAAACGCTACTCTTTGATGCTGAAGAACATTTAGACAAGGCTAAGGAAGCACTAACAAACGAGGCGTGGGCTAACAGTATATATTTTAGTTATGCTTCCAGAATTCGAGCAGCAAAAGCATTGCTAACAACACGAGCTGCGAAAATTAATTCCCATGATTCTATTATTGATGCCTTTGAAGCACATTTTCCTCTTTATCAATCAATAAGCGGAGCATCTTTTGGTGAAATCACAAGACAATTGAACACAAAATCACCTAGCAAGAAGCTTGCTCAGCAGTATTATGATGAAACATTTCACGCTTTGAATTGGATAAAAGATTACCGACATGTACAGCAAAACTGACGGGGTTTTAACATTAGTAGGTGCAGGTCCAGGTGATCCAGAACTTATAACCCTTAAGGGAATAAATGTCTTGAAAGCAGCTGATGTGATTTTGTATGATGCCCTTGTAAATCCCGTTCTATTGACACACAATACCAAAGGAAAACACTATTTTGTTGGTAAACGCAAAGGAGTTCATGCCTTTGAACAACAAGAAATCAATCGCATGCTTGTTGATTTTGTCAAAGAAGGTAAAAATGTAGTGCGGCTAAAAGGTGGTGATGTTTCTGTTTTTGCCCGAGCTGCTGAAGAAATCTCTTATGCCGAGCGTCACGGAATTTCCGCAACATTAGTACCTGGAATTTCATCTTACTCGGGAATTTCAGCAACACATCGTATACCCCTTACAAAACGTTGTGTATATGAAAGCATTTGGATTACAACGGGATATACTTGTGAAGGGAAACCTTCACCTGATATTGTGCAAGCAGCACAATCTACGGCTACGGTAGTATTACTTATGGGAATGTCACATTTGAAAGAAATTGTAACTATTTTCAGGCAATATAAAGCTGAAAATTATCCCATTGGTATTGTACAAAACGGAACTCTACCCAACGAAAAATGGGTGAGAGGGACATTAAATAACATTGTTTCTTTGGTTGAAGAAAACGGTATTAGCAATCCAGCTACTATTTTTATAGGACCTGCCGTTACGGACCCAACAGTGTTGTGGAACCATCAAAATCAAGTACAACACGCATGAACACCCTCTACCCTATTTTTTTAAAAACATCTCAACTTCATTTTCTTATTGTGGGAGGCGGTTATGTAGCACTAGAAAAATTACAATTCCTTTACAAATCTTCACCAGATGCCATAGTAACACTGGTTAGTCCTATGATACGGGAAGAAACCAAAGTATTTATTGCGGAAAAAAACGTAAGTGTTATCAACAAAAAATTTAGTCGTCGCTTTTTACGCCACAAGAGTGTAGTAATTGCTACAACAGATAACCCAAAAGTGAATGAGAGGGTTTACAAATTGTGTCGAAAAAGAAACCTATTGGTCAATGTAGCCGACAACCCACCCCTGTGTAATTTTTATATGGGTGGTATCGTTACCAAAGGGAATTTAAAAATTGCTATTTCCACCAACGGAAAATCCCCTACTTTAGCAAAACGTATGCGTCAGTGGCTTGAAGGCTTTTTGCCAGAGGAAACCGACGCGTTGCTCGATAAGCTTTACGTGTATCGTAATAGACTAAAAGGTGATTTTGAAGAGAAAATTGCAGCTATGAATACATTAACAGAGAAATTACTCGAACAACATGATAAAAACTGACATCATCATTATTGGGGCTGGCCCCGTAGGATTATTTGCTGTTTTCGAAGCAGGGTTGATGAAACTTCGTTGTCATCTAATCGATGCTATTCCACAGCCTGGCGGACAACTTGCTGAGATTTACCCGAAAAAACCTATATACGATATTCCTGGATACCCTACTATTTTGGCAGGTGAATTGGTAGATAATCTCATGGAGCAGGCGGCACCATTTAAACCCGGTTTTACCTTAGGTGAACGCGCCGATAGCATCGAAAAGCAAGAAGACGGTTCATTTGTCGTAACTACAAGTAAAGGCACCAAGCACCAAGCACCAGTAGTAATGATTGCTGGTGGGCTGGGAAGTTTTGAGCCCAGAAAACCGCTTATTGACAATCTTGCTGATTTTGAAGATAAAGGGGTCCATTATATTGTTAAGGACCCTGACCAATTTGAAGGAAAAAATATGGTTATTTCTGGTGGTGGTGACTCAGCATTGGATTGGGCAATATATTTTGCGGAAAAAGGAAGTCATGTTCACCTTGTTCATCGCAGTGACCGTTTCAGAGCACATAAAGACTCTGTAGCCAAAGCAAATCAATTGGCTGCTGAAGGAAAGATGGAGCTACACACCTTTGCTGAAGTAAAAGCACTCAAGGGAAAGGACGCCCTAAATTCAGTCGTTATCAATCGAAATGAAGAAAAAATTTCTATAAACACTGAGTTATGGTTTCCACTTTTTGGTCTATCCCCAAAACTTGGGCCTATTGGCGATTGGGATCTTGAAATCGACAAAAATGCTATTGTGGTTGATACATTTGATTACCAAACCAATCGACCGGGCATTTTTGCTATTGGCGATGTAAACACCTATCCTGGAAAACTAAAGTTAATTTTATGTGGTTTTCACGAAGCAACCCTTGCCGTACAAACGGCTTATAAAATCATAAATCCAGATAAAAAATTTACGTTAAAATATACCACTGTACAGGGTGTACAAGGATTCGAGGATGAACAACCTAAAGAACCGGTAAAATCTTGAGTTTAGATATAAGTATAACGGTTATTGACCGTGAAGGAGAAAAACACGAGCTGACAGTGCCAACAGATATGAATCTTAATCTCATGGAGGTTTGCAAGGGTTACGAACTTCCAATCGAGGGTATTTGCGGTGGAATGGCCATGTGTGCTTCATGTCAAGTTTATGTTATAACTGACGAACATTTTGGCCAACGCAACGAAGACGAAGAAGCCATGCTTGACGAAGCTTATTTTGTTAAAGAAAACTCGAGGTTGGGCTGTCAAATTCCAATAACACCCAACTTAGATGGCCTCAAGGTAGTTTTGGCGCCTGAAGCACCTTAAGCCCTTACTTATTTAAAAATGCCCCTACACGCTGAAGCGCATTTTGGTTGATATCTTTCCAAAAGAAAGTAATGTCGTATCGGTGATAATCCTTAACAAAAGATACCCAAAAACGTTTAGGAACTTTAGGTAAACTCACCCACAACAAGCCATCTATAACTTCCACTTCCAAACTTGTTGGAAAAATTTCCTCGTTGTAGAACATTAATCCTTTGTGTTGTGAAAACTCACTTGTTTTGCTGTTGTCCCAAGTAACTGGATTTGTAGTAATGGCACCATTAAACCACTCCCTATATTTAGGCAGTTTTCCCATCTTATAACTGTTCCAGCTTACATATCCTCCAGTTGAAGAAGGAGTAGTCAGAGGTTTTAAAGAATTAAAATCCTCTTTTTTTACACGTGTGCCAACCAAATAAGCCGCTACAAGTTTCTGTTGTAGTTCAGTACCATCGAAAAATTCCTGCAGCAATTTTTTCAAATGGATAGCCCCTTGACTATGACCAGCCAAAATAATAGGACGCCCGTTGTTTTCGTGTTTTAAATAATACAAAAAAGAAGCCTTAACATCGTTATAAGCTAGTTTTTGAGCTGCTAAACCACCCTGGTTAATGTAGGGCTCAAAAAAAGCACGGTAATGATTTTGACGGTAATAAGGAATAAAAAGGCGTCCAGAACTTGACCACGCTTTAGCCTGATACGGAAGAATCCATTTCAATACATCTTCATTAATTACAGCGTCATCAATGAACGCATTCCAACGGGAATCACGTTTGTTTGTTAGTAATGTAGGATAGACAAAAAACACATCTGCGTTTACATTTGTGTCATCATTGCTAACCATTTCTCCGTTAGCTGCTTTACCTGCGTAGACTGCCCAATGCTTTTTTTCGGCATAGGAAAAAGTAGACGACACTTCTCCAAAGGGAATAGTCTTATATTGAGTTCCACAAGAAGTTGAGCTAAGCAGAATAATCCCCAATAAAAAAAATATCTGTGTACGCATTGTAATAATTTGTTTAAATATCAGCATTTTTAGTTAATATTATATGAACTTAAAAACCGTTTAACAACTGTGTTATAATTTAATCTCAATATTATGAAAAAAGCCCCCCTTTCTCTTGTATATCTTTTATTTATTCTTTTCAATACCTCATGTGAATCTGGAGAAGACTCTATTGCTGAGGAATGCAAATCGCTAAACAAAAATGTTACTATTATGCCACTGGGTGCATCTAGAGTACAAGGATTTCTTCCATATCATGAAAGCTATCGATATGAACTTTGGAAAAAACTCGTAGACCAAGAATTCGGTGTAGATTTTGTGGGCGGACAAGAGGATTTACCCATTTATGATAATTATAAAAACTATTGTTTTGACGATGATCACGAAGGCCATAGTGGTTGGACATCTGTTCAAATAAATGAACAAATTGAAAATTGGCTCGATAAAATCGATACTCCCGATATTGTGTTGTTTAGCTCACCAGGTGGTAACGATGCATTAAATGGAGCAGTCATAGATGAAATACTCCCAACTATTAACGCCATCATAGATAAAATTCAAATGCACAACCCTAATGTCACTATTCTAATTGAACAAATGGCACCAGGAACTTCTAGCTTTATGACCCCTGAACTAATTCTTGCTTTGGAACAGATGCATGCTGAAATAGCAAAAATTGCTAGCGATCAAACAAGCGCTACTTCAGAAGTGATTGTTGTTGATATGGCAACAGGTTTTTCTGATGATTTTTTTGCTGATTATATCCATTACAATAATGAAGGCGCTCAGTTTGTTGCAACACGCTACTATGATGCGCTTATTCCCTATTTAAAAAAGTAATTGTAAAACTGATTAGCTTTTACGTAATTTAGTTGCATGAAAAAGTTTTTTTTATTTATGCTAATTATTAGCACTATTGGTTGCCAACGTAGTCAATTGGAAATTGGATTAAACCCAAAAAGCGAGTCAAATGCTACCGGTTTCGCATTATTTGATGAGCATAACGGTTTGGTTCGACTAAGTGTTACCATACGTGGATTATCGGCGGGAACACATGCTATTCATTTACATGAAAAAGCAGATTGTAGTTCTGATGACGGCGGGTCAACGGGTGGTCATTGGAACCCTACATTTGCCCCGCACGGCAAATGGGGCAGCGAAGAGGGTTATCACAAAGGAGATATTGGGAATTTCGAGGTAGGTGCAGATGGCATTGGTCGAGTATTTTTTGAAACCGATGAATGGTGTATCGGATGTGATGACGACACCAAAAACATTTTGGGCAAGGCTATTATTGTACATCAAGGTGTTGACGATTTTAAATCGCAGCCATCAGGAGCAGCGGGTGCACGAATCAGTTGTGCGGGAATTTTAGAATAATCACTTTTTTCTAACTTGTCCAATAGCTTCAGCTATTTGGTCTACCAACTCCTCATTAGATTTTTCTAGGTTAAAAGTAATGGGGGGTTTAATATGCATGGTCTGTTTTATTCCTTTTTTCTTAATAAAAATCCCTTTTTTGTCAAAAGAGCGTCTAAATCCATCAATTTGAATAGGAACAACAACCGGGTTATATGTTTTTATTATGTGTAATGTTCCTTTTCTAACAGGTGCAAAAGGCTTGGTCGTTCCTTGTGGGAATGTAATTACCCAACCGTCATTTAGCGCTTTTCCAATGTTAGAAATATCACTCATTTTCACCTGTCGATTAATCGTCTTTCCTTTCTCACGCCATGTGCGTTCAATTGAAATAGATCCTGTATATGCTAAAATTCGAGGGAGTAAGCCTGCTTTCATGGTTTCCTTCGCAGCAATGTAGTAGACATTGAGTTTTGGCCTCCATATATAGCGTAAATAATTGAGGTTATCATCTCTACCCGCTAAACTTGCAAAAAAGACATGCATCATCGCAGTGACATCAGCGAAATACGTTTGATGATTAGAGATGAAAAGTACGTTTTTGTCGGGCAATTGACGAATAATTTCAGAGCCACGAATATGCAAATTGTTAAAGCCATTAAATCGCCTCCGTGTAATAAAACCTAGAAAACGAATAAGCCAAAGCTTAATAAGTAGATAATGGCCAAATGGGTTGCGTTTAAACACAATTTTGTTTTGAGTAGGTAAAAATACAAAAGGATATGCAATCTTTACACGAATAAAAAACTTGTAACTTTACAACATGCTGAGTGCCTGCAAAAAATACATTATGTTTTTTTCCGGTTTATGGTTTTTAGTTTCGTGCAATACCACGACTACCCACCCAAAACCATTACCAAAACCTAAACAGACCACTGTTGTTTCTTCAGAACAAAAAAATACAATTAAGAAGAAAAGTACTCTTCCGCTAACGGATGAATCCGCAATCCCATTTTTGCAACGCTATGGCGCTGAAAACCCTGAAAATAAAGTTCGCATTGAAACTCCATTAGGCAGCTTTGATATTATGCTTTATGAAAAAACACCTTATCACAGGGCAAACTTTGTGTTTCTTACCAAACAAAAATATTTTGACGGCACCTATTTTCATCGAGTAGTTCCTGAATTTATTATTCAAGGGGGGAATTCAGACAATTTAGATACAGGCCAAAAGCGACGTAATATTGGGAAATACCTCCTCCCTCCTGATACTCGAAAAGGATATAAACACCACAGAGGAATCGTATCTATGCCAAGTAGTGATATTGAAAACCCACACAAGCTTGCCTCTCCATATGAGTTTTTTATTGTTCAAAAGTCGCCTGGGGCATATCACTTAGATGGTAGCTATACTCCCTTTGGAGAAGTAATCCGAGGTATGGATGTAGTTGATGCTATAAACACCTTGCCGACAGATAAACGTGAGTGGCCACTTACAAATATGCGTATGCGCGTAACTGTTTTAAAAGAGTAATCATGACAATAACCCAACTCAAATATTGCATTGCCGTTGCCGAGCATCGTAACTTTACAACAGCTGCAGAGCACGCCTTTGTAACTCAGCCCACGCTAAGTATGCAAATTCAAAAATTAGAGCAAGAACTAGATGTGAAAATTTTTGACAGAGCTCAAAAACCAATTGGATTAACACTTGTGGGAGAAAAAATTATTGAGCAAGCGCGACTTATTGTAGCTGAATCCGAGCGCATGCAATACGTTATTCAACAAGAAAAGGGGATTATTGGAGGGCCTTTTCGCTTAGGTATAATACCTACAATAATGCCTACACTCTTACCCTTGTTTTTACAGACTGTACTAAAAGCATATCCGCAGCTAACGTTAGAGATTGAGGAAATGCCTACACAACAAATATTGGAACAGTTAGAAAAAGGTATTCTTGATGCTGGGATTGCAGCAACACCACTAGGCTTGGAGCAGATTATAGAAAAACCACTGTATTTTGAACCCTTTGTTGTGTATGCCCCTGCTCATTCAGGTTTGAATAATCAAAAAACAATAAGCACTGAAATGCTTAAAACAGCGCAAGTTCTATTGCTACAGGACGGACATTGCTTTAGAGACTCGGCATTAAATATCTGTAAGTTAAAAAAAGAGTCCCCAAATACATTTCAGATCAATAGTGGAAGTTTCGAAACACTTATACAATTGTCAAATGAGGGATTAGGAATTACGCTTTTGCCGTATTTACATGCACGACAATTGAGCGAACAACAAAAAAATAACATAAAAAACTTTTCAACACCCGAACCTGCAAGAGAGGTCAGTGTAATTTATCACAAACGTGGGTTAAAGCTTCACATAATAAACGCACTCCATGATAAAATCCGAGCCATCATTCGTGGCGCGATAATCTATGAAGACATAAAAATCATCAGTCCAAAGTCAGACTAGAAGTTTCTTGCTTTGAAAGCCAAACTTTTAGCTTATAATAATCGTAAGAGCTCAAATGATTTTTTGCCTTTTCTAGTTCTTTTTTAAGTAAAGGAGGATAAGCACAAACTTTAGATAATACAATCTTAAAGTAAGTAAGATTTAAACTGGTTGACATTTTGGTTTGTTTGTAGCTAATAAAATAAAAATGTTAATTTCAAAATGTTGAAGAAATGTTAATTTTTGGTTTTTATTGACCATAAAAAAGAAAATGAACAAACCTCATCACCTACTTCATCTACTCCAGTTGCGCTTAACCAAATTTGCTGAGGTACATTAGCTGCGTTTTGAATAATGTTTAAAACTTCGTCCCCTTGAGAACACGTAAAGGTAATTATTCCAGTTGCCTTCTTCGAAAAAGTTGCTTTGCTCTCAATTACAAGCATTGAGGCTTTGGCATCCTCCATCTTTAAACTTTGCATGATCAGCACTCCCGTTGATAACTCTGCTGCCATACCCTGAACCGCCCAAAACATTGATCGAAAAGGATTTTTATTTGCCCAATTTAGACGGACACGTACAACACACGAATCGTTTGAAACATCATGAACACGAACTCCAGTAAAAAAAGCGGCTGGAAGTTTAAATAGAGTAAAAAGTGTAATTGACCTTGGAGTAATTCTCATAACCCGAATGTATGAAAAATTTAAAACTCTACTGTACCTTGCATAGCAAGTTACCCTTTTATACATTTGCAATATGAAACTCGACAATACTAAGGCTCAAATGAGAAAAGGAGTATTAGAATTATGTATTCTTTCTTCTATTAGCAAGGAGCGTAAATACGCAACAGAAATTCTAAATCATCTTAAAAGTGCAGAGCTAATTGTAGTTGAGGGCACATTATATCCACTGCTAGCACGACTCAGAAGCGCAGGTCTTGTTAGTTACGAGTGGGAAGAATCCATTAGCGGACCTCCAAGAAAATACTACATCCTAACTAAAAAAGGAAGCCTTTTTTTAGAAGAACTTACTAGAAGTTGGAATGAATTACACAAATCTGTTAAAAATTTGACTCATCCTAAATCAAATAAATCATGAATACCACAGTAAACATAAATTTGGCGGGGCAATTGTTTTATATGGACGACATTGCCTTTTCTATGCTAAAGCATTATTTAGAGGAAATTGTCGCATATTTTAAAACCTCCACTATTAGAGAGGAACTCATGTCGGATATTGAAGCTAGAATTGCCGAACTATTTCTAGAGAAAGTTGCTCATGAAAGACAGGTGATTACTTCTGAAGAAGTCACTTACGTTATAGGTATCATGGGACAGCCAAAAGATTATCAGCTAGCTGATGATGAGGATCAAGAACATGAGAAAAAAGAAAAAAAACATGGACGTAAATTTTTTCGTGACCCAGACGATATGGTTCTTGGAGGGGTTGCCTCTGGTGTAGCCCACTACTTTGGAATTCAAGTCACTTGGGTGCGTTTAAGTTGGTTGCTTTTAGCAATTTTTTCGTGGGGTGGATTTACCATACTCTATTTTGCCTTGTGGGCATTTATTGCCCCCGCCAAAACCGCTGCTGAAAAACTTGATATGAAAGGTGAGCCTGTTAATATCTCTAGTCTTGAAAAGAAATTTAAAGAGAGTATTAACGATGTAAAAGAAACCATAAAAGACGTTGATTATAACGCTACAAAAGAAAAAGCACAAAGCGGTGCGAAATCATTTTTAAAGGCCTTAGGAAATTTTATAAAAACCATAATTACCGTGCTAGCGAAGTTGATAGGAATATTGCTGATTATGATTTCGTACCTAGTTCTTTTTTCACTTACTATTACTTTATTTTCTGTAGGGTTATTTGATATTTTTGGCATTCCATTTTCAGGGATAAACGATTATGTAGCTATTCAATATTGGGGGTTTCCATTTTGGTTAGCAAGTGTTCCCCTTCTTTTTCTAGTTGGAATCCCTTTTGCTTTCTTAGCCATTTTAGGACAACGCTTATTAAGTAATTCTAAAAAAGCAAATTCAATGGTGTTATTTATTTTAATTGGGCTCTGGGTGTTATCCATCTTGGCTACTATAGCAATGGGATTACACGTAGCCGCAATTACGTTTTAGCTAGCAACTTCTGCCAAATAACGCTCTGCGTCTAAAGCTGCCATACAGCCTGTCCCAGCAGCCGTTACCGCTTGGCGGTATTCTTTATCTTGCACATCTCCAGAAGCAAAAACGCCTGGAATATTTGTTTTGGTAGATTTTCCTTGTGTAATAAGATAGCCTGCATCATCCATGTCTAACTGCCCCTTAAAAATATCCGTGTTGGGTTTATGTCCAATGGCAATAAATAATCCCGTAATGGCAATTTCCTCTTTTTGCCCCGTTTGGTTGTTTACCATCCGTAACCCTTCAACTACTTGATCTCCCAACACCTCATCTATTTCAGTATTGTAGCGCAGATCAATATTAGGTGTTGAAGTAACCCTATGCTGCATGGCTTTTGAAGCACGCATACGGTCTTTACGCACAAGCATGGTCACTTTATTACAAATATTAGCTAGATAGGTTGCTTCTTCGGCTGCAGTATCGCCACCACCAACAATAGCTACATCTTGACCTTTATAAAAGAATCCATCGCAAACAGCACATGCTGAAACACCTCCCCCGCGTAGACGTTGCTCACTTGGCAATCCAAGATATTTTGCTGTTGCTCCAGTTGAAATTATAACCGTATCAGCTGTAATTTCTTTTTCATTGTCGATAGTTACAGAGTGAATCCCACCTACTTCTTTAGAAAATTCTACTGCAGTAGCCATCCCGATACGAACATCCGTACCAAAACGTTCGGCTTGTTGTTGCAATTGCACCATCATTGTTGGTCCATCAACCCCCTCAGGATAACCTGGAAAATTATCCACTTCTGTAGTAGTAGTTAGCTGTCCTCCAGGTTCTAACCCGGTGTAAACCACTGGCTTCAAATCAGCACGAGCGGCATATATAGCCGCTGTGTATCCTGCAGGTCCAGATCCAATTATTAATGTTTTAATGTGTTCGGGTTGATTGCTCATTACAAATATTTAATACTCAAAATTACATGTTTACTTATTTAAAACAGACAAGATACCATCAAAAGTTATTATCAATCTATTATCTAAAATGATGAAAAATTATATTTGTTAGGGTAATGATATATTCTATATTTGCAGTCCGTTTTTACGGGGTGTAGCGTAGCCCGGTCATCGCGCCTGCTTTGGGAGCAGGAGGTCGCAGGTTCGAATCCTGCCACCCCGACAAACTTTTACCACGGGATGTGGCGCAGCCTGGTAGCGCACACGCATGGGGTGCGTGGGGTCGCAGGTTCAAATCCTGTCATCCCGACTTTCTTTTCAACAACTATTTCCCCATAACC